>DASRDR010000023.1:0-6618 GCA_035652475.1 Candidatus Methylomirabilota bacterium | reverse complement strand
CATCCATGTGATCGAGACCGGGAAGCGGCCTAACAGCACGGGTGAAGACGGCGTGGCGCACCTCGAGGCGATCCTGGCGATGCGCGAGTCGCACCGTCGGGGCGGCGTCCGGGTCCAACTGCCGCTCGCCGACCGCTCGCTCGGTATCCTCTCGTCCGAGGTTAGGTTCGAGGTCCCACGCGCGGTCGCCCACCGCATGGGCGTCCCCGACGCGCTTCCAGGGAGATAAGGTGATGGGCATTCCCCGCATCCGCCACCTCGCGATCCGCTCGCGCGACGTCGACCGCGCGGTTCGCTTCTACCGCGACGGCCTCGGCTTCAAGGAGATCGGCTGGCGCGGCAACGGCGTCGACCTGAGCGACGAGACGCTCAACCTCACGATCCTGCCGTTCGTGGACAGCCCAGCCCCCGCACCCGCGGAGGGATCCGAGCAGATCCACTTCGGCATCGTCGTCGACGACGGTCCCAGCCTTTACCTCCGCCTGCGTGAGCTGGGCGTCCTCAGTGTCCGGCACGACATCAAGGCACGCAACGAAGCCGTCGAGGGCGTCGTCCCCGCAGGCTCCTACAAGGTGCTCGACCCCGATGGCAACGTCATCGACATCACGGCCAACCGCAACGAATGGCGCGGGGTCGGCAACCTGCCGTAATCTTCTCATTCGCTCGAGATACCGCAGCACACCGAAGAATTTGTGCTTCTCGCCGACGAAGGACAGCCGAGCCTGAACGGCACCCGCGACGACGTGTCCGCCCGCTCCAGCCTGCCAGGTAGGCGGCGCCGGCCTTCGCCGGCCGAGCCTCACCCCGGCGCCGCCGTGACCATCTCGCCGCGCTCGCGCACCCGCCGCGCGGGGTCACGCCGGCGCAGGAAGCCGCGCCGCTGCGCCAGCAAGCTGAACAGGTCATCGAACCGCGCGGCGCCGTCCTCCAGCGGCCCCGGAGCAGGCGGGCGCTTTTCTGCGTCATCGTGGTAGCCCCACACTCAACACCCGCACAACCCGCCGTACGTCGGCAAAGGACCGTTAACCGGCCAGCACCGCCTCGTACACCGCCAGCGTGCGCCGGGCGATTGCCCCCCAGCCGAAACGCTCCTCCGCCCGCCGCCGGCCGTTCCGGCCCAGACGGGCGCGCAGCTCGGGGTCGAGCCCCACCCGGTTGATCGCCGCCGCCAGCGCGCGCGCGAACCCCGCCGGGTCGGCCGGCTCGAACGTCCCGGGCTCGAGCCCCGGGTCCACCAGCACCCCCGTCTCGCCGTCGACCACCACCTCCGGGATGCCGCCCACCGCCGACGCCACCACCGCCGTCCCGCACGCCATCGCCTCCAGGTTGATGATCCCGAACGGCTCGTACACCGACGGGCAGCAGAACACCGCCGCGTGCGAGTACAGCTGGACCACCTCCGCGCGCGGCAGCATCTCCTTCACCCACACGACCCCGCCGCGCCGCCCGCCCACCTCGGCCACCCGCGCCGCCATCTCCCGCCCGATCTCCTCGGTGTCCGGCGCGCCGGCACAGAGCACCACCTGCAGCGACCGGTCGATCCACCGGATCGCCTCCACCAGGTGGATGATCCCCTTCTGCCGCGTGATCCGCCCCACGAACAGCACGTACGGCCGCGCGGGATCGACCCCGCGCTTGACCAGCGCGTCCACCGCCTCCGTCCGCCGGTACTGCTCCAGGTCGATGCCGTTGTGGACCACGTGGACCCGTTCGGGCGCGACGTCGAACAGCCGCAGGACGTCCGCGCGCGTCCCCTCCGACACGGCGATCACCGCCTCGGCGTCCTCGATCGCCGTCCTCTCCATCCACGCGCTCAGGTCGTAGGCGCGGCCGAGCTGCTCGACCTTCCACGGCCGCAGCGGCTCGAGCGAGTGGATCGTGACCACCAGCGGCACACCCCACAGCTTCTTGGCCACGAACCCCGCCATCGACGTGTACCAGGTGTGGCAGTGCACCACCGCGGCGTCGAGCCGGTCCCGGGCCATCGCCAGGTCCCGGTGGAACGCGTCCAGCGCGCCGACGAAGCGCCGGTCGGTGCCATGCCCCGCCTCCGCCCACGCCGGGTACCCCCGCACGCGCGGGTTCCCCTCGCCCGACCCCTGGTCCCCGAAGCACCGCACCTCGACGGGCACCAGCCGCGCCAGCTCGCGGCTCAGGTACTCGACGTGCACCCCCGCGCCGCCGTACACGTTCGGCGGGTACTCGTTGGTGAACAGCGCCACGCCCCCCGGCAGCGCCACCACGCCACCCCTCAGCTCGCCGGCACCACGACCCCGGCCGCCCGCCCGAGCCGCTCGGCGTGCCGCCCGACCAGCGCGCGCCCGGCCACCACCGTCCCGCCGCTCGGCACGGACGCCCCCACGAAGTCCGCGTCGACCACGTTCGCGTCGATCCGGCAGTTGCGGCCGATCGCCACCCCCGCCGGGATCCGCGCGCGCTTGCCGACGACCGTGACGCCGACGTTCAGGTTGCGCGGCTCCCGCTCGTTCGGCGTGTTCTTCTCGCCCACCCCCACCCGCGCCTCCGCCCCGACGACGATCTCCTTATCCAACACGCACCGGTCGACGCGCGCGCCAGCCCCGATCCGCGTGTCGTTCATCACCACCGACTCGGTCACCACCGCGCCCGGCTCGACCACCACCCCCGGCGACAGCACGCTGTTGACCACCGTCCCGTACACGACGCAGCCGTTCGAGACCAGCGCGTTGTGCACCTCTCCGGGCGGCTTGATCTTCGCCGGCGGCCGCTCCTCCGACCGCGTGTGGATCACCCAGTTCGGGTCGTTCAGGTCCAGCCCCGGGTGCTCGTCCAGCAGCGCCAGGTTCGTCTCCCAGTACGCCGCGATCGTCCCCACGTCCACCCAGTAGCCCCGGAACGGGTACGCGTACACCCGGTGCGTCGCCACCATCCCCGGGATGATGTTCCTCCCGAAATCGTGCGCCGAGCCGGGATCGCGCGCGTCCTCCTCGAGGTGGCGCAGCAGGAACTCCGTGTTGAACACGTAGATCCCCATCGACGCGAGCGTGCTCGTCGAGTGCCGCGGCTTCTCGACGAAGCCCGTCACCTCCTGGTCCGGGCCGACGCTCATGATCCCGAACCGGTGCACCTCGTCGGCCGGCACGTCCATCACCGCCACCGTCAGGTCGGCGCCCTTGTCCTCGTGGAACCCCAGCAGCGGCCGGTAATCCTGCTTGTAGACGTGGTCGCCGGAGAGCACCAGCAGCCGGTCGCAGCCCCAGTCGGCGATGAAGTTCCGGTTCTGGTACAGCGCGTCCGCCGTCCCCCGGTACCAGTCCTGGTCGCTCCGCCCCCGGTACGGCTGCCAGACCTGGATGCCGTTCGGCCAACGGCGGTTCAGGTCCCACGGCTCCCCGATCCCGATGTGGTGGATCAACGAGTGCGGCCGGTACTGCGTCAGCACCGCTACCTTGTACAGGCCGGAGTTGACCACGTTCGACAGCGCGAAGTCGATGATCCGGTACTTCCCCGCGAACGGCACCGCCGGCTTGGCGCGCTTCTCCCCCAGGACGCTCAGCCGGCTCCCCTCCCCACCAGCCAGGATCAGCGTCAGCACGTCCATCGCCGCTTCCCTTCCTGCGGAGCCACGCCGCGCCGCGGCGCGCGCACAACCCCGCGACAAGAACTGTACCAGCCTGTCGGCCACCACCCGCAAGTGTCGTCCGACCGCCCAGGCGCCCACCCGCGCGAGAACCCGGCGTCGGCGCGGGCGGCCTGCCAGCCGGGTTACCGCAGGCGCCCACACGCGCGAGGACCTGGCGGCCCTCAAGGCCAGCGCGCGGCCCACCGCGAACAGGCGCCCACCCGTGCGAGGAGCCGGCCTGGCGCGCCGCATCTCCTTGGCCTGCGCCGCCCAGGCGCCCACCCGCGCGAGGACCAGCGTTCGCCGCGTCGCGCCCGTAGACCGCCTGGTTGCAGGCGCCCACCCGCGCGGGGACCCGCCCGAGCGCGCCGGCGGCCGCGAGCGCGCCGGCGAGCGCCAGGACCGCCTGGTTGCAGGCGCCCACCCGCGCGAGGACCGGCGCACCGAACGGCCAGCTTCCTGGTGCAGGCCACCCAGGCGCCCACCCGCGCGAGGACCGGCGGTACTGGGCCGGGCCGGCCTGGCTGTCCGTCTCCAGGCGCCCACCCGCGCGAGGACCGGCGGGCGATCCACCAGTGGACGGACATCGTCGACGGCAGGCGCCCACCCGCGCGAGGACCGGCGGTTCGGCGAGCCGTCGGGCCCGAAGTCTTTGAGCAGGCGCCCACCCGCGCGACGACCCGGCGCTCGTCCACGAGCTGCCCGACGTTAGCGGCAACGCTAAATGAGGCCAGGATGGGCGGTTCCGGCAGCGCTCTTTGTCGACGCCGTCGCCCACCCTGGGCTGAGGACGGTTGCGGAGCAACCCTCCGTGCGTCTCGTCCAACCAGCGGGTGAGCACGTCACCCGGAGGGCGCAACGAGCGCAGCGAGTGGAGGACCGCGCGCAGCGCGGTCGACCCGCCAGGGCCGCAGGCCCTTCCCTCCCGCGCCGCGGCCATCGCGGCCGCCCCCCGATCACCGAGACGTGCCGAACCGCCGTCGCCGAGAGCTGCCGTTTGGTGTGCGAACAGCGCGGCCGCGAACACCCGACCGAGCGGACGTCAGGCGCCCACACGCTCGAGGACCCCGCCGTACGCGCGGCCCGGCCCGTCCGCCCGCTCGCCGATAGGCGCGGGCAGCACATACCAACCGTTCCTCAACCTCCCCGCAGCCAGGCTATGTGCCGGGCGCGGCTATGACCCATGGCCACGATCAAACCCCGGAGGCGCGCTCGCGAACCAAGGCCTGGGCCTGGTCCTGGCGGTGGTGTTCGGCTCGGTCGGCGTCGGAGCGGTTATCGCCGTCGGCATGTCGCCCCACCCGTCCATCGCGGGCCCGAGCGCGGTGGTGAGCCGCGCCGCCCTCGGCACGCCCGCGGCCCGATCCGACTCGTCGCCGACCGCCGAGCCCACGGCCGAGCCGACGTCCCCTCCGCCCACGGCCCCGCCCACCGAGCCGCCGCGGCCCACGCCGACCACCGCGCGATCGGACGCGCCCACGGTCGTCGTCCCCACGGCCGACGCGCGCGACGGCGTCGCGACCCAGGAGGCCCAGGGGCCTCGCGCCGGGCGCACCGCGCCGCCGGAGCCGAGCCCAACCCCCGCGGCGCCCGAAGCCGCCCCCACGACCGCGCCGCCGGCCACCGCCACCCCCGCGCCGACGAAGCAGCCGCCCGCCGCCGCGGACGCCGGCGCGGCCCCGGCGGCGCCGACGCCGTCCGGCGCGACCAGCCCCGCGGCCGACGCCGCTCCAACCGACGACGGCTCCCATCCGCCCGCGGAACCTGCCCCCCCGGCGCCCACCCCGGCGCCGGCCGCGTCCCCGACAACCGCGGCGCCGACCGCCACCGCCAGCCGCCCGACCACCACCCCGCCCCCGCCGAGCCCCACCGCCGCCGCACCCACGGCCGTCGCGGCCTCGCCCGCGCCCGTACCCGTCCCGGCCACCGCCACCCCCCGCCCGGCGCTGGCACCCGCCCCGGTTCCGATCGGCCCACCAGACGGCTCGGTCGGCGACGGCGCCACGCTCCAATGGTCCTGGCTGCGGCCGCTCGCGCAGAGCGAGGAGTTCGCCATCTCGATCACCGGCGGCGCGAAGCCGTACTACCCCTACACCCGCGGCAGCTCCTTCACCGTCCCGGGCGACGTCCTCGCCCCCGGCACGACGATCAGCTGGTCCGTCCACGTCCGCCTCTCCGGCACCAGCGTGCCGGTCAGCGCGACGAGCCCCACCTGGCACGTCTCCCGACGATCAGGCGGCGGCGGCGGCGGCCCCAGCGGCAGCGGCGGCCGTGGCGTCTAGCACCCCGGCCCGGCATGCGCCCACCCGGCCTCGCCTGTCGTCCCGAGCGGTGCGAGGAACCCCGGCCGGCGTGCCCCGCGCCTGCGCCCCGCGCCACCCGGAACAGCGCGCCCGGCCGCATGGGGCGCTGCTCGAGCAGCGCCAGGTACTCGTCGGCGTAGCGCGCGCTACGCCCGCGGGTAGAGCCGCGACAGCCAGCCCCAAATCATGCCGTCGCCAGCCGGCGCAGGCCGACTCGCGCACGCCGACGATCCTGCTCGTCGACGACGACGAGAGCGTCGGCGTGACGATGCAGGCCGTCCTCGAGCGCGCCCGCCGAGCTCCCGGCCAGCCAATGAACCCATGGACCGACGGTACCCGTCCGCGCCACCCGGGACGGCGCGCCGGCCGAGCTCCCCCGCCGTTCCTCCCCGGGACGACACCACCGGGCCGCCGTCCTGGCGGTCTCGACCTCCCGTCGGATAGCCGCGCTCGGGCAGGGGCAGGGTGCGAGCGGCACTGACCGTCGCCGCCGCGCTGATCCTGGCGTCGCTCGTGGGCGGCCCGCTGCGCTCCGGGAGCGCCGCGGCCCCGCCCCCACGGGCCGGCGCCGGCGAGGCCGCCGACGTCGGCCCCCTGGCGACCACCACCCCCACCGACACCCCCACGCCGACCCGCACCGCGACCGCCACCAACTCCCCGACGAGCACGGCCACCGCCACCGCCTCCCCGTCCCCAACCACCACCCCCACCCCC
>DASRDR010000022.1:0-12487 GCA_035652475.1 Candidatus Methylomirabilota bacterium | reverse complement strand
TTGTACACGACGTCGGGGTGGTTCAGCCGGATCAGGGGCTGGTTGGTCGGGATCACCACCACGTCGAGCTTGTAGATCTTCGCGAACTCGGCCGCCTCGGTGTCGGCGGTGCCGGTCATGCCGGCGAGCTTCTTGTACATCCGGAAGTAGTTCTGGAAGGTGATGGTGGCGAGGGTCTGGTTCTCCTGCTGGATCCGGAGCCCCTCCCGCGCCTCGATCGCCTGGTGGAGGCCGTCCGACCACCGGCGCCCGGGCATGAGCCGCCCGGTGAACTCGTCGACGATGATGACCTGCCCGTCCTTCACCACGTAATCCACGTCGCGCTGGAACAGGGCGTGGGCCCGCAGGGCCTGGTGGATGTGATGGAGGGTGTCGATGTGCTGGGGGTCGTACAGGTTCGCGATCCCGAGCAGCTGCTCGCAGCGGGCGATCCCGGTCTCGGTCAGCGTGACCGTCTTCGCCTTCTCGTCGACGATGTAGTCCCCCGACCGGACCTCCTCGATCTCGTGGAGCTTCCCCTCGGTGATCGTCGCCGCTCGCGAGAGCCGGGGAATGATGCGGTCGATCTTGTAGTAGAGGTCCGTCGACTCCTCGGTCGGGCCGGAGATGATCAGCGGCGTGCGGGCCTCGTCGATCAGGATCGAGTCGACCTCGTCGACGATCGCGAAGTGCAGCTCGCGCTGGACGAGCTCGTCCAGCGCGAACCGCATGTTGTCCCGCAGGTAGTCGAACCCGAACTCGTTGTTGGTCCCGTACGTGATGTCGGCCAGGTACGCCTCGCGCCGCGCGCACGGCCGGAGGGCCAGGAACCGCGAGTCGGACGGCGTGTACGCCGGGTCGTACAGGAACGACGCCTCGTGCTGGATCACCGCCACCGAGAGCCCGAGCTGGTGGTAGAGCGGCCCCATCCACTGGGCGTCGCGGCGCGCCAGGTAGTCGTTGACGGTGACGATGTGCACGCCGCGCCCGGTCAACCCGTTCAGGACCGCCGGGAGCGTCGCGACCAGGGTCTTGCCCTCGCCGGTCGCCATCTCGGCGATCTTGCCCTCGTGCAGCACCATGCCGCCCATGAGCTGGACGTCGAAGTGCCGCATCGCGAGGCGCCGCCGGCCCACCTCGCGGACCATGGCGAACACCTCGGGGAGGGCGACGTCCAGGTCGCCGCCGCCCCCCAGCTCCTGCCGCAGCTCGTCGGCCCGGGTCCGGAAGCGCTCGTCCGGCCACTCCCGCAGCTCGGCCTCGCGGGCGCCGATGGCGGCCACCCGCGGTCGCATCCGCTTGACGTCCCGGTCGTGCTTCGACCCGAAGAGCTTCCGGAGAAGGAGCTCGACCATCCTGCGCTATTGTACCCCGCGCGCCGCGGCGGGGGCCCGGCTCACTTCCCGCGCGCCTGGGTGATCAGCTCGAGCGCGTGGCGGAGGCTCGTGTCGGTGACCGACTCGCCGCCCAGCATCCGGGCCACCTCCCGGACCCGTTCCCCGCGGGGGAGCGGCGTCACGCCGGTGGCGGTCCGGCCGTTCTGCTCGTGCTTGTCGACCCGGAGGTGCTGGTCGGCGTAGGCGGCGATCTGCGGCAGGTGCGTCACGCATAGGACCTGGCGGGCCCGGGCGACCTGGCGGAGCTTCTTCCCCACCGTGTCGGCGGTCTTCCCCCCGATCCCGACGTCGACCTCGTCGAAGACCAGCACCGGCACGGCATCGGTGGCGGCCAGCACCACCTTCAGGGCGAGCATGGTGCGGGAGAGCTCCCCCCCCGAGGCGATCCGGGCCAGCGGCCGCGGCTCCTCCCCGGGGTTCGCCGAGAACAGGAACTCCGCCTGGTCGACGCCCCGCGGCCCGATTCGCCACCGCGCGGGACCGACCGCCGGCTCCCCCTCCGCCGCGGTCTCGCGCGCCAGCCGCACCCGGAAGACCGCCCGCTCCAGATCGAGCGCGGCGAGCTCCGCCGTGACCGCCGCCTCGAGCCGGCCGACCGCCTGCTCCCGGCGCTCGGTGAGGTCGGTCGCCCGCGTCACCAGCTCGGTCCGGAGCCGCCCGACTCGCTCGGCGACCCGGGCCTCGTCCTGGTCCACCCGCTCCAGGCTCTCCAGCTCGCCAGCGAGCCGATCGCGGACCGCCAGGACCGACTCCACGGTGTCTCCGTGGCGCCGCTTCAGCCGTCCCAGCTCGTCCAGCCGCCGCTCGATCTCCTCGAGCCGCGCGGGGTCGAACACGACGCCGTCGCGATAGGCCCGCAGCGCGCGGGCCGTCTCGTCCAGGTGGACCGCCGCGGTCTCGAGGGCCTGGAGCAGCGGGGCGACGGCCTCGTCCAGGCGAGCGAGGTCCCGGAGGAGCGCGGCGGCGCGGCCGGTGCGGCTCACCGCGGATCCTGCGTCGTCGTAGAGCTCGCGGTACGCCGCGTTCGCGCCCTCGGCCAGCTTCTCCGCGTTCTGGAGCCGCCGCCGCTCCTCCCGGAGCGCCTCCTCCTCGCCGGGGCGGAGGCGCGCGGCGTCGATGTCGGCGATCGTCTCGCGGGCCAGCGCGGTGCGGCGGAGCGCGTCGCGGGCGGTCGCCCGGATCGCCTCCAGCTCCTCGGCGGCGCTCCGCCACTCGTCGTGACGCTGCCGCAGGCGCTCGCGGAGGATGCCCAGGCCGGCGAAGGCGTCCAGCAGGTCCAGGTGGCGGCCCGGCCGGGCCAGGCTCTGCTGGTCGTGCTGTCCGTGCACCTCGACCAGGAGCTCGCCCAGCCGCTCGGCCAGCGCGAGCGTCGCCGTGGCGTCGTTCAGGAAGACGCGGCCGCGACCCCCGCGCACCAGCTCGCGCCGGACGACCAGCTGGCCGCCGTCGACCGGGATCCCGTGCCCCTGCAGGAGCGCGTCCACCACGCCCTTCCGGGGCACGGCGAAGACGCCCTCGATCAGCGCGGTCTCGGCCCCGGTCCGGATCGTCTCGGCGGGCTGGGCGCGCTCTCCCAGCAGCAGGGTGAGCGCGTCGATCAGGATGGACTTGCCGGCCCCCGTCTCGCCGGTGAGGACGTTCAGCCCGGGCCCGAACGGGACGACCAGGGACTCGATGACCGCGAGATTGCGGATCCTGAGCTCCTTGAGCATCCGCGGTCCCCCTCCCGGGCCCTCCATCCCCGCCGGGGGCGGTGCCCCGCCGCCGATCCCGGGGAGCCGAGCGCGTGAGCCGTCCGAGCCGCGGCTCTCAGCGTTCGCCCCATTTTAGCTTCGTCCGCAGCACCTCGAAGTAGGATTTCCGCGGGTCGCGGAGGAGCCGGATCCGGGCGGCCGCCCGGCGGATCGACACCACGTCGCGGGCGGTCACGGGCCGACCCGGCTGGCCGTCCACCGCCACGACGACGTCCGGGGACTCGGTCAGGAGCACGACCTCCAGCCGGATGGAGCCGGGGAGCACGATCGGGCGGTTCGTCAGCGTGTGCGAGCAGATCGGGGTCAGCACGACCGCGTCCATCGTCGGGAAGAGGATCGGCCCCGCGGCGGAGAGGTTGTAGGCCGTCGACCCCGTCGGCGTCGCGACGATGAGGCCGTCCGCGCGGTAGGCGGTCATCGGCTGGCCGTCGACACGCACCTCGAGGTCGATCAGGCGGCCGAGCGCCCCCTTGGCGACCACGACGTCGTTGAGCGCCAGCTGCGCCGCGGCGACCGTGCCGTCACGGACCAGCTCGGCGGCCAGCATGACCCGCGCCTCCGCCGCGTATTCGCCGCGGAGCACCGCCTCCAGCGTCGGATAGAGCGCCTCCAGGGTCGTGGCGGTCAGGAACCCCAGGCCGCCCAGGTTCACGCCGAGGATCGGCACGTCCAGCCCGTCGACCCGGCGGGCGACCGCGAGCAGCGTCCCGTCGCCCCCCAGCACCACGATCAGGTCCACCTTGCCGGGGAGCGCCGCCGCCTCGATCGTCGGCACGTCGGTCAGACCGAGCCCGGTGGCGGTGTCCGCCTCCACCAGCGTCTCCCGGCCCCGGGCGGCGAGCCACGCGATCAGCTCCCGGACGATCTGGCCCGCCTCGGACCGGTCCACCCGGGCGACCACGCCGAGGCGCCTCATCCGGTCGCCTCTCGTGGGAGCGCATCCCCGCGCGGCGGCGGCCCGGCGCAGCTGCCGGCTGGCTCCCCGGCCCCGACGCTGCCCTCCCCGACCGCGCTCTCGACAGCCGCCTCCAGGGCGGCGGCGTCCAGCGCGGGCGGACCGGCGCCAGCCGTGCGGAGGAGGAGGAAGAACTCGCGGTTCCCCTTCGGGCCCCGGAGCGGCGAGGGCACCAGGCCCAGCACGCGGAGCCCCTGCTCGGCGGCGTCCTGCGCCACGCGCCGGAGGACGGCGCGGTGGAGCGCGGGGGCGCGGACGACCCCGCCCTTCCCCACCTGCCCCCGGCCCACCTCGAACTGCGGCTTCACCAGGGCGACGATCTCCGCCGCGTCGGCGAGACACGCCGCCACCGGCCCCAGCACCATCGCCACCGAGATGAAGGCGACGTCGACCGTCGCCAGGCTGGGACGCTCCGGGAGCGCGGCCGGGGTCAGGTACCGGGCGTTCACCCCCTCCAGCAGGACCACGCGCGGATCGGCGCGGAGCCGCGCGTGGAGCTGCCCGCGGCCCACGTCCACGGCATAGACGCGGCGCGCGCCGGCGGCGAGGAGGCAATCGGTGAACCCGCCAGTCGAGGCGCCGACGTCCAGGCACACGCGGCCGGCGACGTCGAGCCCGAAGGCCGCCAGCGCCTCGGCGAGCTTCTCGCCCCCGCGGCTCACGTACGGTGCGGCCGCCACCAGCTCGAGCGCGGCGTCCCCCGGGAGCCGCAGCCCGGGCTTCGCAGTCGCGCCGCCGGCCAGGCGCACCCGGCCGCCGAGGATCAGCCGGGAAGCCTCGGCCCGCGAGGCGGCGAGCCCGCGAGCGACCAGCAGCTCGTCCAGCCGGAGGCGCGGGGCGCGGGCGGGCGGGCGGCGAGTCATCCGAAGAAGTGCCGGGTCGCCGCGTCCCGTAGCGCGTCCAGCATCGCGCCGTCCGGCGCCTCCACGTACAGCCGGGCGACCGGCTCGGTCCCCGACGGGCGCACCAGGACCCAGGCGCCGTCGCCCAGATGGAGCTTCAGCCCATCCGTCGTCTGGACGCGCGTGACCGCCCGGCCAGCGAGCGCCGGCGGGGGTGCCTGGAGGCGCCCCGGGAGCGCCCGCCGCACCGCCGGCGAGAGCGGGATGTTCACCCGGATCGAGACCAGCCGCCCGACCTCGCTGTAGAGTCGATCGAGGACCCGGGCGAGCGTTGTCCCCTCGACCGCGGCGACCTCGGCGGCCAGGAGGCAGGCCAGGATCCCGTCCTTCTCGGGCGGGTGGCCCTTCAGGCTCATGCCGCCCGATTCCTCGCCGCCGAACATGGCGGTCCCGTGAGTGATCAGGTCGCCGAGGTACTTGAACCCGACCGGCGTCTCGTGGACCGGGCACGCGTACCGGGACGCGAGCGCGTCGAGGAGGTGGGTGGTCGCGACGCTCCGGGCGACGCCGCCCCGCCATCCCCGGTGACGGAGCAGGTGGCGGAGCACCAGCGCCAGGACGGGATTCGCCGCCAGCACGGTGCCGTCCCGGTCCACCACCCCGAACCGGTCGGCGTCCCCGTCCGTCGCCAGGCCCAGGTGGGCGCCGCGCTCGCGCACGGCCGCGATCAGCTCGCCCAGGTAGGGCTCGACCGGCTCGGGGGGATGCCCGCCGAAGGTGACGTCGCGCTGGCCGTGGAGGAGGACGACCTCGCAGCCCGCCTCCTCCAGGAGCCGGTCGAGGTAACCCCGGGCCGGCCCGTACATGACGTCGACGACCACCCGCAGGCGGGCGCGCCGCACCGCGTCCAGGTCGACCATGCGGCGACACTGCGCCAGGTACGCGGGCGCGAAGTCCGCCTCGGCGAGGCGCCCGCTCGCGCGGAGCTCGGCGATCGGCGCCGGGCCGGGGTCCGCCAGCGTGGCCACGCGCGCCTCCACGGCGCGCGTCACCTCGGGGAGCGCGGGCCCCCCCGAGGCGCCCGAGAGCTTGAGCCCGTTGTCGTGGGCGGGGTTGTGGCTCGCGGTGATCGTGATCCCGGCGGCGGCCCCATGGTCGACGACGGCGTGGGCGACGGTGGGCGTCGGGGTGGCGGCCGCGCCGAGCCGGGTCGGCACGCCCGCCCGGGCCAGGACGCCCGCCGCCGCCGCCCCGAACTCCTCGGAGAGGAAGCGCGTGTCATAGCCCACCACCGCGCCGCGCGCCGCCTCGCCCGTCTCGAGCAGGTGCGCCGCGATCGCGCCGGTCAGGCGGCGCACGTTCGCGAACGTGTAGGTCTCGGCGATGCGCGCTCGCCACCCGGAAGTGCCGAAGGCGATGGGATCGAGCTCGGCCGTCACGATCGAAGCCGCCTCCGGACGATTATAGGACCCGCCCCGCCCGGCCCCGCCGCGCGCACGGGCCACCGGCGCCCGCCGGCGGCGTCGTGGCTGGCCGACGAACGATCGCGGCTCCCCGGCGACCAGGGCGGCGCGTACTGGAACTGGCCGCCGGGCGCGTTGCTGCCGATCCACCGCGCCGGCGCCGCGCCGGGCCAGCGCGGCGCGCCGCCGCACGGCGCCCGCTCACACCCACCGGTAGCGGCGATGCCGGCGGGACCGCCGGAAGACGTTCACCAGCAGGAGGCCGGCCGCGAACCCCCCGAGGTGCGCGACGAACGCGATCCCGCCGCCCCCGCCCCGCCCGAACGTGAACACGGCGTTCACGAGCTGGACCACGAACCAGAACCCGAGCACGAGCAGCGCCGGCACCGCCACGATCCGCCAGAAGAGGCCGAACACCATGAGCGTCCAGATGCGCGCGTGCGGGAAGAGGAGGACGTACGCCCCGAGGGTCCCCGAGACGGCCCCGCTGGCCCCGACCATCGGCACCGGCGACGCCGGGCTCTGGAGGTACTGCGCCGCGGCGGCGACGACACCGCAGACCAGGTAGAAGACCGTGTAGCGGGCGTGCCCCATCGCGGCCTCGACGCTCCGCCCGAAGATCCACAGGTAGAGCATGTTGCCGGCGACGTGGAACAGTCCCCCGTGCACGAACATCGCGGTGAAGACGGAGAGCGGCGCGGCGGGCGCCCCCGCCAGCGCCGTCTCGAGCGCCGGCGGACAGAGCGACCGCAGGCGGCACGGCACCAGGCCGAACTCCAGGACGAACTGGCGGTAGAGCCGGGCGCCCAGGGCCGGGTGCGCGGCCGCCGCGGGCTCCCACCACAGGAAGAACTCGTACCCGTAGACCGCGAGGTTGATCGCGATGAGCGCGATCGTGACCAGCGGGAACGTCCGGGTCGGGACGTCGTCCTTCAGCGGCAACATGCCCGCCGCCCGTCACGCGTCGCGCGGGCCGACCACGACGACCGCGGGGTCCACGAGATGCCGCCGCGCGACCCGCAGCACCTCGGCCGCCTCCACGGCGCGCACGCGGGCCGGGTACGTGGCCGCGTAGTCCGCTCCCACCCCCATCAGCTCGTAGAAGGCGAGCTGGAAGCTCCGGCGGGCGTTCGTGCGGCGATCCAGGACGAACGAGCCGGCGAGGTACGTCGCCGTCCGCGCGAGCTCGTCGTCGGGCACCGGCTCGGCGGCCAGCCGGTCGATCGCGGCCCGGATCCCCGCCTCGGCGGCCGGGACGTTCGCGGGCGCGGTGCCGAGGTGGATCACGAGGCGGCCCGCCCGACGGCGGACCGGGTAGACGGAGCCGACGGAGTACGCGAGGCCGTGCTCGTCCCGCAGGGTCCGGAACAGGCGGCTCGACATGCCTCCGCCCAGGACGCCGTTCATGACCCGGAGCGGGAGGTGGTCCGGCGCGCCGACCGGCGGCGCAAAGAACCCGAACAGGAGGTGCGCCTGGTGCGTCGGACAGGTCTCGCCGTCGCGGGCGTGGACCGGACGCGGCGGAGGCGGGGGCGGCTCGGACGGCGAGGTCCCCGTCGCCACGTCCCCGAACAGTTCGGCGGCCTCCTCCAAGACCGCCTCGGCCGGGACCGCGCCGGAGACCCCCAGGACCAGGCGCGGCGCGACGTACACCTCGCGGAAGCGCGCCGCCAGGTCGGCCCGCGTGAGCCGGGTGACGGTCGCCGCGGTGCCGCTCGGGGGCAACCCGTACCCCTCGAGCCCGAACAGGGCCCGTGCGAGCACGCGGTTCGCGACCTGTGCCGGCTGGTCCTCCAGGCCCCGGATCTGGGCGAGCAACGCGTCGCGCTCCCGCTCGATCTCGTCTTCGGCCAGGCGAGGGGCCGTGGCGACCTCGTGGAGGAGCGCCAGCAGCACCCGCCAGTGCCGCCCGAGGCCCCACACGCGGAGCTCGGCGAACTCCTGGTCGGTCGCGCTCTCGATGCCGCCGCCGGCGTCCTCGGCGGCGCGCGCCACCTCGAGCGCGGTCCGCCGGCTCGTGCCCTTCAAGAGCACCCGGCCCAGCAGCGCGGTCACGCCGTTGAGCTCCGGGCGCTCGTCGGCCGAGCCGGCCCCGCCCAGGAGCGTGAACGCGACCACCGGCGCGCCGTGGTTCTCCCGCGCGACCACCGTCACGCCGTTCGGCAGGACGCGGCGCGCGGCGTCGTCCCCGGCCTCGCCCCCGCCGGGGGACGCAGCGGCGCCGGTCGCCGACGGGCGGGCGGCCGGCCCCGGCGACCCCCCCGCGGCCCTCATCCGGCCCCCGCCTCGCCGGGCCCGAGCGCGACGCCCGTGAACCGGTCCGGCGCCAGGTGGCGCCGCGCCGCCTCCCGCATCCCCTCGCGGGTCACGCGGCGGATGGCGTCCAGGTACGTGAGCTCGAACTCGAGCGTCCACACCACCTCGGCCGCGCCCAGGAGGTAGGCGGCACCCTCGGCGGTCTCGCGGCCAAACGCGTGCTCGGCCTCGATCGCGGTCACCGCGCGCGCGTGCTCCTCCTCGGTGACCAGCGTGTCGCGCACGCGCGCGACCTCGGCCAGCACCGCGGCCTCGACCTCGGCGTACCGGGCGGTCGTCGTCCGCGCGGTCACCGCGACGGTGCCGACGTCGTGCTGGACGTAGGCGCTGGCGCCGATGCTCGAGACGAGCCCCAGCCGCTCCCGGAGCGCCTGCAGGAGCCGCGAGCTGCGGCCGTGCCCCAGCACGGTGCCGACCAGGTCCAGCGCGTAGACGTCCGGGTCGGGCGGGATGGGCGCACGCCACGCGAGCGCGAGGTAGGTCTGGTGGAGCGGGCGCACCTCGTCGGCCCGATGGACCGCCTCGACCGGCGGCGGCGGCCGGCGGGCGCGGTCCCGCGCCGGCCCGCTCCCCCACTCGCCGAACGTCCGGCGCACGGCGTCGAGCGCGGCGGGGGCGCCGGGTCCGGCGACGACGACCGCGGCGTTCCCTGCGGTGTAGAACCGCCGGTAGTACTCCAGGATCACCGGCCGGGGCACGGCGCGGATCGAGGCGACGCTCCCCAGCACCGGCCGGCCGTAGGGGTGCTCCCCGTAGTGGTGGCGGGCGAGCACGCGCCAGAGGGCGGCGCTCGGGGTGTCCTCGGCGCGGCGGATCTCCTCCAGGATCACGTCGCGCTCGCGCTCGACCTCCTCGGGATCGAACGCCGCGTGCCGGGCGGCGTCGGCCAGGACCTCGAGCCCGGTCTCGACGTGCGCCGCCGGCAGGACCAGGTGGTAGTACGTCCAGTCCTGGGAGGTGGCGGCGTTCATCTCGCCGCCGAGACCCGAGATCGCCTGGTCGATGGCCCCGGGCCCGCGCGTCGGGGTGCCCTTGAACAAGAGGTGCTCGATGAAGTGGGAGAGCCCCGCCTCTGCCGGCCCCTCGTCGCGCGCCCCGACCGCGACCCACAGCTGGATCGCGACCGCATCGGCGGCGTCGTGGGGCTCGAGGACCACCGTGAGCCCGTTGTCCAGGCGGACCCGGAGCGGCCGGGCCCCCCCGCTCACCGGGATCCCCGGCCGGGCGCGCGCGTCACCGGCGCTCGACCCGCCGCTCCTCGCGGCGGCCGGCGAGGAAGTGGAGGTGCAGGTGCGGAACCACCTGGCCGCCCTCGGGACCGCAGTGGAAGGCGAGGCGGTAGCCGCGCTCCCCGAACCCGGTGGCCTCGCCGATCCGCTTCGCCGCCAGGACCAGCCGGCCGACCAGCGCGGCGTCCTCGGGCTGGAGGGCCATCACCGACTCCAGGTGGCGCTTCGGGATCACCAGGAGGTGCACGGGGGCCTTCGGGTAGAGATCGTGGAAGGCGAGGATCTCCTCGTCCTGGTACACGACCGTGGCCGGGCTCCGCCCGGCGACGATGTCGCAGAACACGCAGGACGCCATGCGACCGGTCAGACCGCGGGCGGCTGTCGCAGCTCGAGGAACACCCGCACCAGCTCGGGGTCGAACTGCCCCGTGAGCCCCCCCTCGCGGATGATCTTGCGCGACTCTTCCTCGCCGAACGCCGCCTTGTACGGCCGCTCGGAGCGCAGGGCGTCGTAGACGTCCACGATCGCCATCATGCGCGCCAGGAGCGGCACCTCCTCACCGCCCAGTCGATCCGGGTACCCGCGGCCGTCCCACCGCTCGTGGTGGTGGCGGATGATCGGCCGCACGAGCCCCATCGTCCGGAGCGGCATCACCAGCCGGTCGCCCGCGCCCGGGTGCTCCTGGATCACCCGGCGCTGCTCCGGAGTGAGCGGCCCCGGGTTCAGCAGGATGCCGTCGGGGACGCTGATCTTGCCGAGGTCGTGCAGGAAGCCCCCGAGCCGGAGGGCCCGGACCTCGTGGGGATCGAGGCCGAGCCGCTCGCCGAAGGCGGCCGCCCAGGCCGCCAGGCGCACGCAGTGATCGCCGGTGTACGGGTCGCGCGCCTCGATGGTGAGGGCGAGGCTCGTGATCAGGTTCTCCGCCTCCTCGAGCTCCTCCACCGCCCGCTTGAGGCGGATCAGCGACCGCAGCCGGGCGCCCAGCTCCCGGGGGTGCACGGGTTTCGCGAAGTAGTCGTCCGCGCCGGCGGCGAGGCCGGCCACCCGCGACTCGAGCTCCCGCTCCCCGGTGAGCAGCACGACCGGGATCAGGCGCGTCGCCGGATCGGCCTTGAGCTGCCGGCAGAGCTCGATCCCGGTGATCCCGGGCATCCGCACGTCGAGCAGCACCAGGTCCGGCGGGGCCTCGGCGATGACCGCCAGCGCGTCCTCGGCGCACCCGGCCTCGCGGACGTCGTACCCCAGCTCCTCGACGTAGTCCCGCATGGTCTCCCGCAGCATCACGTCGTCGTCGACGATCAGGATCCGGGAACTCATCGTGCGCTCACGCCTCGCTCTTCGCGGGGAGGGTCACCGTGACCCACGTGCCGCGGTCCGGCTCGCTCTCCACGCGGATCGTCCCGCCCATCGCGGTCACCAGCCGCTCGGCCACCGTCAGCAGGAGGCCGGTGCCAGGGAGCTTCCGCCCGCCTCGCGGACCCACCGGGAGGAACGGTTCGAACATCCGGGCCTGCTCCTCCGGCGTGAACCCGACGCCGTCGTCGGCGACCGTGATGACCACGTCCCGGTCCCGCTGGTACCCGGTCACGCGGATCTCGCCGACCTCCGTGTACTTGACCGCCGAGAGGATCAGGTTCGAGAGCACCTGCTCGAACCGGCGAGCGTCGGCGGCCACCGGGCCGATGCCCGGCTTCAGGTCGACCTCGATCCTGTTGCCCTTCGCCGCCGCGCGGGGCTGGAGCGCGCGGACGACCCGCTGGACCAGCCCCGGCAGGTCCACCGCCGCGCGGGTCAGCTTGGTGCGGCCGGCCTGGAGCCCGCTGAGGGCGGAGAGCCCCTCGATGAGCTCCAGGATCTCCTGTCCGCGCTCCTGGAGGATCTCGAGCTGGCCGCGCTCCGCGTCCCCGAGCGGCTTCTGCAGGCCGTCGACCAGGAGCCGCGGGAGGTCGAGGAGCGCGCTCAGCGGCGCGCGGAGCTCCTCGCTCACCGTCTTCTGCATCTCGGCCCGCACTCGCTCCACCGCGGGCTCGGCCCGGACCACCTCCCGCTCGACGATGACCTCCTTGACCTTCGGGGCCGCCGCGGCCTGGAGCTTCATGCGCTGCTCGAGCTCCTGGGCCTTGCGGCTGGCCTCCTGGGCCTGGCGCTGGGCCTCCCGCTGCTGGACGGCCGCCTGCTGGAGCGCCTCCATCTGCTCGGCGAGCCTCGCCTCCAGGCCCTGGGTGCTCCGCTGCACCAGGTCCACGGCCCGCGCCCGCTCGATCGCCTGCCCGGTGCGGCGCACGATCGCCTCGAGGCGCTGGACCTCGTCCGGCGCGAAGGTGTGCCGGCTCCGGTACCCCGCCATGACCACGCCGAGCACGACGTCCCCCGCCACGAGCGGCAGGGCGGCGACCGAGCGGACGCCCCCGGCCCGGAGGTACGGCTCGTCGACGCGGTAGTCGGCCTCGATGTCCGGCAGCACGATCGCGGCGCCGTTCGCCAGCACCGCGCCGGAGAGCCCCTGTCCCCGCCGCGTCGGCGTCCCCTCCACCCCGAGTCCCGGCAGCCCG
>DASRDR010000021.1:0-7684 GCA_035652475.1 Candidatus Methylomirabilota bacterium | reverse complement strand
TGTACTGCAGCGTCATCGAGGCCTGCCGGGAGGTGCACGCCTGGAGCCGGGCCCGGGAGTGGACGACCGCGCTGTCCCGGTGGTGCGAGGAGCACTCGCAGCCCGTGGCGTTCACGGGGACGTGCCGGGTGCATCGGGCCGAGATCCTGCAGTTCCACGGCGCGTGGGCCGAGGCCCTGGCGGAGGCGGGCCGCGCGGGCGAGCCACCGGCGGCGGCGGCCGGCGAGCCGGGCCGGCCGCTCCCGGCCGCGCTCTACCAGCAGGCGGAGATCCACCGCCTCCGGGGCGAGTTCGCGGAGGCCGAGGCGGCCTACCGCGCCGCGAGCCGGCTCGGGCACGACCCGCAGCCCGGCCTGGCCTTGCTGCGCCTGGCCCAGGGTCGGCCCGACGCGGCCGGCGCGGCGATCCGCCGCCTCGTCGCGGCCACCGCCGATCCGCTCCCGCGCGCGAGGCTCCTGCCCGCCCACGTCGAGATCATGCTGGCCCACGAGGATCTCCCGGAGGCCCGGCGCGCCGGGCTCGAGCTCCGGGCGCTCGCCGAGGCGCTCGACGCGGACGTGCTGCGGGCGGCGGCGGCGCAGGCGGAGGGAGCGATCGCGCTGGCCGACGGCGACGGGCGGGCCGCGCTGGGCGCCCTCCGGCGCGCATTCGAGGCGTGGACGCGGCTCGAGGCGCCCTACGAGGCCGCGCGGGCCCGGGTGCTCGTCGGGCGGGCCTGCCGGGCTCTGGGGGACGAGGAGACGCGCGCGCTCGAGTTCGCCGCCGCCCGGGCGGCGTTCGAGCGCCTCGGCGCGCGGCCGGAGCTGGCGCGCCTCGACGCCCTGGAGCGCACGGACGCCGGGGCGCCCTCGCGCCGGACGGGTCGCCTCACCGCGCGCGAGGGCGAGGTCCTGCGCCTGGTCGCCGCCGGCCAGACGAACCGGGCCATCGCGGCGCGCCTGGGCGTGAGCGAGCGGACCGTCGACCGCCACGTCAGCAACATCCTCGACAAGCTCGACGTCCCCTCCCGCGCCGCGGCGATCGCCCAGGCCTACCGGCGCGGGCTCCTCTGACGGCGCCGCCGCCCGCCCGCTGTCCGCTCGCCCGTCCCCGGGGCCCGCCCCCCCGGGGGGTGACGGGACCTACCCATGCCGCGGGCTCGCGCCCCGTGGGTGATTTCGCCGAAGCCGCCCGAGGCCCCATCGTGGGACGGTCGGTCTGCGCGGACGCCGCGCAGATCGGAGGACGAGCCATGGGGACGCAGCACACTCGGACATCGCAGGACCCGGGCGGGGCGGGGCGGGGCGCACGGTCGGAGGAGCCAGCGGGAGCGACGGCGCGGGAGCGGCTGCTGGCCGGCCTCCCCGTCTCCGAGCGACGCGTGCCGCTCGGTGGCGGGGCGACGGCCGTGCTCGAGGGCGGTGAGGGGCCGCCGCTCGTGCTGCTGCACGGTCCAAGCTCGCACGCGCTGGCGTGGATGCGGGTGATTCCCGCCCTCGTGACGAGGCACCGGGTGATTGCCCCCGACCTGCCGGGCCACGGCGCCTCCGAGGTGCTCGGCGGGCCGGCGGAGGCGGGGGTGCTGCGATGGGTGGACGACCTGATCGAGCACACCTGCCCGGGCCCGCCGATCCTGGTCGGGCACATCCTCGGCGGCGCGATCGCCGCCCGGTACGCGGCCGAGCGCGGCCGGCGGCTCGGCGGGCTGGTGCTCGTCGACACGCTCGGCCTGACCGCCTTCCAGCCGACCCCGGAGTTCGGGCGCGCCCTGGCGGCGTTCCTGGCGGATCCGACCGCCGAGACCCACGAGGGGCTCTGGCGCCGCTGTGCCTCCGACTTCTCCGCCCTCCGCCGAGGTCTGGGCGAGCGGTGGATTTCGCTCGCGGCGTACGACCTGGACCGAGCCCGGACGCCGGCCCTGGCGGCGGCCCAGCACGCGATGATGGCCGCGCTCGGCGTCCCGGCGATCGCGCCGGCGACGCTGGCGCGCATCGCGGTCCCCACCGCGCTCATCTGGGGGCGGCACGACCCGGCGACGGCGCTGAGCGTCGCCCGAGACGCGAGCGCGCGATTCGGCTGGCCGCTCCACGTCATCGAGGAGGCCGGCGCCGACGCGGCGCTCGAGCAGCCGGCGGCGTTCGTCGACGCGCTGCGGGCGGCGCTCGGGGCCGGGACCCCGCCGGGGGCGCGCGGCGATCGCGGCTGAGCCGACGCCGATCGGCCGGAGGCGCCGAGCCTCTCCACCAGCTGATGGCGGCGCGTCACGAGCTCCCGGCGGGGCGCCTCGGCGAGGTGCGCGATCACCGGCCATCGAGCGCACCGGCCTTCGCGAGCCGGGCCGCGGCGCGCTGGGAGACGTCCCACGCGCGCTGGGCAACCGCGCCCGGCTCCTGTATACTCGCTCCGTCTGGATCGGTCGTCGGCTCCCCCGCCCCCGCATCCTCGAGAGACCACGCACCCGGCCCCGCTTCCGCACGGTAGGGCGCGTCCGATTCCATGGCGGAAGACTGACCGGGCCCAGGCGTGTGCCCCGAGGATGCCCCGATGTCGTTCACCACGTTCGTTCTTCACCCCGATCTGCTCGCCGGCGTCCGCGCCCTGGGGTTCAGCGCTCCGACCCCGATCCAGCGCGACGCCATCCCGCCCGCCCTCGCGGGCCGGGACGTCCTCGCCTGCGCGATGACGGGCAGCGGCAAGACGGCGGCGTTCCTCCTGCCCACGATGGCGCGCCTCCGGGCGCCGCGGCGCGGCGTGATCCGCGCGCTGGTCCTCGCGCCCACGCGCGAGCTGGCCGCGCAGATCGACGAGCACCGCCGGCGCCTCGGCGCGCCCGGCCGGTTCACCGGGGCAACGATCATTGGCGGGGTGGCGCCGGCCCCGCAGGTCGAGGCGCTGCGCGCCGGGGTGGACGTCCTGGTCGCCACCCCGGGTCGCCTCCTCGACCATCTCGGTCAGCCGCACGGGCGCGGGCGGCTCCAGCAGCTCGAGGTCCTGGTCATCGACGAGGCCGACCGGATGCTCGACATGGGCTTCCTCCCCGACCTCCGCCGGCTGCTGGCGCACGTGCCGGCGCGGCGGCAGACCCTGCTCTTCTCGGCCACGATGCCGCCGGCGATCCTGGCGCTCGCCCGGGACCTGCTGCGGGATCCGGTCACCATCCGGGTGGAGCGGGCGCCCGCCCCGGCGACGGGGATCACGCACTCGGCGTACCCGGTGGCGGCGGAGCTCAAGTCCCGGCTGCTCCTGGCCCTCTTGGCGCGACCGGACTGCCGGAGCGTGCTCGCGTTCACGCGCACGAAGCACCGGGCCAACCGGCTGGCGGAGTTCCTGACGGGGCACGGGGTCGCGACGGCGCGCATCCACGGCAACCGCAGCCAGCCGCAGCGGACGCAGGCGCTCGCCGGCTTCAAGGCCGGGCGCTTCCAGGTGCTGGTGGCCACCGACATCGCGGCCCGCGGGATCGACATCCACCAGCTGAGCCACGTCGTGAACTTCGACGTCCCCGCCGCGGCCGAGGACTACGTCCACCGGGTCGGGCGCACGGCCCGGGCCGAGGCCCGGGGCGAGGCGCTGACCCTCGTGGCGCCCGAGGAGGAGTCGGACTTCCGCGGGATCGAGCGGGCCATCGGGACGCGGGTCCCGCGCGTCAGCGTCCCCGGGTTCGACTACGCCCAGCGCCCGGCGGGCCGGCTGGAGATCCCGCTCCGCGACCGGTTCGCGGCCCGCGCGCATCGGCCGGCGGCGCCGGGCCGCCGCCCGGCGCGGTAGGCCGGAGCTTCGGGGGGCGAAAGCTCGCCACTTCGCGCCCACGACCCTCGCGAGGACGGAAGCGATCCCGCGCCGCGTGCGGCATGGTCCATATCGGGTGAGTCGATGTCGCGGGCCGGCGAGGGCGAATGTCCGGGGGAACGGTCCGATCCGCGCCGCTCGTGTCGCGGTCGGGTCGAGGGCCCCGGAGCCGGGGCAGCCGGTGGCCGCAGGCGGTGGTAGGCGGAGCAGGATTCGAACCTGCGACCTCAGCCTTGTAAGGGCTGCGCTCTCCCGCTGAGCTATCCGCCCGTGGCCTTGAAGCTACGGAGTTACCGAGGGCCTGTCAACGGCGAGCGACCCGGAGAGGCCATCTCGGGAAGTGTGTAGATGAGCTCGGGCGGCGGCCTCCTCCTCGGGACTTCCCCACGCCGGCCTTGGCGCCGTCACCACTCCAGGCAGAACTTGGCCGGGGCGGGGGTTCTCACGCCGGCAGCGGGGGCACGGCGTCACGACCTCCAGGCCAGGCCGCCGCGAAATGGAGCGTCAAGGCAGGCGTCTCGCGCCGGCGCCACGGGCCGGCTCCGGGCACCGGGCCGGCTCGCGTCGTTGACCGACCTCCGGTCGCGGCGTAGAGTCCGATCCAACGGAGTCGAGTGATGGAGCGGCGGGCGTTCGTCGCTGGCGGCCTCCTCTCCCTCGTCGCGCCCGTCATCGTCCGGGCACAGCCGGCGGGGAAGACGATGCCGCGGATCGGCTTCCTGGGGAATTCGGACCTGCAGAGCGTCGCCCGCACGCTGGAAGCGTTCCGTCAAGGTCGGCGCGAGGTGGGCTGGGTCGAGAACCAGACGGTCACGATCGAGTACCGGTGGGCGCACGGGCAGGGCGCGCGCGTGCCCGAGCTGGCCGCCGAGCTCGTCCGGACCCGAAACGACGTCCTCGTGGTGTCCCGGAGTGCCGCGGTCCAGGCCGCACGGCAGGCCACGGACCGCATCCCAATCGTCATGGCCGCGGTCCTCAAAGATCCGGTCGCGGCCGGCTTCGTGGCGAGTCTCGCGCACCCGGGCGGCAATGTGACGGGTCTCGCCGCCTCGTACGAGGAGATCGCCACCAAGCAGGTCGAGCCCTGGCCGAGGCGATCCCAGGGCTGGCTCGCCTCGTCTTCCTCCGCCACACCGGAATCGACCAGCACCGAGTGGTCGGCGCCGTCACCGCGGCCGCGCGGACGCTCCGCCTCCGGGCCTGGTTGCTGGAGGCCCGGGACACCGGCCAGTACGAGGGTGTGTCCCGGGCGGCGCGCCGCGACGGGGCACAGGCCGTCCACGTGCTTCCGAGCCCGTTCTTCAACGCGCACCGGCGGCTCCTGATCGACCTCGCCGCCCGCTACCGTCTGCCGGCGATGTACGAGTTCCGTGACTACGTCACGGACGGCGGTCCCCTCTCCTACGGCGTGAGCCTGCCGGAGATGTACCGGCGCGCGGCGAGCTTCGTCGATCGCATCCTCAAGGGCGCGAGAGCGGCCGACCTGCCCGTCGAGGAGCCGTCGCAGTCCGAGCTGGTCGTGAACCGTCGGACGGCCCGCGCCCTCGGTCTCGAGATCCCGCCCTCGTGCTCGGGCGGGCCGACGAGGTGATCGAGTAGAGGCGAGCCGCGGACCGGCGCGCCCGCCTGAACGGCCTTCGGTCAGACCGCCGGCGTCCGCACGTGCTCGGGCCGAATCCCGAGGCCCACGAGGCGTCTGGCCCGCCGCCGGAGCGCCGGAACGCTGGCCAGCAGCCGTCACGGCTCGCGGTGCACGCACGGGGGCCGTCCCGCGCCAGCACGCGGGTAAGGATGCGCCGCTGGACCGCGAGCTGCGCCCGTCCGGGTCACCAGCCAGTGGGCCCGCACGCCTCCGCTGGGGGAGGACCGAGAACGGCAGCGATGTTGACTCCAGCGTCTCGGCGTCCGGTCGTCACGAGCAACCAGGCGTCGCTCGAGGCAGCGCTGTGACTCTTCGGGCGAGATCCGCGATGAGACGGGCGCCCGTGGGGCTGGCCGTGGTGCTCGCCCTGCTGGCGGCGGACGCCGCCCGGGGCCAGGAGATCCTCGAGGTCGAGGTCCACGACCTGAGCGCGATCGAGATCCGGGTCAACGCCGGGGGCTTGCCGGGAAGCGACGCGGCCCTGTGCCTGGTCCGCGACCGGGGCGGCCACGTCCGCATGGGAACCCCGGCCTGCTCCTCGGCGCTCCGACCGCCGACGGCACCCAGGTCGTACCCCTGCCCCTGCTCGCGCTCCCCCGACGGACCGGGAGCATACCGTGAGCCTCGTGCGAGGGGACCGCGAGCTCGAGCGAACACCCTGGCGCCGCCTCCCCCGGACGCCGCGACTGGCGGCTCCTTCGCCCGGTGCAATATATCGGGGGCACCCTTCCGTCTTGGGAAGTAGCGGACCCGTTCCCGCACGATGACGAGCCACCGGTCGCCCGACAGCGAGGCGTTCGAGCAGATGGTGAAGCCCCACCTGAGCTACCTCTACGGCCTGGCCCTGCGCCTGTCCGCGAACGCGACGGAGGCCGAGGATCTGGTGCAGGAGGCGCTCCTCAAGGCCTTCCGCGCCTTCCCGGGCCTCCGCAACCGGGAGCGCCCGCGCCTCTGGCTCACCCGGGTCATCACCTCCTGTCACTACGACCGCGTGCGGGCGGGGCAGCCCGGCCGGCAGACGGTCAGCCTCGACGACGAGACCAACTTCGACCTGTTCGACAAGATCGTGGACGAGGACCCCTTCCCGTACTCCGATCGCGTCCACCTGGACTTCATCGAGCTGTTCGACGACGCGCGGATCGTCGAGGTCCTGCGGGGCCTGCACCCCGAGTACCGCGCGGCGGTCATCCTCGCCTACGTCTACGGGTACACGGCTCGGGAGATCTCGGAGATCACCGCCTCGCCGCAGGGCACCGTGCTGGCGCGGCTCTCTCGCGGCCGCAGACAGCTCGAGCGGGGGCTCTGGGATTACGCCGTGGAGCACCGGCTCATCCCCCGAGCGGAGGTGCGCGCTTGATCACCTGCAAGGAAGCCGTGGAGCGTCTGTGGGACTATCTCGACCGGAGCCTCGACCGGGTCGAGGAGGCGGTGCTCGACGCCCACCTGAGCGCATGCCGGCACTGCTGCGGCGAGCTGGAGTTCGGCCGCCGGATCCGGGCAATGCTGCGGGGGCTGGACCGTATGGCCGAGCTGGCGCCCGAGGTCCAGGCGCGACTCGAGGGTTTCCTGAGCGGCCTGGGGGAGCAGCCATGAGAGCGGTCGCCGTCCACGACCACGCGCCACGCGGGGACGACCTCATCGGCCAGGCGGTCGTCAGGGCCGCGGTCCGGGAAGCCTACCGGCGGGTGGTCGGGCGCGCCTCGACGATCGCGGAGCGCCTGTACGATCCCGAGCAGCTCGCGGTCTTGCCGGCCGGCGCGATCGCTCAGGCCCTGGGCGTCGGCAACCCCGTCCGCGTGGCCGGGCTCCTGCGCGGGGAGGTTGTCCTCGACCTGGGCTGCGGCGGCGGCATCGACACCCTCCTTGCCGCGCGGGCCGTCGCGCCGGGCCGCGCGATCGGCCTCGACATGCTGCCCGAGATGCTGGAGGCGGCGGCGCAGCACGCGGCCGAGGCGGGGCTCGGCAACGTCGAGTGGCTCCGGGGGGAGCTGGAGGCGATCCCGCTCCCGGACGCGTCGGTCGACGTGGTGCTCTCGAACGGGGTCGTCAACCTGTCCCCGCGCAAGTCCCGCGTCTTCGCCGAGGCGCACCGCGTGCTCCGTCCGGGCGGGCGGCTGGTCGTGGCCGACCTCGTGGTCGACGAGGACCTCCCCCCCGAGATCCTCACGAACCCTGCCGCGTGGGCTGGGTGACTGTCGGGCGCCCTCGCGGAGCG
Source organism: Candidatus Methylomirabilota bacterium (assembly GCA_035652475.1). Taxonomy (GTDB): domain Bacteria; phylum Methylomirabilota; class Methylomirabilia; order Rokubacteriales; family DASRDR01; genus DASRDR01. The sequence continues at coordinate 59 of DASRDR010000021.1, read as the reverse complement.
TGTCTTCGCCAGCAAGCTGCAGCGGATGGGATTCGTGGAGGTGGAGCGGCACGAGGAGC
>DASRDR010000020.1:0-3972 GCA_035652475.1 Candidatus Methylomirabilota bacterium | reverse complement strand
GCCGTGCCCTCGGGGTAGGTGAGCCGCCCGTGCTCCTTCACGATGAGCGCGCGCCGGAGCGGGATCATGAGGAGCGCGCCCATCACGCCGCCCACCAGCGCGAGCGTGGTCACCCGGCCCACGCTCAGGTCGTAGCCCATGAGCAGGATCGCCGGAACGGTGAACACCACCCCCGCCGCGATGGACTCGCCGGAGGATCCCGTGGTCTGGACGATGTTGTTCTCGAGGATGGTGGAGCGGCCGAGCGTGCGGAAGAAGGCGACGGCGAGCACGGCGATGGGGATCGAGGCCGACACCGTGAGGCCGATCTTGAGCGCGAGATAGACGCTCGACGCGGCGAAGACGATCCCGAGCAGCGCGCCGAGCACCAGGGCCCGCGGCGTGAGCTCGGCCGACCGATCGGCCGCGGATACGTAGGGCTGAAACGCGGGTGTCTCACGGCGCGGCGGAGCGACGGTCGCCATAGCGGGTCCGGGAGCGAAGGGGTTCGGTCGGCCGGGGCGCCCGAAGTGTAGGCCGCCGCCGCAAACCCGTCCAGTTGTGGGGTCGCCGCGGCCCGGTTGTGTCGCGCGAGCGACAGCGGCGCCGGGCCCGCGGCTCCGGAACGCTCCGCGAGCGCTTGCGGGACCGCGATTTTCCCGCGCGCGCGTCGCTACCGACGAGCGGGCGTCATTCTTGCGGGCGCGAGCGCCGGCTTTGCAGCTCGCCGCATCCGGAAACATCAATCACTCACTGCAACTCGTTTCACTCCGCGACATGGGCGCGCGCCTCGTCGCGGGGACCAGCGCGACACCAGCCGGAAAGGGTTCCTCATGAAGCGACTCGCACTCCTTGCGCTGGCGGTCGGCGCAGTGCTGGCCGGCTGCGGCGATCAATCGGGTACGCCCACCGAGACCCGCACTCCCAGTCTCGCGGCGGGCGCCGGCGGCACCATCGGGATCAACCTGGTCCTCAAGGGTCCCGCCACCGACGCCCAACGCGCTCAGCTCAACAGCATCGGCACCATCCTCGACGAGCTCCCCGAGATCAACGGCATCCACATGAGCGCCGCGAAGGGCGACCTGGCCACGATCCGGAAGCTCTCGTTCGTCGCGGCCGCGGGGGAGGACGGCGAGGTCGCGGCGGCGCCCATCACGCCGGTGGAAGTCACCGACTTCACCGGCGGGATCAACGCCTGGGATCAGGACGCGATCGACGTGACCGACTTCGGGAGCGGCCGCGTGCTCCCGACCTTCACCGGGGAGGGGGTCCACGTGGCGATCCTGGACACCGGGCTCCTCCCGACCTGGCCCGCCTACTTCCCCGCCGATCGGATCCGGGCGGATCTGGCCAAGTCCTTCGGCGGCGGCGGCAGCCTGGCCGCCACGGTGTCGGAGCAGCCCGACCTGTGGGAAAAGGACGTCAATTCCCATGGGACCCATGTGACCAGCACCGTCCTCGGATACCACTTCACCAGCCCGACCTTCAACGCGGACTTCAACGGGGTCGCCCCGAAGGCGAACGTCATCCCGGTGAAGGTGCTGGGGCAGGGTGGGTTCGGGTTTTTCTCAGTCGTCTCGCACGGCATCCTCTACGTGGCCGGGCTCAAGGCGCCGGGCGGTCCCCTGGCGGGCTCGCCCGTCGTCATCAACATGAGCCTGGGCGCCCCGGTGCCGGACCCCCTGATGCAGGCCGCGATCGACTTCGCGGAGCGGCAGGGCGTGATCGTGGTGGCGGCGGCCGGCAACGCCGGCAACGCGGGGATGGACTGGCCGGGGGCGTTCCCGGAGGTCATCTCGGCCGCGGCCGCCGGGTGGGTCGGCCAGTGGAGGAACTGCGCCACCAACCCGAACCCGCTTCTGGTGGGCCGGTGGTGGCGGGCCTGCGACGTCCCGGAGGCGGGGAGCTTCAGGAAGCTGAGCGACTTCGTGCAGCAGTTCTACATCGCGCCCTTCTCCAGCCGCAGCGTCGCCGCGAACCAGGACCTCGACGTGGCCGCACCCGGCGCCTGGGTGGTGGGTCCCTTCCAGACCCAGCAGGGTCACACGAGCTACTTCTTCCTGAGCGGCACTTCGATGGCGACGCCGCACGTCGCCGGCATCGTGGCGCTCATGGCCCAGAAGAAGCCGTCGCTCACGCCCGCGGAGGCGGAGACGATCCTCGAGGGCGCGGCGATCGCGCTCGGCAAGGCTGGCACCACCCGGAGCCGCACCATCACCAACCCGGACGGCTCGACCGCCACGGTCTCCTGGGGGGACAACGCGGAGGGGGCCGGCCTCATCACGGCCGACGCGGCGCTCGCGGCCACGCCCTGAGGCCGGGGAAACTTGGGCGCCGACGCTCCCCGCGGCTCGGAACGGGCCCGCTCTCCTGGGCGGGCCCTTCTCGTGCGCGCACCCCGGGTGACCATGGTCACCGCGCCCGCGACCGGCCCGGGTTAAGCTGATCCTGCCCGCGCCCCTGGAGAGGACGCTTATGCTCTGGACGATCTTCGTCATCCTGCTCGTGCTCTGGCTCCTCGGGATGGTCTCCGCCAACACCTTCGGCGGGTTCATCCACATCCTGCTGGTGCTGGCGATCGCCGTGGTGCTGATCCGGATCATCCAGGGCCGCCGGCCGGTGGACTGAGGGCGGCGCGATGCGGCCCGGCACCGTGGTCGGGGCCCTCCTGATCCTGCTCGGCGTGATCGTGCTGTCGGTGGGGGGCTTCTCCTTCACCCGGCGGGAAAAGGTCGCGGAGGTGGGTCCCATCGGGGTGACCGCCGAGCGGAAGCGGTCGGTTCCGCTGCCGCCGATCGTGGGCGGCCTCGCCATCGCGGGCGGGCTCCTCGTGCTAGTGGAGAGCGCCCGGCGCGCGAGATAGATCCGGCCTCCCGTTCCGAAGCGCCCGTCCTCGGACGGGCGCTTCGCTTTTGGGGAGACCCGACCCCGCCCGCGCGCGCGTTCACCAACCCGGATGCAGCTCGGATCCCCGCGTGACCGGCGGGGAGCAAGTCCCGCGACGTCAGTTCAGGGCGGACGTGTCGGGGCGCTCCGCCGGCGATCGCTCGGCCGGGGAGTCGGCGCGGGTGGGTACCGTCCGCGCCGGGCCGATGGTGTCGATGGGAGGCTCCGTCTCCTCGCCCCCGAATTGGGGCTCCAGGCTCTCAGGGATGCTGTCGCTCGGGATGACCACGCCGTTGGCGCCGAGGAGCCGGAGCAGCCGCCCCTCGGCCTTGCGCGCCGCCCAGGGGCGCGGGCCGTTGTACATGAGCGCGACGATCAGCACCCCGTCGGGCCGGCCCAGGTATCCCACGATGTTGGCGACCTGGGCGAGGGTGCCCGTCTTCGCGCGCACCACCCCTTCCTCCGGGAATCCGAAGTGGAGCCGCCGGAGGGTCCCGGTGCCGTTGGCCGGGAGGAGCTGGGGGAAGTTCCGCCCCGCGGCCGTGGTGGGGAACTTGGCCAGGTACTCGATGAAGGTGGCGGGCGCGACCCGGTCCTCGCCCGAGAGCCCGCTTCCGTCCACCAGGCGGATCGTCCCGGTGTCGCCGGTGACCTCGCGGACGTGCTCGGTGAGGCGGGCGGGCGCGGCCGCGCGCCCGCCCGCCCACTCGAGCAGGAGCTCCGCCGCGTAGTTGAGGCTGCGCCGGTTGATCTCGCTCGCCAGCGAGTCGAGCGGCGGGGACGAGACTTCCGCCAGCACCCGGGGCGGGGCGGTCGTGGCCGGCGCGACGTAGCCCGCAGGGTCCCAGGCGATGCCGGCCCGCCGGAGAGCCTGGGCCCAGGCCGCGTTCAGCACCAGGGCGGGATTGTTGGCCACGGCCGACACCCGTCGCGCCCGCGCCCGGACCCCGATCCAGCCGGTGAGCGCCCAGCCGCCCGCCCGCGGCTCGAGCCAGAGCCGCGCGCGGCGCCCTCCCCGGGTGGTCGCCCGGTTCGCCACCAGCGTCCCCACACCGGCCGGCATCTCGCCCACGATCCTCGGCCGCGCCCCGGTCCGGCCGCCGGGCT
>DASRDR010000019.1:0-38398 GCA_035652475.1 Candidatus Methylomirabilota bacterium | reverse complement strand
CGTTCCGGGCCAGGCCGTTGGCGCGGAGGAGCGCGGGAAGGGGCACCCCGTGCTCCCGAGCGATCCCCCACAGCGTGTCCCCGGGCGCGACCACGTGCGTGATCCCGGGACCGCGGGCCGCGGCCCGGGGCCGCCCCTGGCCCACGGCCCTGGCGGCGCGCGGCGGACCCGCGACCGCGAGCCCCGGCGCGAGCGCGACCGCGCCGGCGACCAGCGCCGCGAGCGCCGCGGGGCGCCTCATGCCCCGCCCCCGGGGGGCGCCGGGGCGAGCGGCCCGCGCCGGCTCAGCGGGCATCCGTGAACCGGATCGCGAACTCCCGGTAGCTCCCGGTGAAGGGCACGGACGAGACCTCCACCCGGTCGATCCGGGCGAGGGGCGGCCCCTGCTCCAGATCGCGCACGAACTCCTGGATCGCGCCCAGCGTGCCCTCCACCCGGATCTTCACCCGACCGTCGGGGAGGTTGACCGCATACCCCGTGAGCTGTCGGTCCTGGGCGCGGCGCTGAGCGAAGTTGCGGTAACCGACGCCCTGGACCCGGCCCTCGACGAGGATCTCCACGCCGACGGTGCGGTTGGCGGCCCGGCGATCGCCCGGGCGAATCTCAGCCGCGCTCATTCGCGTGCTCTGGCGTACGACGAGTCGGGACCGGGGGAATGGTCGGGGCGACTGGACTTGAACCAGCGACCTCCTGCTCCCGAAGCAGGCGCGCTACCAGGCTGCGCTACGCCCCGATCCCGCCCGGGGTCGGACGAGCTCCCGGGCTCCCCGTGGAGCGGGAGCCGTTCAGCTCTCCCACCCGTACTTGCCGACGAGCTTCACGAACACGCACTCGCTGTCCCGCGCGACCCGCATCTGCCCGTCGACCTTCTCGACGACGTGCAGCACCTGCGACTGCGGACCCCCGACCGGCAGGATCATCCGCCCGCCCTCGGCCAGCTGCTGGAACAGGGGCGTCGGGACGGAGGGCGCGCCCGCGGTCACCAGGATCCGGTCGAACGGGGCCTCGTCGGCCCACCCGTAGGTACCGTCGGCCGTCTTGACGACGGCGCTAGTATACCCCAACTCCTCCAGGATGCGCCGGGCGCGGACAGCCAGGGACATGAGCCGCTCGACCGAGCAGACCCGGCGGCTCAGCTCGGCGAGCACCGCGGTCTGGTACCCGGAGCCCGTCCCCACCTCCAGCACCTTCTCCGGACCGCGGAGCTGGAGCAGCTGGGTCATCGTCGCGACGATGAACGGCTGGGAGATCGTCTGGCTCTCGCCGATCGGCAGCGGGTGGTCGCCGTAGGCCCGGTCGCGGAGGGCTTCCTCGACGAACCGGTGGCGCGGGACGCGGCGCATGGCCTCGAGGACACGGGAATCGGTCACCCCGCGGCGGGCGAGCTGCTCCTCCACCATGCGCTCGCGCTCCCGGGCCGCGCGCGCCTCCTGCCATCCGGCGCCCAGTGCCCGTCCGGTCACCGGCGGCCCCATCCTCTCGCGGAGCGGCCGCCGACCGGGCGAGCGTAGACCGCCTCCCACTCCTTCAGCGTGCGGAGCGCGGCGTAGTCGGTCAGATCGGTGTCGAGCGGGGTGACCGAGATGTACCCCGCCCGCACGGTCGCGTGATCGGTGTCCTCGGCGGCGTCCCACGCGGGGGGCCCGGCGCCGATCCAGAAGTAGCGGCGGCCCCGCGGATCCCGCCGCTCGATCACCCGCTCGCTGTAGACGCGCCGCCCGAGCCGCGTGACCCGGAGGCCGCGGGGGCGCCCCGGCGGGACGTTCACGTTCAGGAGCCGCCCCCCCGCATCGCCGGTGCCGAGCATCAGCCGCACCAGCGCCGCGGCGGCCTGCGCGGCCGGCCGGTAGCTCGCCGCCGCGCCCGGCTGCACCAGCGAGACCGCCAGCCCGGGCACGCCGAGCAGCGCGGCCTCGAGGGCCGCCGACACCGTTCCCGAGTACGTCACGTCGTCGCCCAGGTTCGCCCCGGCGTTCACGCCCGCGACCACCACCGCAGGACGCTCCGGCAGGAGGCCCAGGATCGCGAGGTTGACGCAGTCCGACGGCGTCCCGTTGATCGCGAAGCGCCGCGGGCCCAGCTGCTCGACGGTGAGGGGCCGATGGAGGGTGAGCGCGTGACCGACGGCGCTCCGCTCCCGGTCAGGCGCAACGACCCACACCTCGCCGATGGCGGCGAGCGCCGTCGCGAGCGCGGCGAGCCCGGGCGCGTGGACACCGTCGTCATTCGAGACGAGGACGAGGAGGCGGGCGCCGGAGCCGCGTCCCCCGGGCGTCCCGGCGGCCGCCGGAGCGGCCACGCCCCGGCGGCGGCGGGCCCCTGTGCCCCGCGGAGGCGACGCTGAGGCGCCTCGCGACCGCAGCTCGCGCTACGCCTCCGCGCGCGCCACCGGCGCCCGGGTGCGACGCGGGGATCGGCTCAGCGTGAGAGTGCTCCGCGTCGCGCGATGATCACGGCCGAAACAGTAGCCGAAGCCCGAGTGGAGCGTCAAGGCGGTGGCGCCCGCCGCCCAGGGCGCCGTCAATCCGGCAGCGGCCCAACCCCGGAGACCGCCCGGCGAGCCCCGCCCAGGTGAACGGCGCCCGTCACGGGGACCGGGCCGGGGGCGGTCCGCCGGGGCGGGACCCGGGCGGCACCAGGCTCCGCACCGTCTCCACCAGCGTCGCCAGGGCGACCGGCTTCCGGAGCACCTGCGTTGCGCCGGCGAACTGCGCGACGTCGAGCAGGTCGCGCGGGCTCCCGGGAAGGAGTCCACCCCCGCCGCTGATCGCCACGATCGGCAGCGCCGGGCGCTCTTTCCGGAGCGTGCGGATCACCTCGTAGCCGTACATGCCCGGCATGAAGAGGTCCGAGACGATGAGCGCGACGTCGGGGCTCCGGCCGAGCGCCAGCCCCTCGGCCCCGCCCGACGCGAGCAGGATGCGGTAGCCCGCCTGCCGGAGCGCCTCGGCGAAGGCGATCCGGATCCGGGGATCGTCGTCGATGACGAGGATCGCCGGGCCGGGTGGGATGCGGTCCATGCGCCAGTGTAGCCCGCCAGGCCGGCCCTCCGGGAATTCTCCGTTCGGAGTGGCGGGTCGCCCTCCGGGTCGCCGGCGGGGTCGAACGGAGGGGATCCGTCCCCACGGGCCCCGTCCAGGCGACGCGCTTCGCGACGGCAGGCGGACGCTACGCGGTGGCCCGGCGGCCGTGGGGGGGTCGCGGCACGCGAGCGCCGCGGCCCGGAGCCGGCCCCTCGGACGCTGCCAAGCCGATCCGGCAGCGCTGCGGGGATCGGATGCGAGGCGGCTCCCCCTGGCTGGGAGCGCGCGAGCCACCGCGCCCGGACACCGCGCGGCGGGTGAAGTGGTCGGGGCGACTGGATTTGAACCAGCGACCCCTAGCCCCCCATGCTAGTGCGCTACCAGGCTGCGCCACGCCCCGGACCGCGCAGATTCTACGTCGCGCCCTGACGTGGTTCAAGCGGAACTTCGCCGGAGCGGCGCAGGAGCTGGCGCATCGCCTCGAGCCGGGCACGGATGTCGCGGAGCGCGGCCAGCGTCTGGGGGTCCGGCGCGGGGAGCTCGAGCTGCTGGTTCCGCGTCCGCGCCTCCTGCTGGAGGCGCTTCTTCGCGCCTTCGAGGGTGAGGCGATCCTCGTACAGCAGGGTCTTGATCCGGAGCACCATCTGGACGTCGTTCTTCCGGTACACGCGCTGGCCGGCGTGGTTCTTGCGCGGGCGAAGCAGCTTGAACTCGGATTCCCAGTACCGGAGGACGTACGGCGGCACGCCGGTGACGTCGGCCACCTCGCCGATCCGGAAGAACAGCTTGTCGGGAATCCGCGGCTCGGCGCCGCGCCGATCCCGCTGCCCGTCGCCGTCGGTCACCGCTGGTTCACCTGGGCCTTGAGCCCCTTCGAGGGCTTGAATGTCAGCACCCGCCGGGCCGTGATCTCGATCTCGTTGCCGGTCTGCGGGTTGCGCCCCTTGCGGGAGGCCTTCTTGCGCAGCTTGAAATGGCCGAACCCGACGATCTTCACGTCGCTGCCCTGCCCGAACGCGCGGATCATGCTGTCGAACACCGCCTCCACCACCGCGGCCGACTGCCGCTTGGAGAGCCCGTGTCCTGCCACCGAGTTGATGAGGTCGTTCTTGGTCAGCCTACTCACCTCCCCTCGCCCACACGCTCTCGCCGAGCCCGCCGGACCCCGCGGCTCCTCTCGGGATGCCGGGCGCCGCGGTCCCCGCATCGCCCGCGGACGGAGACGGGGCTCCGCCCGGGGCGCTCAGTGCTCGCGAACGACGATGCCCTCGAGGCCGCGACCGGCGAGGGTCGCCAGCGTCGCTTCCGCCTCGGCGCTGGTCGCGAACGATCCCACGCGCACGACGCGGTACGTCGTCGAGCTCACGTGCTGCTTGAGCCGCACCGTCATGCCCTGCTGGCGCAAGGCCTGGGACGTCTCGACGGCGCGCCGGAGCGGCATGAGCCCGGCCAGCGCCGGCCCCTCCGGCGTGCTCTCGACCGCGTGGCCGAGGGCGCGCGCGCGCTCCGCCACCTGCTCGGCCGAGAGGGTCCCATCCGCACCGCCGAGGAGCACCCGGTACGCGATCCGGCTCTGCTCGAACGTGGTGGTGCCGGCGCGGAGGCCGTCGGCTCGGAGCCGCTCGAGCAGCCGCTCGGCGTTCTTCGGATCGGCGAACGCGCCGACCTGGACCCAGTACACGCTGGGTGGCGCGGCGAGCGATGGCGGGCGCGAGCCACCGGGGTCGCGGGGAGCCGGTGGGTCGGTGGCAACGGTCGCCCCCGGCGCGCCGCCGGGATCCCCGAGCGGGCTCCCCCCGCCCGGCCGCCGGGCCGCCGCGCCCGCTTCGGCACCGGGGTCGGCGCCGGCCCGGACGGCGGCCCGCGTCTCGCGCGGCGCGCGAGCGGCCGCACCGGCGGTGCCCGCGACGCCACCGGTCACGAGCGTCCGGCTCGGCGTCGCGGCGCCGGAGCCCCCCGGGTCCCCCGGGCGCCCGGCGGTCCGCCCGTCCAGGGCGGGCATCGCGCCGCTCCACGGGAGCAGGGGCACGAGGCTCCGCGGCATCTCGCTCCCGAACCAGCCCGCGATCGAAGGCCAGACGAGGAGCGCCAGCACGACGACGCCGCCCGCGCCCAGGAGTCCGCGGAACCACCGGGTGCCGAAGATGCTCGGCTGGCGCCGGATGCGGTGCGATACGTCGACCCTGACCCGTCTCATGCGAGAATCGCCAATCTCGACGGTGAATTAGCCCGCCCCGCTGGCCGGCCAATGTTAGCATACGCCGGCAGTGTCACCAACACTCCGGCGCTCGGGAGGCTCGCGGGCCGGCGACGCCTCGGCGCCCGTGGGCGCGTCCAGGAGCGCCCGGCAACGCGCGGCGCCGGCCGCGTCGCCGAGCCGCGCGTGCGCCTCGGCCAGGTGCCGCAGCACGAGCCGGCGGGCCGGGCCCTGCCCGACCGCCGGGTCGCCGAGCGCCGCCCGCAGCGCCTCGAGCGCGCCGTGGAGGTCGCCCCGGCGGAGCAGCGCCACTCCCAGCGTGTCCAGGTAGTAGCCGCGCGGCTCCGGATCGCGAGCCAGCGCGCGGCGGATGAGCGGCTCCGCCTCCGGCCACCGCTCCCCGTCCTGGAGCAGTGCCCAGGCGAGGTTGTTCGCGGTCCCGAGGTCGTCCGGCGCCGCGGCGAGCGCCTCCTCGTACGCTGCGATCGCGGGCCGAATCTCCTCCAGCGCCAGCCGCGCGTCCCCCAGGTTCACGAGGGCGCGCGCCCAGCCGGGCCGGAGCGTCAGCGCGCGCTCGAACTCGCGCACCGCGCCCCGGGCGTCTCCGCGGCCGAACAGGAGCACGCCCAGATCGTTGTGCGCCTCGGCGGTGAGCGGGGCGCGGCGCGGCGGGCTCCCCGCGCATCCGGCCAGCGCCATCGCCAGGACGCCGGCGATCGCGATCCTCAGGGCGCGACCTCGGACCGGGACGGCCGGCGCCGGCGGAGGCGGAGCCGCACTGGGCAGCCGACGAACCCGAACGCCTCGCGCAGGGCGCCGATCAGGTACCGCTCGTACGAGAAGTGGAGCGCGGCGGGATCGTTCACGAACAGGAGGAACGTGGGCGGCCGGGTTCCCGTCTGCGTCGCATAGTACACGCGGAGCGTCTTGCCGTGCACGCCCGCCGGCGGCCGGCGTGCCACCGCTGCGGCGAGCACCCGATTGAGCTCGCCGGTCGAGACCTCCTTCGCGTAGTCGGCGCCGACCCGGTCGATCGCCTCGAACAGCTCCGGGAGGCCGGTGTGCGCCCGCGCGGACACGAAGACGACGGGGGCGTGGGCGAGGAACGGCAGACGCTCCCGGAGCGCCCGGACGATCTCCGGCGCCCGGTCGGCCGTCGCGACGAGGTCCCACTTGTTCACGACGAGGACGACGCCTCGCCCGGCGGCATCCGCGTAGCCGGCGATGTGCGCGTCCTGCGCGGTGACCGGTTCGGTGCCGTCGACGACGAGGAGCACGACGTCCGACCGCTCCAGGCTCCGCCGCGCCATCACGGCCGCCAGCTTGTCGAGGACGCCCACCGTGCGGCCCTTGCGCCGCAGCCCCGCCGTGTCGACCAGGAGGTACGGCCGGCCCGCGACCGTGACCGGCGTGTCCACCGCGTCGCGCGTCGTCCCGGGCTCGGCGTGGACGACCACCCGGTCCTCGCCGGCGATCGCGTTGACGAGCGAGGACTTGCCGACGTTCGGCCGCCCGACGACCGCGATCCGGAGGACGGTCCCGGCCGGCTCGGCCGCACTCCCCGGCGCCGGCAGCTGCGCGGCCAGGGTCTCGATCAGCTCGGCGACGCCCCGGCCGTGCTCCGCGGAGATCCCCAGGACCGGCTCCATCCCGAGCCGGTAGGCCTCCGCGAGCGCGGGCTCCTGCCCAGGGCCGTCGACCTTGTTCACCGCGACCACCACCGGCTTGGCCACCCGGCGGAGGAGCCGCGCGACGTCGTCGTCCAGAGGCGTCACCCCTTCCCGCCCGTCCAGCACCAGCACCAGGGCGTCGGCCTGGGCGATGGCGGCCAGCACCTGGCGGCGCACCTGGGTCGCGAGCGGCTCGTCCGAGCTGGGGTCGAGCCCCCCCGTGTCCACGACGGTCGCCCGCCAGCGGCCGAACTCGCACACGCCGTGGAGGCGGTCGCGCGTGACGCCGGGCGTGTCGCGGACCAGCGCCCGGCGGCTGCCGATCAGGCGGTTGAAGAGGGTCGACTTGCCGACGTTCGGCCGGCCGACGATGGCGACGACGGGCAGCGCCATCGTGCGCGCTCACGCCGCGGCGGCGGGGCGACCGAGCAGCGCGTCGACCAGGCCGCGCGCGCTCGCCTCCGCGGCGTGCACGGGGACCCCGAGGTGGGCGCCGAGATCCGCCGGGGCCACGTCGTCCAGGAACACGCCCTTGGTCTCCGTGAGCGCGACCCGCGGCACCAGGACGACGTCGCCGAGCCGGCGGCCGGTGAGCGCTCGCGCCACGTCCTCGCCGGTCAGGAGGCCGGCCACCCCGATCGCCCGGCCGAAGAACTCGTTTGGAACCGGGACGACGTCGACCGTGAGGCCGGGGACTTGGAGCCGGCGCGCGAGGCGATCGAGGATGGGCCCGAACAGCTCGCCGGTCACCACGGTCACGGTGCGCCGGTCCCGCCACCGCGGCCGGAGCCGTCGGCGGCCGAGGGCCCGGAGCTCGTCCTCGAACCGGCGAACCAGCCCGACCCCGTCCTCGACCACCGGGAAGCCCTCGTAGGCGGCGGCGGGCGGGAGCGGCTCGCCGGCCCGGAGGTAGAGCTCGTCGGCGGCGAAGACGAGCCGCGTGCCCCGCGTGGCGAGGAACGTCGCCTGCCAGCCGTGGATCGCGCGCACGACCGCCCGGGCCTCGGTGGCGGTGATCGCCCGCAGCGGGAACAGGCCGTCCCGGTGCCGGGTGAGCCCCACCGGCACGACGGCGACCGTGGCGACGCCCGGGTGGAGCTCCCCGAGCTCCCGGACGCTCCGGGCCAGGTGCGGGCCGTCGTTGAGGCCGGGGCAGAGCACGATCTGGGCATGCATCCGGATCCCGCCGGCGGCCAGCCGCCGCATGCGCTCCATCAGGTCACCGCGGATCGTCGTCGGGCTCCCCAGGAGGAAGTGGCGCACGACCGGATCGGTGGCGTGGACCGAGATGTAGAGCGGCGAGAGCCGGAGCTCCAGGATGCGCTCGATCTCGCTCTCCGGGAGGTCGGTCAGCGTGATGTAGTTGCCGTGCAGGAAGGAGAGGCGGTAGTCGTCGTCCTTGACGTAGAGGCTCTTGCGGAGCCCTCGCGGCAGCTGGTGGATGAAGCAGAACACGCACTTGTTGGCGCAGGTCGAGATCTCGGCCGGCGCGGGCGGCTCGCACTCGAGCCCGAGCCCCTGGCCCCACTCCCGCCGCAGCATGACCGCGCACGGCTGGCCCGCCCGGTCGGCCTCGATCGCCAGCGTCTCCTCGCCCGCCTGGACGTGGAAGTCGATCAGGTCTCGGAGGTCGCGGCCGTTGACGCGCAGGAGCCGGTCCCCGGGCCGGAGCCCCGCGCGCTCGGCCGCCCCGCCCGGCGCCACCGCCAGGACGCGCACCCCGGTGGTCGGGATCCGCTTCGGCATCAGCGCCCACCCCAGTCGACGTACCGCGGGGCGAGAACCAGGTACTGGAGCCCCGAGGCGGCGGTCAGGAGCGCGGTGAGCCAGATCAGCGCCTCCCGCACCGGCCGGACGTCGTGCCCTTGGCCGATCACCAGGAGGGCGACGCCGACGGTGACCATCTGCACCACCGTGCTCGTCTTCCCGAGCATGGTCGGCGCCGGATGCAGCTGGCCGCCGGTCAGCATGATCAGCACCGCCACCAGGATGAGGAGCAGGTCACGGCTCAGCACCACCGCCGTCAGCCAGAATGGCAGCACGGCCGGGAACTGGTAGGTGAGCGTGACGAAGGAGGCGGTGAGCAGGAGCTTGTCGGCCAGCGGATCCAGGAACGCGCCGAGCCGGGTCTTGGTCCCCCGCGTGCGGGCGATGTGGCCGTCCATCGTGTCGGTGATCCCCGCCACCACGAACGTCACCAGCGCGAGTGCGGCCCGGTTGTACACCACGCAGATCACGAGGACGGGGACCAGGAGGATGCGGGCGATCGTCAGCCAGTTCGCAAGACCCATCGGTCGGCCCGGCGGCGCCGGCGCAGGAGGCCCCCGCCGTCCGGAACCTCCCGCGGCGACTCAGTGGTCGCGCCGGCTAGGGCCCCAGGGACACGTCATCGAACGTCCCGATGCCGGAGAGGGTGATACCGACCGTCTTGGCGCCCTTCGGGACCTTGTACGTCGCCCGGAGAAGCTTGGGCTCGCCCGGTCGCAGCCGTCCGCCCGTGAAGCCGTCCGCGTTGACGAGCTCAGCGGATTCTCCGTTGGCATAGTTCATGATGCCGCTTTTGTCCTTGTTGAGACCCAGGTACTCCGACTCCTTCTTGTTGCCCGCGTAGCGCAGCGTCACCACCACCGAGAGGATCGCGCCCCGCTGCTTGACCTCGTTCAGGTCGACGACCACGTCCCGCTCCAGGTCGGCCCGGATGGACTTCAGCACCCGGAGAGCGCCCGGGGTCCCCGCGGCGTCCGGGGGCGGGGCGGCCGCCAGGGCCTGCGGGGCGGCGACGGCCGAGCCCCCGCCCGCGGCGGCCGGCATCGTTCCCGGCGCCGTGGTCGCGGTGACTGGACGGGCCGGTGCCCCGTAGTGGTAGTACGTGGCCGGCGTCTTGGCCACGATGAACTTCACCGCCTCCTGGATGCAGATGCGCAGCGCCTTCTCCGTCGGGGTCTTCGACCAGCCGCCGAGCGCGCCGCCGAGGGCGCCCCCGCCTCCGGCCCCCGCCAGCGCGCCGCCCAGCGCGAAGTCGGTCGCCTCGCCCTCGACGCTGGTGGCGGCCACGATGCGAGAGGTCCGCGTGTCGATCACCCGGACGTCGATCGCCATGTGCGCCTTCTTGATCCCGCCGGCGATGCCGCCCAGGATCCGCCCGGCGGTCCCGCCGATGCCGCCGATCCCGCCGCCGACGCCCGAGGCCGCGCCCTCGAACTCCGTGACCGCGCCGGTCACCAGGAGCTCGGCCCCCTCGATCTCGCCGATCGGGGCCTCGGTCCCCTTCTTGATCCGGCCCGATGCCCCGAGATCCTGCTCCCGCAGCACGTCGGAGACGGTCTGCCGCTCCAGGACGATGTAGCGGTTGCTGTGGAACAGCGCGGTCGCGAGCATGTCCGCCATGCCGTCGCCGATCGCCCCGGTCCACCACCCCTTGCCGGTCTTGTCCTTGAACTGGGCGACGGCAATGCGGGCCTTCGGCCCGTCATAGGCCTCCTGCTGGGCCTCCTCGATCGACTTCCCCTCGGGGCTGGTCACGGTGGCCTTCGGGCCGAACACCTGCGCCTGCGCGCCGGCGGTCATCATGCCCAGCACGCCGATGGCCACCCCCGTCGCCACGAGCCCTGCGCGTCCCTTCATCCCCCTGCCTCCTGTAGAGAAGTCCCCCTGCGCGCGACCCGGCCTCGCGGGGTCCGCGCGCGTCCCTCCCCTCGGGGACCGACACCCGGTACGGGTCGATCAGCCCCTGGAGCGATTGCGGCACCTCCACGTCCAGCCAGATCCCGTCAGCCCGGTCTTCCCGAGCGACGACTCGGCCCCGCGCGTACACGGCGTTGAGCACGCCCGCGCGCGTGTACGGCACCCGGAGGCGGTAACCGGCTCGCGTCGGCCGGAGCGCGGCGTCGATGCGGCCCAGCAGCTGGTCGACGCCCGCCCCGGTGCGCGCCGACACCGCCACCCCGCCCTCGGCAACCCGCTCGCGGACGAGGCCGTTCGAGTCCGCCAGCCGGTCGATCTTGTTCAGGACCACGATCGTCCGCCGGTCCGCCAGCCCCAGCTCGCCGAGGATGCGCTCCACCGCCACGATGTGCTCGGTCCCACGCGGATGGCTCGCGTCCACGACGTGCAGCAGCAGGGCAGCCTCGGCCAGTTCCTCGAGCGTGGCCTTGAAGGCGGCGACGAGCTGCGTCGGGAGCTTCTCGATGAAGCCGACGGTGTCCGTGAGGACGAACGGGGCCCAGCCCCGCCGGGAGACCAGCCGGGCCGCGGGGTCGAGCGTCACGAACAGCTGGTCGGCCGTCGGGGCGCTCGCCCCGGCGATGCGGTTGAGCAGCGTCGTCTTCCCGGCGTTCGTGTACCCGACCAGCGCGACGACCGGCAGGCCGACGTCGCGGCGGTGCTCGCGCAGGAGCCGCCGGTGGCGCTGGACGTCCCGGAGCAACTCGTGGATCTGCCCGATCCGGCGCCGGACGACACGGCGATCCGACTCGAGCTGCGTCTCGCCGGGGCCCCGGGTCCCGATCCCGCCCCCGAGCCGCTCGAGGTGCGCCCACTGCCCGATCAGGCGCGGCAGGAGATAGGTGAGCTGGGCGAGCTCGACCTGGAGCTTGCCCTCGCTGGTGCGCGCCCGCTGGGCGAAGATGTCGAGGATCAGGGCGGTGCGGTCGATGACGCGGACGGAGAGCGCCCGGCTCAGGTTCCGCTCCTGGACCGGCGTCAGGGGGTCGTCGGAGATCAGGAGGTTCGCGCCGAGCGACCGGACCCGGACCGCCAACTCCTGGACCTTGCCCTTGCCGAAGTAGAGCGGCGGCGTGGGTGCCCCGCGCTCCTGCACCACGGTCGCGAGGACCACGGCGCCCGCGCTCTCAGCCAGTCGGCTGAGCTCCTCCATGGACTCGTCGACCTCCCAGCGCTTCTGACGCGGGAGCCGGAGGCCCACCAGGATCGCCCGGTCGCCAGGACTCTCTGGGCGCGACACGCGTAGTCAGGGTAGTCGAAACTGCCGGCGGGATCAAACGGTTTCGCGCCTCGGTGCCGGCGCGCGGCCATGCTCAGCGATCGTCGGCGGCCGCCTGCGCGGCCAGAATGCCCCGGACCAGGCGCTCCAGCGCGGGCCCGATCTCCCCAGGACGGGTCTCGATCCACGTCAGGCCGGGCTCGCGGGCGAACCAGGTCCACTGGCGCTTGGCGTAGCGCCGCGTGTCGCGCTTCATCGTCGCGACCGCGGCAGGGAGCCCGGTTCCCGTCCGCGCGACCGGGACCAGGTGCCGGTAGCCGATCCCCTGCATGGCGGGGAGCGCCGCGTCGAACCCCGCCTCGACCAGGCCCCGGACCTCGGCCAGGAGGCCGGCCGCGAGCATGCGGTCGACCCGCGCGTCGAGGGCGGCGTAGAGGAGATCCCGCGGAGCGGTCAGCCCGAAGGCGACCACCGGACGGGCGGGCGGACCGGCCGGGCTCCACGTCCGGGGCGCGGCCGACGGGGCGCCCCCCCCCGTGAGCGCCACCTCGAGAGCCCGGACGAGTCGCACCTGGTCTCGCGGATGGATGCGGGCGGCGCTGGCCGGGTCGACCGCGGCGAGGCGGCGGTGAAGGGCCTCCGGCCCGCCCGCCCGCGCCTCTGCCCGGAGTGCGGCCCGCACCGCCGGGTCGGCGGGCGGCCGCGGCGCGAGCCCCCGCACGAGCGCCCGGTAGTACAGTCCCGTGCCGCCGACCAGGACCGGCCATCGGCCGCGCGCCCGGATGTCGTCGATCGCCGCCGCGGCGTCGCGGGCGAAGCGCGCGGCGTCGTACGCCTCGTCCGGCTCGACGACGTCGAGGAGATGGTGGCGGACCGCGGCCCGCTCGGCCACGCTCGGCTTCCCGGTCCCGATGTCCATGCGCCGGTAGACCTGGCGCGAGTCGACGCTGATCACCTCGATCGGTAGCAGCTCGCCGAGGGCAGCCGCGAGTCGGGTCTTCCCGACCCCGGTCGGCCCCAGCAGCGCCAGCAGCGGCGGCGGGGCGCCCGCGCGCGCCGCCGGGGTCACCAGGTCCGGCGGAGCTCCCGCTTGATCTCCCCGAGCGGGATCCGCGAGACGATCGGCCGGCCGTGGGGGCAGTAGTACGGCGTCGCAGTGCCCGCCAGGTCGGCCAGGAGCTGGGCCATTTCCTCCGACTCGAGCGGCTGGTGCGCCTTGATCGCGGCGCGACAGGCCACGAACGCGAGGAGCCGGTCGAAAACGGGCGAGCTCCCGCGGGCCGTCTCGTCCCCCAGCTCACCCGCCAGCTCGTCGGCGAGCCGCGGCAGATCGTCGATCGGGAGGAGCGAGGGGACGGCGCGGAGGAGCACCGCGCCTCCGCCCCACCCCTCGACGGCGAACCCGAGACGCGACAGCTCCTCCCGGGCCCGGTCGAGCGCCCGGAGCCGCGCTGGCGCGAGCTCGAGCGGCAGCGGGAACAAGAGCTCCTGCGAGGCCAGCGGCCCGGCCTCGAGCTGGGCCCGGAGACGCTCGAACAGCACGCGCTCGTGCGCCACGTGCTGGTCCACGAAGAACACCTCGTCGGCCGTGTGCGCGACGATGAAGGTGTCTTCCACCTGGCCGACCACCCGTCCGAAGAACGGCTCGCCGCCGTAGCCTGACTCGGTCTCCCGGAAGAGCGACGGCTGCGCCGCGCCCCGCTCGTCCCACGGCGGCGGCGGCGCGGCGCCGAGGGCCCCCGGCGGCAGGGTCCCCGGCCCGGCGCCGAGGGGCTCCACGGCGAGGCCGGCCGGGGCGGCCTCCAGCCGGCGGAGCGCGGTCTTGACCGCCCCCTGGACCAAGTCGTAGAGCGCGCGCGGATGGCGGAAGCGGACCCAGGTCTTCGCGGGGTGCACGTTGACGTCGAGCTCGCGCGGGTCGAGCGCGAGCTGGAGCACGGCCAGGGGGAACTGGTCGCGCGGCAAGAGGGGGCGATAGGCCTCGACCAGCGCCTGGGTCAGGAGCGTGTCGCGGACGACGCGCCCGTTCACGACCAGGTGGATGTCGTCCCGGTGGGTGCGGGCCAGCGCGGGCGGCGCGATCACCCCGCCGAGGCGAGCGCCGCCGCCCTCCGCGGCCACGTCGACCAGCCGGGACGCCAGTCCGAACCCGTAGAGCGCGCCGACCCGCTCGCGCAGCGTCGCCGCACCGGGCGCGCTGACCAGGGGTCGGCCGTTCGCCACCAAGCGGAGGTGGACCGCCGGATGCGCCAGCGCCAGCTGGGTCACGACTCGCACGATGGCCGCCTGCTCGGTCGCCGGGCTCTTGAGGAACTTCGCCCGGGCCGGCGTGTTGAAGAAGAGGTCGCGGGCCTCGATCGCGGTGCCGACCGGCCCGTCGGCCGGCTCGGCGTGAGCGACCACGCCGCCCTCCCCGCGCACCAGGAATCCCCGCGGCGCCGCAGCCGGGCGGGAGAAGAGGGACAGGCGCGCGACGGCGAAGATCGCCGGCAGCGCCTCCCCGCGGAAGCCCAGGGTCCCGATCCCCTCCAGCTCGCTCTCGCTGGCGAGCTTCGAGGTCGCGTGCCGCTCGAGGGCGAGGCGACAGTCCTCCGGCGCCATCCCGGTCCCGTCGTCGGTCACCGCGATCAGCTGCCGGCCCGCGCCGCGCAGCGCCACCTCGACGCGCCGCGCCCCCGCGTCCAGGCTGTTCTCGACCAGCTCCTTCACGACCGAGGCGGGCCGCTCGACGACCTCGCCGGCGGCGATCTTGTTGACGAGGGCATCCGGCAGGCGCCGGATGGCGGCCGCGGTCACGGGGGCCCGGTCAGGCGCCGCCGGAGCTCGTGGAGGGCCGCGAGGGCCTCGAGCGGCGTCATCCGGTCCGGGTCCAGCCCGGCCAGGGCCGCCAGCACCGGGTGCGGCGCCGGCGGGACGGCCGGGGGCCCGTTCTCCGCCGGCGACCCCGCGGCCCGGCCGAACAGCGCCAGCTGGCCGTCCTCGCCGTCGCCCGGCCCCGCCGGCGCCGGGGCGCCCTGCTCGAACTCCCGGAGCAGCGCCCGCGCGCGCGCGACGACCTCGGCCGGCAGACCGGCCAGACGGGCGACCTGGATCCCGTACGACCGGTCGGTCCCACCCGGCACCACCCGGTGGAGGAAGACGATGTCGTCGCTCCACTCCCGCACCGCCACGTGGACGTTGCGCACCCGCGGGAGCTCGGCGGCCAGCCGGGTCAGCTCGTGGTAGTGGGTGGCGAAGAGCACCTTCGCGCCGGGCCGCCGCTCGTGCAGGAACTCGGCGACCGCCCAGGCGATCGACAGCCCGTCGAAGGTCGAGGTGCCGCGCCCGATCTCGTCCAGCAGGACGAGGCTCCGCCCCGTGGCGTGCCGGAGAATCGCCGCTGTCTCCGTCATCTCCACCAGGAACGTGCTCTGCCCGCGCGCGAGGTCGTCCTGGGCGCCGATGCGGGTGAAGATCCGGTCGACCACGCCGATCCTGGCCCGCCGCGCCGGCACGAAGCTCCCCACCTGCGCCAGCAGCACCGTGAGCGCGACCTGCCGCATGTAGGTCGACTTCCCCGCCATGTTGGGGCCCGTGATCACCAGGCACTCGACCTCGCCGGGGAGCAGGCGGACGTCGTTCGGCACGAACCGGGCGCCGTCGCCGCCGAGCTCCAGGACCGGATGGCGCCCATCCTCGATCTCGAGCACGCCCGTGTCGTCGACGACCGGCCGGGCGTACCCCCGCTCGTGCGCCACCTGGGCGAGCCCTGCGACGACGTCGAGCACCGCCACCGCCCGGGCACTGCGGAGCAACCGGTCCGCCTCGCCCGCCACGGTCCGCCGGAGCTCGTCGAACAGCTCGAACTCGAGCCGGGTCATGCGCCCCTCGGCGCCGAGCACCCGCGCCTCCTGGACGCGGAGCTCCTCGGTCACGTAGCGCTCGGCCCCGACCAGCGTCTGCCGTCTGATGTACTCCGGCGGGACCGCCCGGGTGTGGCTGCGCGGGACCTCGATCCCGTACCCGAACACGCGGTTGTAGCGGACCCGGAGCGACGCGATCCCGGTGCGCTCGCGCTCCCGGCCCTCCAGCCCGGCGATCCAGCTCCGCGCCTCGCGCACCTCCCGCCGGAGCTCGGCAAGCGCCGGGCTCCACGACTCGCGGATCAGGCCGCCGTCGTGGACCCCGGGCGGCGGGTCGTCGACCAGCGCCGCCTCGAGCGTCTTCTCGAGCGCGGCCAGGTCGTCGATGCCCGCGGTCGCGTCCCGCAGGAGCCCGTCCGGGAACTCCCGGGCCGCCTCGCGCACGCCCGGCAGGCGGCGCAGGGCGGCCCGGAGCGCCGCCAGGTCGCGCGGGCTCGCGCTGCCCAGCGCGACGCGGCTCGCGAGTCGGGCCAGGTCCCCGATCCCCGCCAGGCGCTCGCGCAGGAGCGCGAGCGCGGCCGGCGCGTCGACCAGCGCCTGCACGGCCGCGAGGCGCTCGGCGATCTCCGCCGGGGCGCGGAGGGGACGGAGAAGCCATTGCCGGAGGAGGCGGCCGCCCATCGGCGTGAGGGTGCGGTCGATCGCCCACAGGAGCGTGCCCGTCGTCGTGCGGTCGTGGAGGCTCTCCACCAGCTCGAGGTTCCGGGCTGCGCTCTCGTCCAGGACGAGGTGGTCGTCCAGCGCGAGCGTCTGGATCCGCGTCAGGTGCGCCGGCGGCGCCTGCTGGGTCTCGACCAGGTACTCGAGCACGGCGCCGGCCGCCCGCAGCGCCGGCCCGCGGCGCGGCAGCCCGAGCGCCTCGATGGCGGCCACGTGGAAGTGCGTCCGCAGCCGCTCCTCCGCCTCGCGGAGGCCGAAGCTCGCCGGGGGACGGACGGTCACCGCGACCCCAGCCGCCCGCAGCCGGCCGAGCGCCGCGTCGTCCGGCAGGAGCGCCACCGGGACCAGGACCTCGGCCGGCCGCCGCAGGAGCAGCGCCTCCGTGAGGCCGTCGGCGTCCGCGGCCTCCCCCACCCAGAAGTCGGCCGTCGTGATGTCGACCAGGGCCAGCCCGAGCTGGTCGGCGCCCCGCCAGAGCGCGGCGAGGAAGTTGTTCCGCCGCCCGTCGAGGAGCCCGGCTTCGGTCACCGTCCCCGGGGTGACCAGCCGGACGACCTCGCGGCGGATGAGCTTCCGCCCCTTGGCCGGCGCGCTCTCCACCTGGTCGCAGATCGCGACCTTCAGTCCCGCGCGGATCAGCCGCGCCACGTAGGCGTCGAGAGCGTGGTGCGGCACGCCGGCCATCGGGATCGCGCCCTCGCCCTTCTGGCGGGAGGTGAGCGTGATGTCGAGCGTCCGCGCCGCCACCGCGGCGTCCTCGTGGAAGGCCTCGTAGAAGTCGCCCAGGCGGAACAGGAGCAGGTACTCCGGGTACCGACGCTTCCACTCCCGGTACTGCCGCATCATGGGCGTGAGATCCGCCGCCCCGGCGGGAGCGGCCGCGGGCTCGGCCAGGTCGGGGACCGGCGTCCCGCCGCGGGCGGGCCGGTCCTGCTGCGGCGAGCCGGCCTCCGGGAAGGACGCCGCGGCGGAGCCGGGCCCGGACGGGACGGGTGCCTCCGGCCCCGGCGCCCCGGGCTCGCCCGTGGCAGCCCGCCGCGGCCGGGCGGCGGGGAGGCGCCGGTCGAGCGAGTCCGCCATCAGCGCGTCAGCTCAGCGCGCAGCCGCCGAAAGGTCTCCTCGAGCGCCTCCGGGATGACCTTGACCGCCCCCACCACCGGCATGAAGTTGGTGTCGCCGACCCAGCGCGGGACGACGTGCAGGTGGAGGTGCCCCTCGACTCCCGCGCCGGCGGCCCGCCCCATGTTGACCCCGAGGTTGAACCCGTCGGGATGGTAGGCGCGCCGGAGGGCGTCGACGCCGCGCCGCGCCAGGCGCATCACGTCGAGCTGCTCCTCTTCGCTGAGCTCGTCCAGGTCGCCGGCGTGGCGGTTGACGACCGCCATGAGGTGGCCGGCCGAGTACGGGAACGCGTTCAGGATGAGGAAGCCCGTCTTGGCGCGGTCCAGGACGTAGTGGGCGGCGTCGTCGGTGGCGGCCTGGGCCGCGCACAGGAAACACCCTCGAGTCGGCTGGCCGGCGCCCACGTACGCCATTCGCCAGGGCGCCCAGAGGGCGTTCAAGCCGGGCGGTGTGGCCTCGCCGCCCGGCCGCCGGTCGCGCCCGCCGCGGGCGGGGGCACGGCCGCGGTCACGTGTTGACCAGCTCCTTGAGGCGCTTGCCCACCTTGAAGAACGGGACGCGCTTCTCGGGCACGCTCACGGAGCTCCCCGTCTTTGGATTCCGGCCCCGGCGCGAGTTGCGCCTCCGGACCCGGAAGCTCCCGAACCCGCGCAGCTCGACCTTCTCGGCGCGGGACAGGGCGGCGGCGATGTTGTCGAAGACCGTGTTGACGATGAGCTCCGTCTCCTTCTTGGTCAGGTTGGAGACCTTCGCCACCTCGTCAACAAGATCCGCCTTGGTCATCGTCGGCACCCCGCGCCCTCCCTTCGGCAGCGTCCCCAGGCCGGCGCTCACGCTAGCACGAGGCGAAAATCGCTGTCAAGGCGCGAGGTTCCGACCGACCCTCACTCCATCAGGTAGAGCGGCAGCTTCGGCGCGCTGAACAGCGGCAGGGCCGGGCCCGCAGCCAGGCCGGTCCCGACGCCGTGGAGCCAGCTGGAGCCCGTGAGCCACTCCGCCACGTCCCAGAGGCGGAAGCTCCGCCGGGGCCGCACGACCTGGGGCTTGCCGGCGATCCCGCCGAGCTCGCCGGCCAGGCGCACCGCGTCATCGAGACCGCCCAGCGCGTCGACCAGCCCGAGCTCCTTCGCCATCCGGCCGGAGTAGACCCGCCCGTCGGCGAGCAGCCGGACCCGCTCCTTCGGCAGCTGCCGCCCCTCCGCCACCGCGGAGACGAACTGGTCGTGCATGTCGTCCAGCACCGCCTGGAGGACCGCCCGCTCCTCGGGGGTCATCGGCCGGGCGAACGAGGCCGCGTCCTTGAACCGGCCGGACTTGATGACCTCGTACCGGATGCCCACCTTCTGCAGGAGCCCCTCGACCTCGGCCAGCTGCATGATGACACCGATCGACCCGGTCAGCGTTCCGGGGTTGGCGACGATCCGCGTCGCCGCCGCGGCGAGATAGTAGCCGCCCGACGCCGCAACGGATCCCATCGAGGCGACGACCGGCTTGCCGTCGTCGCGGATGCGCAGGATGGCGTCGTGGATCTCCTGGGTCGGCCCCACGACGCCCCCCGGGCTCTGGATGCGGACGACCAGCGCCCGGACCGACGGGTCGTCGGCCTGCCGGGTGAGCTCGCGGACCGTCCGGGCGGCGTCGACGATGAGCCCTTCCACGTCGACCACCGCCACCCGGCCGCCGGCGAACAGGCTCGCTCCCGGGCGCCCGAGCCACAGGAAGGCGAGGACGGTCACGAAGCAGCCGAGGAACACGAGCGCGGTGACGCCGAGCGCCCGTCCGAACCGCCGTCGCATGCCGGGCCCCCCGCCGCTACTCGTCGTCATCGTCGCTGTAGCGGTCGCGCTCCCGGCGGCGGCCGCGACGCCCGCCGCCCCGGTGCTCCTCTTCCTCCACCACCATGTCCGCCGCCAGATCGCGCAGCGACAGGCCGATGCGGCGCTCGTTCGGCTCGATGCGGATGACCTTGACCGTCAGCTCGTCGCCCAGCTGGACGACGTCCTCGGGCCGCGCCACCGGCCGCGACGACATCTGCGAGACGTGGAGCAGGCCGTCCACCCCGGGCTCCAGCTCCACGAAGGCACCGAACTCGGTGAGCCGCACCACCTTGCCGCGGACGTTGGCCCCGACCGGGAACTTCCGCGTGACGTCCTCCCACGGGTCCCGCTGGAGCTGCTTCAGGCCGAGCGAGATCCGCTTGTTCTCCTTGTCGACGTGGAGGATCACCGTCTCGATCGGCTGGCCCTTCTTGAGGAGCTCCGACGGGTGGGCGACGTTGCGGGCCCAGGTCATGTCGGAGATGTGGAGGAGCCCGTCGATCCCCGGTTCCAGCTCGACGAACGCGCCGAAGTCGGTCAGGTTGCGGATCTTCCCCTGGACCTTGGTCCCGGGGCGGAACCGCTCGTCGATCGTGTCCCACGGATCCGCCTCGACCTGCTTCATGCCGAGCGAGATCCGCTTCTGCCCCCTGTCCACGGCGAGCACCATCACCTCGACCTCGTCGCCGACGTTGACCAGCTTGGAGGGATGCCGGACCCGGCGGGTCCAGGACATCTCGGAGACGTGCACGAGGCCCTCGACGCCCCGGTCGAGCTCGACGAACGCGCCGTAGTTGGTGAGGCTCACCACCTTGCCGCGGTGCCGGCTGCCGACCGGGAACCGTTCCTCGACCGTCTCCCACGGGTCGGGCCCCTTCTGCTTGTGGCCCAGCGACACCCGCCCGGACTCGCGGTCGAAGTGGAGCACGACCACCTCCAGCTGGTCGCCGACCTCGACCAGCTCCGAGGGATGGCTGATCCGCCCCCAGGACATGTCGGTGATGTGCAGCAGGCCGTCGACGCCCCCCAGGTCGATGAACGCGCCGTAGTCGGTGATGTTCTTGACCACCCCGGTCAGGACCATGCCCTCGTGCAGGACGGCCAGGGTGTGCTTGCGCTTCTCCTCCCGCTCCTCCTCGAGGACGACCCGGCGGGAGAGGACCACGTTGCCCCGGCGGCGGTTGAACTTGATCACCCGCGCCTTGATCTGCTGCCCGATGAGCGAGGCCAGGTTCTTCACCGGGCGCAGGTCGACCTGCGACCCGGGCAGGAAGGCCTTGACGCCGACGTCGACGGCCAGGCCGCCCTTGACGACCTCCACGATGCGGCCCTCGACCGGGGCGCCCTTCTCGTAGGCCTTGGTGATCACGTCCCAGACCTTGATCTTGTCGGCCTTCTCCTTCGAGAGGACGATGAGGCCCTCGGAGTCCTCCTTGGCCTCCAGGTAGACCTCGATCTCCTGGCCGACCTCCGGCGTCACGCCGCTCCGGTGGAACTCCTCGATCGGGATCGTGCCCTCGCTCTTGTAGCCCACGTCGACGAGCACCTCGGTGCCCTTGACCCCGACGATGGTCCCGCGGACGACCTCGCCTTCGGCCAGGTCCTGCAGGCTCCGCTCGTAGAGGTCCTCGATCTCCTCGCCGGTGCTCTCGGGGGCGCTGCCCCCGGCGATCGGCCGCGCCGGGGCGGGCGTCCGGTCGGTCGTCCTGATCGGGCCCTCCCCCGCCTCCATCGGGGAAGCTCCGGTCCCGGAGCCCCCGCCGTGCCGCGCCGTCGCGTGGGCCTCGGGGTCGTGTGTGAACTGGTCCATTCCTCGTGTTCCTCCGTTCAGTGAATTCGACCGGCCGGGGCGGCCCCGGCGGTCGTGGAATCCGGACGCGGATGGTCGGCCGGCGCGCTGCCGCCCCCGGCCTCGACCTGGAGACGGCCGATCGCCGCCATGATCTCGTCGCTGATCGCCTGGTACTGCGCCTTCCCGCGCGCGGCCGCGAACCGGAGGGGGGCGCCGAAGCTGACCGTGACCCGGTGGGGCCGCGGGAACGCCGCCCCCCGGGGGAGCGCGCGCCCGCTCCCCTCGATGTACACCGGCACCACCGGCGCCCCGGAGAGCGCCGCCAGCATGCCCGTCCCCGGCCGGCCCGGCCGGAGGCGCCCCTCCGGGCCGCGGGTGCCCTCGGGGAAGACCAGGAGCGCCCGGCCCGCCTCGAGCAGCCGGAGCGCCATCCGGAGCGCGGCGGCGTCCGACCCCGCGCGCTCGACCGGATGGGCGTTCAGACGCCGGATCAGGGCACCCACGAGCGGCAGCCGGAAGAGCTCGGCCTTGGCCAGGAAGTCGAGCTCGCGGGGCAGCACGACCCCCACGAGCGGCGGATCGAGGACGCTCGAGTGATTCGCCGCCAGCAGCAGCGGCCCGTCGCGGGGCACCCGCCCGGCGCCGCGCGCCCGGATGCGGAAGCACGCGTGGGCCGCGCCGACCGCGAGCGGCTTCAGCACCGCGTAGAGCACGTCCGCTCGACCTCCTTCGCCATCAGCTCGACGACCTCGTCGACCGTGAGATCGCTCGAGTCGATCCACGTCGCGTCCGCGCTGCGCGTCAGGGGCGCCACCGGGCGGTTCGCGTCGGCCTCGTCCCGGGCCCGGATCGCGTCGCGGATGGCGGCGAGATCGGCGGCCTCGCCGGCCGCCCGCCGCTCGGCGAGGCGACGGCGCGCCCGCGCCTCGAGGGACGCGTCGAGGAAGAACTTGCAATCGGCGCCCGGGAAGACGACCGTGCCGGCGTCGCGCCCTTCCACCACGACCGAGCCGCGGGCCGCGCAGGCCCGCTGGAGCGCATCGGCGTAGGCCCGCACCTCCGGGCGGGTCGAGAGCGCGGCCGCCAGCTCGCTCACCTCGGGGGTGTAGAGCGCCTCGGTGACGTCGACCCCGTCGACGCGCACCCGCTGGCCGCCGTCGCCCCGCGCGAACTCCACCCGCAGCGTGCGCAGGACGGCCTCGAGCGGCGCGCCGCCCCGGACCCGCCAGGCCACCGCGCGGTAGATCGCCCCGCTGTTGACGTAGGCGAACCCGAGCCGGTCGGCCAGACGCCGGGCCGCGGTGCTCTTCCCGGCCCCCGCCGGGCCGTCGATCGTCACCACCACCGGCCGGCGTCTCCCCCCGGCCGCCCGGGCGATCATCAGGCCACGACCTCCACGGCGTCCTCGCCGGCCACCGCGCGGCACGTCGCCACGAAGTCCGGGTACGAGGTCGCGATGCACTCCGCCCCCTCGACGACCGAGGGGCCGTCGGCGAGGAGACCGGCCACGATGAGCGCCATCGCGAGCCGGTGATCGCCCCAGCTCGAGACGGTGGCGCCCCGGAATGGTGCCCGGGCCGCCGCGGACCGGCCGGGGACGCGGAACCCGTCCGGGCGCTCCTCGAGCGCGACCCCCATCTTCCCGAGCTCCGTCACCAGCGCGTGGATGCGGTCCGACTCCTTGACCCGGAGCTCGGCGGCGTCCCGGACCACCGTCGGCCCCTCCGCGCAGGCGGCGGCGACCGCCAGGACCGGGATCTCGTCGATGGCCCGGGGGACGAGGGCGCCCCCGAGCTCCGTCCCGCGGAGCGGCCCCGCCTCGACGGCGAGGTCCGCCCACGGCTCGCCGTCCGCGTCCCCGGTGGCGACCGCGACCCGCGCCCCCATCGCCCGGAGCACGTCCAGCACCCCGGTCCGCGTCGGGTTCACCCCCACCCCGCGCACGGTGAGCCCGCCGGCGGGGGCGGCGGCCCCGGCCACCAGGAAGAACGCGGCGGACGAGATGTCCCCGGGGACCCGGCACGGTCGCCCGCGAAGCGCCGGCCCGGGCGCGAGCGTGACCGTGGTCCCGTCCTGCCGGACATCGGCGCCGAAGGCCCGCAGCATCCGCTCCGTGTGGTCGCGGCTCGGAGCCGGCTCGACGACCGAGACCGGCCCGGAGGCCCAGAGACCGGCCAGGAGGATCGCCGACTTGACCTGGGCGCTGGCCACCGGCGAGACATGCCGGATGGGCGCCAGCGGGCGCCGGCCGGCAATCGCGAGCGGCAGCCGCGCATCGCCCCGGCGGCCGATCACGCGGGCGCCCATTCGACCGAGCGGGCCGAGCACCCGGTCCATCGGCCGCCGCCGCAGCGACTCGTCGCCGGTCAGCACGGTCGCGAACGGCTGGCCGGCCAGGATCCCCAGCAGGAGCCGCACGGTCGTCCCCGAGTTGCCGCAGTCGATGACGTCGCCCGGCTCGCTCAGCCCCTCGGGGCCCGCCCCCTGCACCACGAACTGGCCGGGGCCCTTGCGGGTCACCTCGGCGCCGAGCGCGGCCACCGCGCGCAGGGTGCCGAGGCAGTCCTCGCCCTCCAGGAAGCCGCTGATCTCCGTGACGCCGTCGGCGACCGCGCCCAGGAGGCCCGCCCGGTGCGAGATCGACTTGTCCCCGGGCACCGAGATCGTCCCGTGGAGCCGGGGCGCCGGCCGCACCAGCGCCCTCATCCGAGCTTCTCCCGGATCTCCCGCGCGCGGGCCAGTTCCGCCTCGAGCGCGCTCCACTCGCCGCGCTCGAACCGCTCGCGCCAGCGGGCGAGCACCGCCTCGTAGCGACCCAGAGCCTCCAGGAGCGCCACCCGGTTCCCCCGGAAGATGTCCGCCCAGAGGGCCTCCGGGGAGGCGGCGATCCGCGTCGTGTCGGTGAACCCGCGACTGGCCAGCGCGAGCGCCTCCCCATCCGCGGCGGCGACCAGCGCGAAGGCGGCGAGGTGGGGGAGATGGCTGATCTGCGCCACCCCGCGGTCGTGGGCCTCGACCGACAGGCACCGCACCTGGCTCCCGAGGCCCTCCCAGAGCGAGGTCACCTCCGCCACCGCCCGCTCCGGCGTCTCGGCGGTCGGGGTCAGGAGCGCGAGCCGCCCCTCGAAGAGATCCGGATCCGAGGCCCCGAACCCAGACCGCTCCGAGCCGGCCATCGGGTGGCCACCAACGAACGCTGCGCCGTCGCGGGCGGGGCAGGCCGCCGCCGCGGCCACCACCTCGCGCTTCACGCTCCCGGCGTCGGTGAGGACCGCGCCCCGGGCCAGGTGGGGCCAGGCGGCGCGGACCAGGCCCGGCAGGCTCCCGAGCGGCGCGCAGAGGACGACGAGCGCGGCGCCCCGGACCCCGGCCGCCAGATCGGTCGTGGTCTCGTCGGCCCCGCCCCCTGCCCGGACCGGCGCGAGCCCGCCCTCGCTCCGGCCCACCACCACGACCCGCCGGGCGAGCCCGCGCCGGCGAAGCGCCCGGGCGACCGACCCCCCGATCAGCCCGGGCCCCACCACGGTGACGCGTTCCCAGCGAGCGGTCACGAGCCGCCTCCGTTCCGGCCAAGCACGCCCGCCAGCGCCGCCAGCAGCCGCGCGTTCTCCTCCGCCGACCCGACCGTGACGCGCAGCGCCTGGTCGAGGCCGTAGCTCGCCATCGGCCGCACGATCACGCCGCGACGGAGGAGCTCGTCGTAGACGCGGCGCGCGTCCGGCACCTCGATCAGGACGAAGTTGGCCCGGGTCGGGACGTGGCGGATCCCGAGCCGCTCGAAGCCCTCGGCGAGCGTGCGGACGCCGTCCCGCACTGCCTCCACGCTCGCCTGGAGGTGCGCCTCGTCGCGGAGCGCCGCCGCCGCCGCCACCTGGGCGAGCGTGTTCACGTTGAACGGCTGTCGGATCCGGTTCACCAGCGCCGCGCACTCCGGGTCGGCCAGCGCGTAGCCGACTCGCAGGCCCGCGAGCCCTGCCATCTTGGAGAAGGTGCGAAGCACGACGACCCGGCGGCCCTGGCGCAGGTGAGCGACCGTGTCCGGGAAATCCGGCCCGGCCGCGAAGTCGTAATACGCCTCGTCGAAGACGACGATGACCCGCTCCGGCACGTGCCGGAGGAAGTCGTCGACCTCGACCGCGGTCACGATCGTGCCGGTCGGGTTGTTCGGGTTCGCCACGAACACCAGTTTCGTGAGCGGCGTGATCGCCCGGGCCATCGCGGCCAGGTCCAGCCGATGCTCGCGGAGCGGCACGACCACCCGGATCCCGCCCACGCTCTGCACGATCGACGGGTAGACGATGAACGACGGGTGCGGGAGCACGACCTCCTCGCCGGCGCGGACGAACGTCCGGGCCACGAGCTCGATCAGCTCGTTGGACCCGTTCCCCACCACGATCCCGTCCGCCGGCACGTCGTGCTTCTTCGCCAGCGCCTGGCGGAGCGCGCGCGCGGAGCCATCCGGGTAGCGGTTCAGCCCGTCGAGCGCGGCCTGCAGCGCCTCCCGCACCGCCGCCGTCGGCGGGAACGGGTTCTCGTTCGACGCGAGCTTGACCGCCCCGGCCACCCCCAGCTCCCGCTCGACCTCCCCGGTGGGCTTGCCCGGCTCGTAGGGCCGGAGGTCGAGGATCGAGTCGTTCGCGAGGCGCTCCCAGGTGGTCGGCATCGTCCTCCCGCTCACGCCGCCGCGGGATACGATCCCAGGACCTTCAGGAACATGCAGCGCTCGCGGACCGCCGCCAGGACGCCCTGGGTGAGCGGGTCGTCCCGGTGGCCCTCGAAGTCGACGAAGAAGACGTACTCCCACGGCCGCCGCCGGGTCGGCCGCGACTCGATCTTGGTCAGGTTCAGCCGCGCGGCGGCGAACGGCTCGAGGATGCGGTGGAGCGTCCCGACCTCGTCGCGGATCGAGAACAGGACCGAGGTCTTGTCTCTGCCCGTGCGGGCCGCGGCGTGGCGGCCGACGACGACGAACCGGGTCACGTTGTTCGCGTGGTCCTCGATCCGCTCGTGCAGGACCGGCAGCGCGTAGAGCTGCCCGGCCAGCTCGCTCGCGACCGCGGCGATCGACACGTCCGCCGTCGCCTGCTCGGCGGCCAGCGCGGTCGACGCCGCCTCGACGACCTCGGCGTGGGGGAGGTGCCGGTCGAGCCACTCCCGGCACTGGGCGAGCGCCTGGGGATGGGAGACCACGCGCTTGACCTCGCCCAGCTCGCGCGCCCGGGAGAGGAGGCAATGGTGGATCTCGAGCGAGATCTCGCCGCAGATCAGGAGCTCGGAGTCGATCAGGCCGTCCAGCGTGTGGTTCACCACGCCCTCGGTCGAGTTCTCGATCGGCACCACCCCGACGTCCGCCCGGCCGCACTCGACGTCCCGGAAGACGTCGGGCACCCCGCGGGCGGGCGCGTACTCCGCGCTCCGGCCGAAGTAGCGGAGGGCGGCGGCGTGGGTGTTGGTGCCCGCCGGTCCGAGGTAGGCGACGTGGAATGGGCGCTGTAGGCTACGCGAGGCGGACAGGATCTCCGACCAGATCGCCCGGATCGCCGCCGCCGGCAGCGGGCCGGGGTTCTGCCGCGTCAGCTCGTCGAGGATGCCCTGCTCGCGTTCCGGGACGAAGACGGGCGCGCCGGCGTCGCGCTTCGCGCGGCCGATGTCGACGGCGAGGGCGGCGCGCTGGCTGAGCAACCGGAGGAGCTGGCGGTCGAGTTCATCGATCCGTGTACGCCATTCGTCCAAACCCATGCGGTCTCCAGGAGGGGCGTCGAAAAGCCGCCCTAGTATACGGAACGGGCCCGCTCCACGCAAGGCGCGGGCCCGCCGGGCCGGAGCCCGCGCCCCGGTCAGCCGGCGGGACCTGCCGCGCCGGCGCCGATGCCCCGCAGGCGGTGGACCTCGGCGGGCGCGAGGTCCCGCCACCGCCCGGGGGCGAGATCCCCCAGCCGGAGCGGGCCGAACGCCACCCGCCGGAGCCGCCGCACGACCAGGCCCACCGCACGGCAGAGCCGCTTGACTTCGCGGTACCGCCCCTCGGCGAGCGTGAGCTCGAGCCACGCCTCGCCGGGGCCGCCATCGCCCAGGCGCCGGGCTCGCTCGGCGCGCGCGGGCCCGTCCTCCAGCATGACGCCGCCCTCGAGCCGGCGGAGGGCCGCCGCGCCGGCCGGCCCGGTGACGAGGACGTGGTAGACGCGCCGCACCCCGTGGCGCGGGTGCGTGAGGCGGTACGTGAGCTCGCCGTCGTTGGTGAGGAGCAGGAGCCCCTCGGCGTCGTAGTCGAGCCGGCCCACGGGATGGAGCCGGACGTCCACCCCGCTGACCAGGTCGAACACGCGCGGGCGGCCCCGCGCATCGGCACGCGTGGTCAGGCAGCCGGGAGGCTTGTGGAGCAGGATGTAGCGCTTGGTCTCGGGCCGCGGCAGGGGCCGGCCGTCGACCTCCACCCGGTCCCGCGCCGGGTCCGCGCGGGCTCCCAGCTCGACCACGGCCGCCCCGTTCACGTGGACGCGGCCGTCGAGGATCAAGCGCTCGGCTCCGCGCCGCGAGGCGACGCCCGCCTCGGCCAGGAGCTTCTGGAGCCGCACCGCGGGCATCGGTCAGCCGGTCGAGGCCTCCTGGGCCGCGGGCCGGTCGGGGTCGCCGGGGCCCGTGGGGGCCGCCGCGTCCGCCCCCTCCGGCGTCGCCTCGGTCCCGGCCGCCCCGGGCGAGCCCGGGCCGCTCGCCTCCGCCGTCATCTCGCCGGCCCCGTTCTCGCCGGTCGCCGCCGCCCCGGCGCTCTCCCCCGGGCCGTCGAACGGCGGGAGGTCGTCGAGCTCGTTCAGGCCGAAGTGCTCCAGGAACTCGCGCGTCGTCCCGTAGAGCACCGGGCGGCCCGGCGTCGCCTTGCGCCCGACCACGCGGATCAGGCGACGCTCGAGCAGGTGCGCCAGCACGCTCTCCGCGCCCACGCCCCGGAGCTGCTCGATCTCCGGGCGGGAGATCGGCTGCCGGTAGGCGATGATCGCGAGCGTCTCCACGGCGGCCCGCGACAGCCGGCTCTTCAGGCGGAGCCGCTGGAGGCGGAGCAGCACCGGGGCGTGCTCCGGCCGCGTGACCAGCCGTACGCCGCCCCCGATCTCCACCACCGCCAGCCCGCGCTCGGGGACCTCGCACCGGGCCCGGAGCGCCGCGACCGCCGCCCGCGCCGCCGCCTCCGAAACCTCCAACACCTCGGCGATCCGCTCCAGCGGGAGCGGCGCGTCGGAGGCGAACAGGAGCGCCTCCAGCGCCGCCAGCTGCTCCGGCGGCGTCACGTCCACGCCGGGAATGCCGCCCGCCTCAGCGTCCACCGCCGCCCCCCCCGGTCGCCCGCTCGATCACGATGTCCCCGAACGCCTCCCGCTGCTGAGCCCGGGCTCGCTGGAGCCGCACCAGCTCCAGCACGGCCAGCAGCGTGACCACGACCTCCGGCCGGGGCGGCGAGGCGCCGAGCAGCGTGGAGAACAGGACGTACCAGGACTGCTCCAGCACCCCGGCGATCATCGCGATCCGCTCGAGCAGCGGTGGGCCCTCGGGCTCGACCTCCCGGGTCGGCTCGCCCTTCGCGAGGCGGACCAGGAACGCGCGGTAGCTCTCCGTCAGGTCCCAGAGCGAGAGGCTCTCGATGGGCAGGTACTCGGGCACCGGGAGCTCGCTCCAGGTCCGCGCGAACCGCGCGCTCCACTCCGCCTCGCGCTCGCGGAGCCAGGCGCCGATCTCCTTCACCCGCGCGTAGGCCCGGAGCCGCGCCTCGAGCTCCTGCCGGAGCGTCTCGGCATCCTCTTCGAGCGCCTCCTCCTCCTCCTCGACTTCCGGGGCCGGCAGCAGGAGGCGGGACTTGAGGTAGACAAGGGTGGCGGCGAGGACCAGGAACGCCCCGGCGTCGTCCAGGTCCCGGAACTCCACCGACTCCAGGTAGCCCAGGTACTGGTCGGTGATGCGGCGGATCGGCAGCCGCGCGAGGTCGATCTCGGCGGTGCGCGCCAGATGGAGGAGCAGGTCGAGCGGTCCCTCGAACTCGTCCAGGTGGACGGTCAGCGGCGACGCCGGCGCCGGGGAGGCCGCCGGGCCGGCAAGCCCGGCCACTCAGGCGACTCCCACCGCGGCCTTCGCCTCCGCGAGCGTCTCGGTGGCCACCCGGCGGGCGCGCGCGGACCCGTCGTGCAGCACCTCGCGGAGCGCCTCCGGCCGCGCGGCCAGCCGGGTGCGCCGCTCGCGGATCGCCTCGAGCGGCGGCCCGAGGTGCCGGAGCAGGATGCCCTTGCAGTCGAGGCAGCCGATCGACGCGGTCCGGCACCCGGTGGCGGCCTCCTGCCGCTCCGCCTCCGGCGTGAAGATCCGGTGCAGGTCGTAGACGGGGCAGACGTCGGGATTGCCGGGATCCGAGCGTCGCTTGCGCGCGGGATCGGTCACCATGGTCTTGATCTTCGGGACCGTGACCTCCGGCGGATCGGCCAGGTAGATCGCGTTGTCGTACGACTTGGACATCTTCCGGCCGTCGGTCCCGGGCACCTTCGGGATCGCGGTCAGCTTGATCTCCGGCTCCACCAGCACCGGGCCGAACAGGTGGTTGAACCGCCGCGCCACCTCGCGCGTGAGCTCGATGTGTGGCGCCTGGTCGACGCCGACCGGGACGTACTGCGGCCGGTAGATCAGGATGTCGGCCGCCTGGAGGAGCGGGTAGCCCAGGAGCCCGTAGGACGGCGACTGGATCCCGAGCTGCTCGACCATCTCCTTGTACGTGGGAACCCGCTCGAGCCACGAGACCGGCGTGAGCATCGAGAACAGCAGGTGGAGCTCCGCGTGCTCGGGGACCAGCGATTGCACGAACAGCGTGCTGCGCTCGGGGTCGAGCCCCGCACCGAGCCAGTCGGCCGCCATCTCGAGCGTGTTCTGCGCGATCTCGCCCTTGGCGGGGATCCCGGTCGTCAGGGCGTGCCAGTCGGCGACGAAGTAGAAGCAGTCGTGATCGCCCTGGAGGCGGACCCAGTTCTCGAGCGCGCCCAAGTAGTTGCCCAGGTGCAGGCGCCCGGTTGGCCGCATCCCGGACAGGACGCGCGGGCGGAGCGCCCTCACGGCGGCCCCTGCCCCTGGCCGTCGAGGTACGCCGTCAGCCGGTCCACGTCGGCCGGAACGTCGACCCCGATGGAGCCGTGCGGCGTCAGGACGACCCGGATGCGGACGCCGTGCTCGAGCGCCCGCAGCTGCTCGAGCCGCTCCGCCAGCTCGAGCGGCGTCGGCGCGAGCCGCGCGAACCGCTGCAGGAAGGCGTGGCGGAACACGTAGAGCCCGACGTGGCGGAGCGGGGCCACCAGTCCCGCCTCGCGGGCGTACGGGATCGGCGCGCGGGAGAAGTAGAGGGCGTGCCCGGAGACGTCCAGGACGACCTTCACCGCGTTCGGATCGCGGTGCTCCGCCTCGCTCTCGATGGGGTGGGCGAGCGTGCCCATCGCGATCGCCGGATCCTCCGCCATCAGCCGGACCAGCTGGTCGAGCGCCTTCACCTCGAAGGTCGGCTCGTCTCCCTGCAGGTTCACGACCAGGTCCACCGGCCAGTCCCGGGTCGCCTCGGCGACCCGGTCCGTGCCGCTCGGACACCCGGGGCTGGTCAGGACGGCCGTCCCGCCGAAGGCGCGCACCGCCGCGGCGATCCGGTCGTCGTCGGTGGCGACCGCGACCGAGGCGACCGTCTCGAGCTCGCGCGCGCGCTCCCACACGTGCTGGATGAGGGGCTTCCCGCGGACCTCGACGAGCGCCTTGCCGGGGAAGCGGGCCGACGCCCACCGCGCCGGGATGACCGCGACCGCGCGGGTCACGCCGCCGGCCGTCCGGCCCGGTGCTCGCGCACCTTGGCGGCGCGGAGGAACACGTAGTGCGCGTACAGGGCCGCCAGGACGAGCCCGCGCCAGCCGTCCAGGAAGCCGGCCCGCAGGAGGTACATGCCGGCGAACCGCCCGAGCGGGCGCAGGAGCAGGTCCGCCGCGCTCCCCCCCCGGTCCGTGCGGGCCAGCTCCGCCGCCGCGAGGTCGGAGTACCGGTTGAGGCGGGCCACGGCGTCGGCGAGGCTCCGGTAGCTCTCGTGGACGAGCGCGGACCGGAGGCGTCCCGTGGGCCCGTCCACCCGGACGGACTCGTGGACCGCCCGCTCCACGAACCGGCCGGCGCCGCGGCGGAAGAGCCGGAGCTGCCAGTCCGGGTAGAGCCCGCCGTGCCGCACCCACCGGCCCTGGAACACGTTCCGCCGCGGGAGGTAGAACCCTCGCACGGCGGGATCGGCGGCCAGCGTCCGGCCGATCTCGGCGCGGAGCGTCTCCGGGACCCGCTCGTCGGCGTCCAGCGCGAGGATCCAGTCACCGCCGCACTGCGCGACCGCGAAGTTCTTCTGGGCGCCGTAGCCGTCCCACGGCCGGAAGAGCACGCGGTCGGTGAACTCGCGCGCGACGGCCACCGTCTTGTCGCTGGATCCGGCGTCGACGACGACCAGCTCGTGGGCCCACACCACGCTCTCGAGGCAGGGACGCAGCCGCTCCTCCTCGTTCAGCGTGATCACCGCGACCGACAGGCGGGCCGCCACGGCTACGCCAGGAGGCGCTGGGCCACTGCCAGCACCCGCTCGACCGAGATGCCGTCCATCCGGCCGGTCGGGCTCTCGACCGCGGCCGCCCGCGCCCCGTACGGGCCGTTGCGCCGGACGCTGGTCGGCCCGTACAGGCCGACGGTCGGGCCGCCGAGCGCCGCCGCGATGTGCACGGGCCCCGTGTCGCCGCCGACCACCAGCGTGGCGCGGCGGAAGAGGGCGATCATCTCGGCGATCGTCGTGGGCGGCGGTACCGACGCGCCCGTCCGCATGCCGTGCGCGATCGCCCGCGCGAGCGGCTCCTCGCCCGGCCCCCAGGCCACGACCACCCGCGCCTCCAGGCGGACCGCCAGCTCCTCCCCGAGCCGCCGGAACGCCTCCAGCGCCCAGCGCTTCCCCTCGCCGCCCGAGCCGGGGTTCAGGACCACCAGCGGCGCCGTCGGCTTGACCCCCTGGTCCTCGAGCCAGGCCGCGACCGCGCGTTCCGCGGCGGGGTCGGCCGGGATCGGGAACACGACGGGCCCGACGGCCGCCAGGTCGACGCCCAGGCCGCTGACGACCGCCCGGTACTGGTCGACCACGTGCGCCGCCGGGTCCGGGCGCACCCGGCGGTTCGTGAAGCAGACGTTCGCCCGCTCGCGGCACGACCCGGCGGCGAGCCCGAGCCGGAGCGGGGCGCGCGTGAGCGCGGTGATGACGCCGCTCTTCCAGAGGCCCTGGAGGTCGACCGCGACGTCGAAGCGCCCCGCCCGGAGCCGCCGGACCAGGCCCCGCACCCTGACCGCGACCGCCGCCGCGCCGCCGGGCCGCCGGAACTCCCGCCGCCACAGCCGCGTGTCGACGTCCACCACGTGGTCGAGGTCGGGATTGTCGAGGAGGATCGCCCGCTCGCGCCGCTCGACCACCCACGTCAGCTCGGCGCGCGGCCACCACGTCCTGAGCGCGTGGGCCGCCGGCAGGGCATGGACGACGTCCCCCAGGGAGGAGAGCTTCACCAGCGCGATCCGCGGGGCCCCCTCCCGGTCGAGCCTCACCGCGCCGGCCCCGACCGCTCGCCGAAGCGGGCCAGGATGACGGCGATGACGTCGCGGGTGGCGTGGCGCTTGGGGTCGCCGGCGATCGCCACCCGGCCCCCGACCGCGGCCACGCTGGCGCGCTCGGGGACGGTCGCGGTCGTGTAGTCGGTGCCCTTGGCGTGGACCGCCGGCCGGAGGAGCCGCACCAGCCGGTCCGCGGTGTCGTCGTCGAACACGACGACGTGGTCGACCGCGCGGAGCGCCGCCACGATCTCGGCCCGCTCCGCCGCCGGCAGGACCGGCCGCCCGGGCCCCTTGATCCGCTGGACCGACGCGTCGGAGTTGACGCCGACGATCAGCAGGTCCCCCAGCGCGCGCGCGGCCTCGAGGTACCGCACGTGGCCGACGTGGAGGAGGTCGAAGCATCCGTTGGCCAGCACGACCCGCCGCCCCGCCGCGCGCCCGGCGTCGGCCACGGCGCGCGCCTCGTCAAGCTCGACCACCCGCGCCGTCATCCGATCCGGGCCCGCTGTCGCGGCGCACGGCGTTCGCCAGCTCGTCCCGGCCGACCGTCGCGGTCCCTCGCTTCATCACGACCAGCCCGCCGGCGTAGTTCGAGAGCCGTGCCGCCGCGATCGGCGCCGCCCCGCTGGCCAGCGCCAGCGTGAACGTGCTGATCACGGTGTCCCCGGCCCCGGTCACGTCGGCGATCTCGTCGCTGCCGAAGATCGGCACGAAGGTCGCCGTCCCGCCGCGCTCGAAGAGCGCCAGGCCCCTGGCGCCGCGGGTCACCAGGAGGTACCGCGCGCCCAGCCGCTCGAGGAGTCGCCAGCCCGCCTGCTCGACGGTCTTGTCCCCGTCCAGTGCGAGCCCGAGCAGCTGTTCCACCTCGGCCTCGTTGGGGGTGGCCGCGGTGAGGCCCTCGAACCGCAGGAGGTCGTAGCGGGAGTCGGCCGCGACGAGCATCCCCTGCGCCTCGAACGTGCGGACCTCGGCCAGCAGGCGGGGGGTGATCGTGCCGTAGCCGTAGTCGGACAGCACGATCGCGTCGAGGCCCGGCGCCCACGCCCGGAGCCGGTCGAGCAACCCGGCCTCGGCGGCGGGCGGGATCGGCCCGTCGGGCTCGCGATCGACGCGGATCACCTGCTGGCGCGTCGAGCGCGATGTGCCGGCCATGATCCGGGTCTTCACCGGCGTGCAGCGCCCCGGGGTCGAGAGGATGCCGTCCGTCGCGATCCCCTGGTCGCTGAACAGCTGCCGCACCGCCTGCCCCGCGCGGTCCCCGCCGACGACCCCCAGCGCGCGAACGCTGGCGCCCAAGCTGTGGAGGTTGCGGCACGCGTTGGCCGCCCCGCCGAGCCGCCACTCGCGCGAGAGGTAGCGCAGGATCAGGACCGGTGCCTCGCGCGACACGCGGGCGGGGTTCCCGAAGACGTACTGGTCCGCGACCACGTCACCCAGGACGAGGACGCGGCGGCCCTCGAACCGCTGGATCACCCGCAGGAGGTCGACCGTCGACTCAGACACCGGCCATCCGGGACGCGGCCGCCGGCGAACGCCACGTAACGGCGCGGACTTGGCACCGGCGAGCCATCGGCGCTCATTATACTGATCGGCCCCCCCGGCGAAAGCGCTTCTTTCCGGCCGCACGGCCACTTGCGGTCCGCCTGCCGCCGCGGTCCAAGGCCAGACGGCGCAACCCGACCGCGGGGGACCGCCGCCCCACCCCGGAGAGACGGACGCCGCTCAGCCGGCGGTCGCGTCGATGCCGAGGACCCGCGCGTACACCGCCTCGACCCGCTCGGCCCGCCGGACCGGCGTGAACAGCGTCTCGACCCGCCGGCGGCCGGCCTCGCCCAGCCGGCGGGCCCGCGCCGGGTCACGCAGGACCGCCTCGACGGCTCGCGCGACGGCGTCGGCCTCGGGGGCCACCAGGATCCCCGTCTCCCCGTCCACCACGGTTTCCGGGACAGCCCCGACCGGAGCGGCGACCACCGGGCGCCGGGCGGCCATCGCCTCGAGCACCGCGCGGCAGGATTCCTCCGAGCCCGCGCCCAGGAGGACGACGCAGTCGAGCGCGGCCAGCATCGCCGGCAGGTCCGGGCCCCGGTAGCCGGCGAAGACCACGGTCGACGCGAGATCCAGCGCCCCCACCAGCGTCTCGAGGGCGGGGCGATGCTCCCCCCGCCCGACCAGGACCAGGCGCACCGCCGGCAGCCGCGCCCGGAGGCGGGCGACCGCGTGCAGGAGGACGTCGTGGCCTCGCCCCGGCACCAGCCGCGCGACGCAGCCGACCACGGGCGCGTCGCCGAGCCCGAGCTCCGCGCGCACCGCGGCCCCGTCGAGCTCCGGGGGGAATCGCGCGGCGTCGACCGCGCCAGGCACCAGGCGGAGCCG
Source organism: Candidatus Methylomirabilota bacterium (assembly GCA_035652475.1). Classification (GTDB taxonomy): domain Bacteria; phylum Methylomirabilota; class Methylomirabilia; order Rokubacteriales; family DASRDR01; genus DASRDR01. The sequence goes on along the minus strand of DASRDR010000019.1, from coordinate 3,275 downwards.
CTCCTCGAGGACCCCGACGGCGCGCAGGCGGGCCCGGATGCCGTCGCTCACCGCGATCACCGCGTCCGTCCGCCCGAAGAGCCATGCGCTGCCGGGATCGCGGTGGACGGCGCGCCGGTGGTGGACGCTCCGCACCAGCCGCGCCGGCTGCGTCCCGCGCGCCAGCGCGGCGATCCAGTGATCGTGGGTCTGGTGGGCGTGGACGAGATCGATGCGGCGCTCCCGCAGGACGCGCCGCACCGCCGCGACCTCCCCGAGGAGCCGCCACGGCCGCGCCGTGCGCTCGAGGGCGAGCCCGGGGACCACCGTGAGCCCCGCCGCCCGCGCGTGCTCCTCCAGCGCGTCCCCTGGCACGCAGGCGAACCACACGGCGTGTCCGCGCGCCTGGAGCGCCCGGGCCAGGTCGACGGCGGGCTCGGCGTTCCCGGTCCACCACCGGTTGGCGACCAGGTGCAGCAGCCGGAGGGCCCTCATCCTCGACAGGCCAGGGCCTCGAGCACCTCCATCTCCACCGCGTCGACGGTGACCGCCGCGAGGCAGCGGTGGTCGATCGGGCACCGCGCCCGGAAGCATGGCGCGCACGGCGGCCGCCGCCAGATCGCGCGCTGCCGCGGCCCGAGCGGCGCCGTGAGCCGCGGGTCCGTCGGGCCGAAGAGGGTCACCGTGGGCACGCCGACCGCGGCCGCGACGTGCGCGGGCCCGCTGTCGGCCGCGACGAGCGCGGCGAGCTCGCCCAGGACCGCCGGCAGGAGCGCCGGGCGGTCACCGCCGACGAGGCTCGCGACGGGCCGGCGCACCGCGGCCTGGACCGCGTCCCGGAGCTCCCCGCTCGCCGCCGTCCCGAGGAGCACCGGGCGGAGCCCGCGCGCGGCCAGGCGGTCGGCGAGCGCGGCGAGCCGGTCGACGGGCCAGAGCTTCGAGGGGCCGAACGCCGCCCCGAGCTGGAGCCCGATCGCGACATCCCGCGGCTCGAGCCCGGCGCCGCGGAGCAGCGCGCGCGCCTCCTCCCGCGCCTCGGCGGCGACCGCCAGCGTCGGCGGGGTCGGCACGACGTCGACGCCGAGCGGCCGGAGAAGTCGCAGGTAGGCACTCACCTGGTGGGTCGCCCCCGGCGCCGCGCCGAGCGCGTGCGTCAGGAGCGCGGCGCGGCCGTCCCCCGCGTATCCGACCCGCCAGCGCGCACCGGAGAGCCACGCCGCCATCGCGGCCTCGAACGAGTTCGGGAGCACGACCGCAAGATCCAGCCCGGCCGGACGCCAGCCGAGCGCCTGGCGGAGGCGCCGCGCGACGCCCGCCGCGGAACGAAGCCGCTCCACGCGCCCGGGCTCCGGCGGCACGATCGTCTCGACCCACGGCCCCACGCACCAGACCCGCGTGTCGGGGGGGAGCGCGGCGCGGAGCGCGTCGAGCGTCGGCAGCGCCATCACCGTGTCGCCGAGCCAGTTGGGGAAGCGCAGGAGCGCGCGGCGGACGGCCGCCCGCGGAATCGGCTCACCCCTCACCCCGCCGCCTCCCGGGCGGCGTCCAGCCGGGCGCACAGCGCGGCGCGCCAGCGCTCGACCGGCCCGCACGGCTCGAGCCGCACCCGCAGGACCCAGACGGTCGGCGCCGGCGCCGCCCCGCCGGCCGCCGCGCCGTCGAGCCCGGCCCCCACGCCGCCGAGGCGCATGGCGTCCTTCTCCGTCGTCACCAGCGCCTCCGCCCCCACCGCGCGGGCACGTTCGGCGAGCGCGCGGAGATCGGCCGCCCGGTACCGGTGATGGTCCGGGAACGCGACCAGGTCCCGCACCACCACCCCGGCCTCCCGCAGCGTCGACGCGAACCCCTCCGGCACCGCGATCCCGGCGAACGCGAGCAGCGGGCGCCCCTGGAGCCGCGCGACGGGATCGATCCCGCCCCGGCCCAGGCGGCGGACGCCCTCGACGGCGAGCGCGGCCGGGAACCAGGGCACCCCCCCGGCGCCGCGCGGCACCGCCGCGTCGACGCCGTTGCGCGCGGCGGCGTGCGTGAGGATGAGGAGGTGCGCGCGGCGGAGCGCGCCGGGGGGCTCCCGGAGCGTCCCACGGGGGAAGAGGCCGCCCCGGCCCCACGGGGCGCGCGCGTCCAGGCAGACGATCTCCACGTCCTTCGCGAGCCGGCGCTGCTGGAACCCGTCGTCGAGCAGCAGCACGTCCGGCGCGAAGCGCGCCGCCGCCGCCCGCGCCGCGGCGAGCCGGTCCGATCCGACCACCACCGGGACGCCTGGCAGGCGGCGCGCCAGGAGGAGCGGCTCGTCGCCGGCGCGATCGACGTCCGCCAGCACCGCGCCCCCGTCGGACACGATCTCGACCGGAGCGCCGCGGCGCCGGCCGTAGCCGCGGCTCACCACCGCGACCCGCCGTCCGTCCTCCGCCAGCCAGCGCGCGACCAGCTCGACCGCCGGGGTCTTCCCGGTGCCGCCCACGGTGAGGTTCCCGATCGAGACCACGGGACAGCCGGCCCGTCCCCGCCGCAGCAGCCCGCCGGCGTACGCGGCCTCGCGCGCGGCGAGCCCGGCCCGGTACCCCCAGGCGAGCGGGGTCAGCGCGAGGCCGAGCGGTCCGGGGAGGCCCGCGCGCCACGCCGCGGCCACGCGGGCGCACGCTCGCGCCGGCAGCGGGACCCCCGGTGCCGTCACGCCCGTTCGCCCCCGAGGAGCCCCGGCAGCAGCGCCTCGAGCGCCGCGACCGTCCGGGCGCAGGCGCCCTGGTGCGCCTGCACGGCCTCCCGGGCGGCCTTCCCGAGCGCCTGGCGCCGGCCCGGATCGGCGAGCAGCTCGGCCAGGACGCGCGCGAGCGCCGCCCCGTCGCGGACCTGGATCGCCGCGCCGGCCCGGAGCAGGAGCCCGGCCGCGTCGCGGAAGTTGGTCATGTGGGGCCCGAAGAGCACGGGCCGGGCGTGCCGTGCGGGCTCGATCACGTTGTGGCCGCCGACCGGCACCAGGCTCCCGCCGACGAAGATGACGTCCGCCACGGCGTAGAGCGACGCCAGCTCCCCCACCGTGTCGAGCAGGATCACGTCGGCGAGGGTGGCCGCCGCGATCCGGCTCCGGCGCACCACCCCGAGCCGCCGGCTCCGGGCCTGCGCCTCGATCTCGTCCAGCCGCTCCGGGTGGCGCGGGGCCAGCACCAGCCGGAGGCCCGGAACCGCGGACCGGGCGGCCAGGTAGGCGTCCAGGATCGGCCCGTCCTCGCCGCGATGGGTGCTGCCGGCGACGACCACCGGGGCGGCGCCCAGGTGGAGCAGCCGCCGCCACA
>DASRDR010000018.1:0-2671 GCA_035652475.1 Candidatus Methylomirabilota bacterium | reverse complement strand
TCGTCGTTGTGCGTGAGCGTCAGGTAGCCGAACCCGAGCTCGGCGAACACGCGAAGCGCCCCGAGCGAGCCGCCGATCGCGTGGCCTCCCTCGACGCCGAGCATCGAGGCGATGCGTCCGGAGGCCGCGATCCGCTCGACGTCGCCCGCGGAGCGCGCGAGCTCGAGCCGGTCGGGGTGACGGCGCACGAGCTGGAGGAGCGCATCGATCTGCTCGAGCGTCATCGTGACGGCCTCGTGACCCGGCAGGTCGGAGGGCACGTAGACCGACCAGAACTGCCCGCCCACACCCCCGGCCGCAAGGCGCGGGAGATCCGTCATGAGCTCGGGGGACGAGTCCCCGGCGCCTGCGGGCAGCCGGCCGTCCGGCTCCCGGCGCCGTCGAAGCTCCCAGAGCAGGTCGTTGTGCCCGTCGATCAGGGGCGCCGAACGCAGGAGCCGGATCACGCCGCCATGCTAGCCGCGGGGATCGCGCCCGGCCGTCAGACGGGTCCGATGGATGCCGACAGGACCGGCTCGCTCGTCGGCGCGCTCGGGCAGGCCGACGGCTCGACCGTGACCGCGAGCGTGTCGCCGGTTCGGGGTTCGGCGTCGACGAACTCGAGCACCGCCCCGCCGCCACCGCGCGGCCGGAAGCAGGTCTGGCGGATCGGGTGGCCGGCGCGGATGATCCAGAGCTCGTACACGCGGCCGCTCGGCGCCGCCGGCAGACCCGAGCCGAACAGGAACGCGCCCGAGCGCCCCGGGCGGTAGGCGACGGACAGGCGGGCCTCGGATCCCTGCAGCGCGATCACGCGAGAGCCGGAGAGGGCCTCCTGAACGTCGGGCGCCCGGGCGCCCCGGATCGCCCAGCCGGCCGCGAACGCGAGCAGGGCGGCGGCGGCGACCGCGGCGATCTCGCGGAGCGGGCGTCGACGGCGCCCGGCGCCCGCCCGGGGGAGCCCCGCCACCACGCGATCCTCCCACCCGGCCGGGAGCTCCGCGGGGGCAAGGGCCATCGCCAGCCCGGCGGCCACCTCCGCGTGCGCGCGCTCGAGGCGCCGGCACTCCGGGCAGTCGGGCCCGTGGGCGGCCATCTCCCGCTCCAGGCGGCGCTCGTCCTCGGGCTCGATGCCGCCGAGCGCGCGAAGCGCGAGCAGCGCCTCGATCTGCTCGTGGTCCCGCGGCTCGCTCACCGTGCGTCCTCCACCAGGGCCGCCCGGAGCCGCCGCATGGCGAGCAGCGTCCGGGACTTCACGGTACCGAGCGGCAGCGAGAGGCGCTTCGCGATCGCGGACTGCGACAGGCCGCCGTAGTACATGAGCTCGATGACCTCGCGCTGCGGGGGCGGAAGGGCGGCGAGCGCCTCGCGGACCGCGCGCCGCTCGCGCGGCGTCTCGATGCCCTCGAGCACCTCCTCGGCGACGTCGACCGGCGGGTCGACCGCGGCCGCGCGCTCGGCGCGTCGCTGCTCGGCGCTCAGCCGCCGGACCGCGTCGACCGCGCGATGGTGCACGATCCCCACCAGCCAGGCGCGGACCGATCCCTGCTCGGGATCGTAGGCGTCGGGGGATCGCCAGAGGGCGAGGAACGCCTCCTGGACGACCTCCTGCGCGAGGTTCTGGTCCCGGACCACCCGGCCGGCCAGGGCGAGCGCCGTCGGCGCGTACCGGCGGAAGAGGTCGCGGAACGCCTCCTCGTCGCCCAGGCGCAGCCGGGCGACCAGCTCGCGGTCGCGCGCCTGAACGAGGTCGGGAGCCCCCACCGGCCCGATCGTACCCGCGGGCGCGAGGGGACGCGTTCGGGCGGCCTCGACCCGCCTGCCGGAGGGCACCCGGCACCCGCCGCCCTGGATCGCTAGCGCGTCGTCGCCGGCCCGACGCGCTCGCTCGTCACGGCGCCGCCGCGGATCCGAATCCTGCGCTCGGGTCCGCTCCCGTCGATCCACAGCTCGTACTCGCCCTCGACCGCGCAGATGACGGCGGCGAGGGCGCTCTCCCCCCGCCGCCGGACCTCCGCGTGCACCCGCGGGGTGCGGCCGCCGCCATCCACCGGGCGGATCTCGATCACCGAGCCGAGGAGCGCCGCGTCCGCGTGCACGACCAGCGCCCCGACGTCCCGGCCGATGTCGAGCACGCACATCACGCCGGCATCGTGTCGAACCCGGCGTTGGGAACCCCGAGGTAGGGAAACGCCGGCAGAAACTGGACCGGGTTGTCGGCCGGCGTGAGCCCGTCGGTCACGAGCGAGGCCGCCCCGTCGGGGGTAAAGCTCGGGTCGATCAGCGGGTAGGTCGCCCCGGCGATCGCCCGCAGCTCGATCGTGACGACGTCGTCGAACACCCGCCGCCCGTTCGGGAACCCGGCCAGGTCCCCTCCGAGGATCCCGAGGATGTTCGGGTCCTGCGACGGCGGGATCGCCAGGTTGAGACGGAGCATGTCCGCTGGGGTCGCGCCGGTGAAGTTCTGAAACCCGGGGATCACGCCGGAGGGCAGCCCGGTGAGCAGGATCGCCTCGAGGTCGGCCCGCGGCGCCGAGAGGCCGGCGAGGTTGGGGAAGACGTTCGGATACAGGATCGGAAGGAGCGCGGCGAGCTCGGGGTGACGCACGTACTTGAGGAAGGCCGCGTCGTCGCTCGGCGGGCGGGCGTTCCACTCGTCCTTGCGGCCCATGGGGATCACGACCTCGTTCAC
>DASRDR010000017.1:0-5522 GCA_035652475.1 Candidatus Methylomirabilota bacterium | reverse complement strand
AACCTGGGGTACGCGCTGGCCCTCGGCATGATCGTCATCACCGGGCTCTCGAACGCCGCCTACATCTGGCTCCGCGGCCGCAGCGAGCGGTGGCTCCGGTGAGGCGCGCGTCGCTTCGCGCCTGGCTGGTCCTGCTGCTGGGCGCGCTGTACTTCGTCGTGCCGCTGGTGGGGACCTTCGAGTTCTCGCTCCGGTACCGCCGCGGGGTGTACAGCTTCGAGGCGTACCGGATCGTGCTCGCCGACCCCCGGTTCCAGGCGACGTTCGGGTACTCGACGGCGCTGGCGCTCGCGACGATCGTGGTCGGGGTGGTCCTGGTGGTGCCCACGGCCTACTGGATCCAGCTCCGGCTGCCGCGGCTGCGCCCGGTGGTCGAGTTCATCACGCTCCTGCCGCTGGTCATCCCGGCCATCGTGCTGGTGTTCGGGTACCTCCGCATCTACAACAGCTCCTCCTGGCTCCCGCTCACCGCCTCGGAGGCCACGACCGACCTCCTCCTGATGTTCAGCTACGTGGCGCTCTCGCTCCCCTACATGTACCGGGCGGTCGACACCGGCCTCCGGGCGATCGACGTGCGCACGCTGACCGAGGCGGCGCAGAGCCTGGGCGCCGGGTGGCGGACGATCCTCCTCCGGGTGATCTTCCCCGGGGTGCGCGTCGCGGTGCTGAGCGGGGCGTTCCTGACGTTCGCGATCGTCATCGGAGAGTTCACGATGGCGAGCCTCCTCGACCGGCCGGCGTTCGGGCCGTACCTCCAGCTGATCGGCGCCAACCGGGCCTACGAGCCGGCCGCCCTCGCCGTGATCGCGTTCGCGGTGACCTGGGCGTGCATGGCGGTGATCCAGCTCATGGCCCGCCGCGCGCCGGGACAGGTCGCCGGTGGCCGCTGACCGCGAGGGCGCGCGGGGGGCCTGACCGGGCCGCCGGAGGAGAGCATGGCGTTCCTCGAGATCGACGGCGTCCAGAAGCGGTTCGCGCTGACCACCGCCGTCGAGGACTTCCGGCTGGACGTCGAGCGCGGCGAGTTCGTCTCGTTCCTGGGCCCGAGCGGCTGCGGGAAGACCACCACGCTCCGGATGATCGCCGGCTTCGAGTCCCCCACCGCCGGGCGGATCCGGATCGACGGGATCGACGTCACCCACCGGGCGCCGAACCGCCGGAACGTCGGCATGGTCTTCCAGTCCTACGCGCTGTTCCCCAACATGACCGTCGCCGACAACGTCGGCTTCGGGCTCCGGGTCGCGCGCCGCCCGGCGCGCGAGATCCGGCAGCGCGTCGAGGAGATGCTGGCGCTGATCAAGCTCCCCGACCTCGGGAGCCGCTACCCCTACCAGCTCTCCGGCGGCCAGCAGCAGCGGGTGGCGCTGGCCCGGGCGCTGGCGATCCGGCCCCAGGTCCTGCTGCTCGACGAGCCGCTCTCCGCGCTCGACGCGAAGATCCGGGTCTCGCTGCGGACGGAGATCCGCGGGATCCAGCGCGAGCTCGGGATCACGACGATCTACGTGACGCACGACCAGGAAGAGGCCCTGTCGATGTCGGACCGCATCGTGGTCATGAGCCAGGGCCGGATCGAGCAGATCGGCACGCCATTCGAGATCTACAACTTCCCCCGGACCGCCTTCGTCGCCTCGTTCGTGGGCACCCTCAACATCCTGTCCGGCCGCGTCGAGGACCCGGCGCGGGGCGCGATCCTCGTCGACGGCCAGCCGATCCTGGCCGCGGCCGGGCTCGAGGGGGCCCGGGCCGGCGAGGCGCGCCTCATCGCGCTCCGCCCCGAGAGCGTCACGCTGGACGGGGCGACGGCCGACGGCCAGAACCGGCTGGCCGGCACCGTCGAGGACGTCCACTTCCTGGGGTCGGTCGTGCGGATCCGCATCCGCTTCCGCGAGCACGCCGTCTGGCTCGACACCTTCAACAACCCCCGCCTGGCGCCGCCCGCGCGCGGCGAGCCGGTCACCGTGTGCTTCGCGCGCGAGGCGGTCCTGGTCCTGGAATCGCCCCCGGGCGGCTGATCCGCCCTCCGCCCGGCGTGATCGCGCTCCGCTGGACGCCGACGGCCCGTCCGAGGTGGCCGGGGTCGCCGCCGGCGCGGCCCGCCGCATGATCCCGCTCGACGCCGTCCTCGCCCGCATCCCCGAGTGGCGCGGCCGGGCCCTCGAGGCGGAGCCCCTGGCCGGCGGCATGACCAACCGCAACTACCGGGTCCGCGTCGACGGCCGCGCCTACGTGGTGCGGATCCCGGGCGCCGACACGGCGGTGCTCGGGATCGACCGCCGGAACGAGCACCACAACACCTGCGCGGCCGCCGCGGCCGGGGTGGGCCCCCGGGTCGTCCACTACCTCCCGGACCTCGACGTGATGGTGACCGAGTTCCTCGAGGGGCGCGCCCTCACCGCGGCGGACCTCCAGGCCCCCGGCATGCCGGCGCGGGTCGCCGCGCTCCTGCGCGAGCTCCATGCCGCGCCCCGGTTCCTCCACGACGTCGACATGTTCGACCTGGTCGACCGCTACCTGGCCGTGGCCGCCGCGCGCGGGATCCCGCTGCTCGCCGACTACCGCCGCCGGCTGCCCGCCCTCCGCGCGATCCACGCCCGGCTGGCGGCCGCGGCCGGGCCCCGGGTGCCCTGCCACAACGACCTCCTCCCGGAGAACTACATCGACGACGGGCGCCGGCTCCGCGCGGTGGACTACGAGTACAGCGGCAACGGCGACCCCGCCTTCGATCTCGGGAACACGTGCCTGGAGCTCGGCTACGACGCGCCGCGGGTCGAGGCGCTCGCCGCCGCCTACTTCGGCCGGCCGGCCGAGTCGGCGCTCGCGCGGGTCCGGCTCCACATGATCGTGTCCGACGCGGTCTGGGCCCTCTGGGCCGTCGTCCAGAGCCGCATCTCGCGGCTCGAGCTCGACTACTGGCGCTACGGCCTGGACCGCTGGACGCGCGCGCAGGCGGGGCTGGACGCGCCCGTGCTCCGCGAGTGGCTCGCGGCCCTCGACGCCCCGCGGAGCCCCGCGTGACGGCCAGCCGGCCGGCCGGCGAGAAGCACCGGCCCGTGCTCGGCAGGGTTGGGAGGTCGAGCCCCGCGTGACCGGTAGCCCGCCGTCCGGCCCCGGAGGGCCGCGACACCGCGACGCCCGCCCCCGAAGGTCACCACTCCGCCATGCCGGGAGGAAAGCCATGCCGCAGCGCCCCCGCGTCCTGACCCCCGAGCGCTTCGCCTCGGGCCTGACGTTCCCGCAGTACCTCGCCCACATCGCGACCCCGGAGAACCTCCGCCGCGAGGGGTCCGGCGGCGCCCCGCGCAAGGACTGGAGCCCGTGGCTCCGCGCCTGGTACGACTCGCTCCGGCTGGCGCCCGCGCAGGTCGACGCGATCCGCTGGCTCGCCGCGCGGCCGGACGGGCCGGCGCGCGTCCTGGTGATCGCGGAGGAGTGGTCGTCGGACTGCCGCCGCGACGTCCCCGCGCTCCAGCGGCTGGCCGAGGCCGGCGGGCTCGAGCTCCGCATCTTCCCGCGCGACGGCCAGCGCTTCGGCCGCAGCCACCGCCCGAGCCTCGCCGAGGCGCCCGACAGCAACGCGGACCTCATGGCGGAGTTCCTGAACGAGAAGCACGGGCAGACGTGGCAGTCGATCCCGGTGGCGGCGTTCTACGACCGGGACTGGGGGTACCTCTACCACTACACGGAGTACCCGGCGATCTACCACAAGGAGCGCGTCGTCGGCGCGATCCGGGCGCCCCGCCCGGGCGAGAGCCCGGCCGAGGCGCAGGCGCGCGGCGACCGGGACTTCTTCGCGCTCCAGGAGTCGCCGTTCTTCCGGGTCTGGGCGAGCGCCGCGATCGACGAGATCCTCTCGGCGCTCCACGAGCGGCTCGTGGCGGGGCCGCCGGGGCCGAGCGCCGCGTGACGTCGCGCGGGCCGCGACCCGGGTGGTGTGCGCGTCGACGTGGCAGGCCCCCGGCCGCCCAGGGCCGCGCGCGCCCCTCCGCGGCGCGACGCCGGCCCGAGCCCGCCGGGGGACTCCGCGCCTCGGATCGTGATCGCGGCGGTCAGCGGGACGCGGCCGGCCACTGGGGGCCGGCCATCTCCACGCGCCAGACCGGCCCGTTCAGGTACATCGCGCCCTCGAACCGGACGAACCCCGGCGGGTCCCCCGGGACGAGCCAGTACCGGAGGTCCGGCGGCGCCTTCCCGACGATCGGCGCCACCAGGCCGGCGAGGCCACCGATCTCGAGCTTCAGGAGGTAGCGCGTGGTGACCAGCGGCCGGCCGGCGAGCAGCGGCCGGTCCTCGCCCTCGGCGCGGACGTGCATCGCCAGGATGCGCGCGGCGGGCGTGAACGCGGCCAGGCGCACGGTCGCCGGCTCGCCGGCCGGCAGGTTCTTGAGCAGGACGGCCGCCATCCCGTTGTAGAGGTCGTCGGGCATCTCGAGCGCGCCCTCGGCGGTCTCCTCCCGGGCGTCGGGCCGCTCCCGGAGCCGCGACTGGTACCGGCCGCTCTGCCGGTCGAAGGCGACCTCCGCGGCCGGCAGCGACGGGCCGCGCTGGACCAGCCGGTACGCCTCCAGCCGGAAGACGCCCCGCTGGGAGTACGTGGTCGCCTCGTCGCGGACGGACCCGTCGTCGAACGTGAGCACCAGCCGGCTCGCGATCTGCTCGCCGACCGGCTTCTGGCCGAGGTCGCCGCGGCCGATCACCTCGCCGCTCGCGGCGCGGACCACGAGGAACCCGCGCGTCGTCCCCTCCCGGAACCGGACCGCCACGGGCGCGGCACCGAGGGGAGGCGCCCCGGGCAGGACCGCCAGGACCCCCAGCGCCACGGGAGCGACGAGCCGCCGAAACGACCGGGACACCGTGAGCCAGCCGGCGCAGCCACCCACCGCGCCCGCCACCGGAGCGACGAAGTGCCGGAACGACCGCGACACGGGAAGGCGCCTCCTGTCGATCAAGCTCGGGGAGAACTCGTGCAACTCGCCTGCCGGGCGGCGCCCGTGCCACGATGTCGCGGCATGCCCCGCCGGCTGCGACGCGGCCGGCGGGTCGCCCGGCCTGCAGCGCGCGCGGTCGCGCCGTACGCGGTACCGAAGGTCGGCGGCGATGCCGCCCGGGCCGGCGCGAGCCGACGGTGCCGGGCGCGAGCGGCGATGCGGCCCCGGGCAGAGCGAGCCGACGGTGCCGGGCACGGCGATGCCGCCCGGGCCGGCGCGAGCCGACGGCGCCGCGGCGTCAGCGGAGACGCCGCCCCCGCCGGAGCCAGGCGACGAAGGCCACCACCAGCCAGAAGACGAGGAGCCCGGCCAGGAGCGGCACCCGCGCCTCACGGCGGCGGCGGCGCCGCCGCCCGGATCGCCTCCTGCCGGAGAGCGTGGTCGGCCAGGACCAGCGCCGCCATCGCCTCGACCATCGGGACCGCCCGCGGGAGCACGCAGGGATCGTGGCGCCCGCGAGCCTCGAGGACGGTCTCGGCGTGCCGCACGTCCACGGTGCGCTGGGAGGACATGATCGTCGCGGTCGGCTTGAACGCC
>DASRDR010000016.1:0-4077 GCA_035652475.1 Candidatus Methylomirabilota bacterium | reverse complement strand
GGCCCTGGGCCGCCTCCCTATAATCCCGGGTCCTCGATCACGGGGGCGGATGGGGCCCGGTGGTCCTCGCGGTCTTCAAAACCGTTGCGCCCGTGCGATCCACGGGTGGGTGGGTTCGACTCCCATACGCTCCCGCCCGATCTTGAACGCCCCACCAGCGGAGGCCGTCGGGCTCTTTCGTGTCTCGGCGGGCGCGACGCCACACTGATGGTCTGCCCTGAGTTGCGAGGAGTCGGGAACTGGACTTGTACGCTGCTGTTCGCGGAGGAGGACAGCATTGGGCAGGTGGGCGGGACCGGGGCGGCGCGGCTACCCGGCGGAGTTCGGGCGGCGGGCGTTGGACCTGCTGGCGGCGGGCAAGAAGGTCGGCGACCTAGCGCGAGCGCTGGAGGTTAGCGAGCAGGCGATCTACGGATGGCGCCGCCAGGAGCGCATCGACCGGGGCGTCGAAGCGGGACTGAGCACGCTGGACCGGGCGGGGCTCGCCGCGGCGGAGCGGCGCATCCGTGAACTGGAGGCGGAGCTCGCGGTGCACCGGCGCGCGTCCGAGCTGCGCGAGGAGCGCACCGACCCAAAAGGCGGTTCGCCGCCATCGCGGCGATGGCGGCGGAAAGCCTGTCCGTCTGGGTGGCCTACCGGGTCCTCGGCGTCTCCGAATCGGGTTACGACGCCCAGCGGTCTCGGGCTCCGTCGGCCCGCGCGCTGCGCCATGCGTGGTTGACCGAGCGCATCCGGGAGGCGCGCCGGGCGTCGCGTGGGACCTACGGCGCGCGCCGCGTCGTGGCGGAGCTGGTGCTCGGGCCGGGGATCGCCGTCGGCCACCAAGCGGTGGAGCGGCTGATGCGCGCGGCCGGCATCCGCGGCGTCGCGGGACGGCCGCGTTTACCACAAGACGTCGGTCCAGGTGGCGGCCACCGACCGCGCCACGCGCGACGCTGCGCGCGGGCAACGCGACCAGCTCTGGGTGACGGACATCACCGAGCATCCCACCCGCGAAGGCAAGGTGTACGGCGCCGTCGCGCTCGACGCGTTCTCGCGCCGGGTCGTCGGCTGGTCGATCGACGCCGCACCGACCGCGGCGCTCGTGACGAACGCTTTGGGGATGGCGATCGACCGGCGCGAACCCACGGCGTCGACGGTGATCCACGGCGACCAGGGCACGCCGTTCTGCTCCTGGGCGTTCACGCGCCGCGCCCAGGAGTCGGGTTTGCTGCCGTCGGTGGGCGCGGTGGGGTCCTGCGTCGCCAACGCGCTGATGGAGGCGTTCTGGAGCCGCGTCCAGGTCGAGCTGTTGGACCGGCAGACCTGGCGCACCCGGCTGCAGCTCGCCAACGCTGTTCGAGTACCTGGAGATCTTCCACAACCGGACGCGCCGACACTCGGCGTTAGGGATGCTGACGCCGGTCGAGTTCGAGGCCCGGCGAACCTCAGCCGGGCCGATCAGCGCAGCGTGGGGTCAGATTCCCGGCTCCACCGAACTCAGGGCAGCCCAGGAGCCTCCACTTTTCCCGAGTCTTCCGCACTTATGGTGAAGCGGCGGCTCGCGCGGCGAGCAGGCGGGCGCGCAGGAGATCGAGCGTGGCGCGACCGTCCATCTGGCGCTTCAGGAGTTCGAGGCGGTTGATGTGGCCTTGGACCGGGCCGGTGCTCCGGGGCAACGTGAGCGCGGCGCGGATGGCGGGTTCGTCCTGGCGCAGGCCGCGCGCGAAGGTGCGCAGGTCCGCGACGCCGCTGGCCTCCGCCGCGGCGAGCCAGGGGCCGAGGGCATCGGGCGTTCGCTCGCGGACGGTGGCGGCGAGCCGACCGACGGGGTGCGCGGCCGCGGCGAGGTCGGTGTGGCGGGCGCAGACGCGCGCCAGCACTCCCTGTTCGTCGTCGGCGGGCGCGTCGGGTCGCGCGACCACCAGGGTCGCGACCCGGCGGGGGGACGCCGACCGGGTCGGCGGCCCCGTGCCGCGCGCCTGAGCCGCGCGCACGCACGCGATCGCCGTGTTCGGGGCCGGCGTCGGGCGGCGGCGCTGCGCCCACCTCTTGACCGCCTTCGGCGAGCCGGGGTAGCCCCGCTCGCGCACCTCGCGCCAGAGCTGCCGGGCGTTGCGGCAGCCCGCCGCCCACCGCTCGGCGGGGTAGGGCGCGTACGGGTCGGGCATGCTCGGCCGCGGCGGCCGCCGCGCGCGCTCGGGGAAGCCGTCGATGTCGGCGTCCTTCCGGACCGTCGCGGGGGCGCACCCGAGGCGGTGCTGGATGGCCTGCAGGGAGAGACCAGCCGCCCGCGGCGCCCGGACCGCCTCGTCGCGGGCGCGCCGACGCTCCCGGCTGCCCGGCGTCCCCTCGGGCAACGGCGGGGTGGCCGGGCGCGCCGACGGCTCCTCTTCCGCGAGGCAGGACGGGTATCGGGCGGCCACGCGCTCGGCGACCTCGCGCAGGTTGCGCAGCAGGTGCCAGCGGTCGACCACCTGCGTGGCCCGGGGCGCCCCGTCGGCGATGCCGCGCGCGTCCTCCGGCGAGCGGTCGCGCGCGACGGCGTCGACGCCCGGGTGCCGGCGCAGCCGGTCGGCCACGGTCGCGGCGGCCCGGTCGGGGAGGAGGTCGAGCGGGCGCCCCCGCTCCAGGTCCACCACGATCGTCCCGTCGCGCACGCCGCGCCGCTGCGCCCAGTCGTCGACGCCGACCACGCGGGGCGGCTCCCCGGCCGGGGCGGGGGGCCGGCGCACGCGGCGCAGCAGCGTCGCCCCGCTCGCCGGCCGGCGCGAGTGCGCCAGCCGGCGCGCCCCGGCCGCGCCGCCCAGCGCGAGGCCGACGACCCGCTCGACCTCGACCCGACGGGCGGATCGCCGGCCGCGCGCCCCCGCCACAACCCCCAGCCGCTCGTCGAAGACCCGTCGGCCGCACGCCGGCGCCCTGCAGAAGAACCGGGCAAAGAGGTGCCGATCGGTAGCTCGCCAACGGCCGCCCCAGTCTACCGCTGGGGCGCAGCCGACGTATCCGGCGGTCGGCGGCACGGTAGAACCGGGTGGGTGCGCGAGAAGATCGGCGAACTCATCCTTCGGTCCGAACCCACGTGGGGAACTGCGCTGCTCCGCCCGCGGAGCGCGGCGGCTGGTCGCCCGGCCAGGCCGGGCCCCGACTCGGGGTGCGTTAGGCAGGCGCCGGCCGGTAGTCCTCGATCCAGACTTCGTGCGGGAAGCGGCCGGCCAGCTTGTCGCGCAGCTTCTCGTCGGCGTGGACGAACGGGCAGCCCAGCAGGTCGGCGAGCGCGAGGTAGCCGGCGTCGTGGTACGAGCAGCCGAACCGCTCGGCCAGGTCCCACGCCACGGGCACGGCCGCGTCGGCGGTCAGCTCGCGGAGGCGGAGCCGCCGGAATTGCTCCAACAGCGCGCGGCCGCGCTCGGGCGTGATGCGGTCGCGCCGGACCGCCTTCAGGAGGGCGCTCCCCACCTCGGTCGTCAGGTGCGGCGGACCGACCAGGTGCACCCGGCCGGCGACGCGGTCGGTGACGAGCCGCTCCGCGTGGGCGCCGTGCGCCTCGTCCGGGAGCCGCAGGAGCCAACTGACCGCGACGGAGGCGTCCAGGACGTGTGGGCGGCCGGCGGGGCGCTCAGTCACCCTCGCCGTCGTCGTCCGACAGCAGCTCCTCGAGCGTCAGGTCGACCGGCCCCATCTCGGCGCGCAGCCTCCTGACGGTCTCGAACGCCGCGCGCGCCTCCGCCAGCTCCTCGGCCGTCGCCGGGGCGGAGGCGAGGCGCCGGAGCTCGCGCACGGCCGCGGCCTCGCCGGACGTCAGAACCCTGGCCATCTCGGCCTTGATTGTACGCCTGCGGCACCTGACTGCCCAGCGCGCTGACCGACGTTGTCGGCAGGGTGGAGAGTTGGTTCAGGTCTCCTCACCGAGCACGACCCGAGCCGCCAGACGCTTGCTGGGCCCGCTCCGCTAGGCTAGTTTCTGGTGCGAAATAGGGCCTCCGCGGTGTGCGGTACGATGGAGTTGACAGTAACCATCGATCCGCACGCGGAGGCCCTGGGCGTCATGATACGGGACCGCTACGAGCCGCTGGACCTGTTCGCGCTGGTGCCGCA
>DASRDR010000015.1:0-22567 GCA_035652475.1 Candidatus Methylomirabilota bacterium | reverse complement strand
ACTGGGAGCTGCGCGATGCCCGCGGCGAGCCGCTCACGCCGGTCCCGACCCCGGAAACGAAATCTCCGAGCCTCGCCTCCGTGTACGCGGTCTCGAAGCACGACCAGGAGCGCCTCTGTCTGATGGTCGGGCAGGCGTACGCCATCCCGACCGTGGCGCTCCGGTTCTTCAACGTGTTCGGGCCACGCCAGGCGCTGTCGAACCCGTACACCGGCGTCCTGGCGATCTTCGCGGCCCGCCTCCTCAACGGGCGCGCGCCGATCCTGTTCGAGGACGGCCGGCAGCGGCGCGACTTCGTGAGCGTCCGCGACGTGTGCCAGACCTGCCTGCTGAGCCTGGATCGGCCGGAGGCGGTGGGCCGCGTCATCAACGTGGGGAGCGGATCGCCGCGCACGGTGCTGGAGGTCGCCCAGCGCCTGGGCCGGATGCTCGGCCGGACCCACATCGAGCCGGAGATCACCGAGCGCTACCGCGTCGGCGACATCCGCCACTGCTTCGCCGACATCTCCGTCGCGCGCAACCTGCTCGGCTACCGGCCGCAGGTCAGCTTCGACGACGGCGTCGCGGAGCTGGCCGCGTGGCTCGAGGGCCAGGCCGCGCTCGACCAGGTGGGTCGGGCCGGGCAGGAGCTCGCCGAGCGGGGCCTCACGGTATGAGCCCGGACGGCGCGGTCACCCCCCTCGCCGCCGGGGCGGCCCGGGGCGGGACCGGGCGTCCGTCCCTCCCTCCGCGGCGCACCGTGCTCATCACGGGGGGGGCGGGCTTCATCGGCGCGACCCTCGCCCATCGCCTCCTGTCGGCCGGGACCCTGGTCGGCGTGCTGGACAGCCTCGCCCGGCCCGGGGTCGAGCGGAACCTCCGGTGGCTGCGCGACAACCACGGGGAGCTCCTGCGGGTCACCATCGGCGACGTCCGCGACGCGCTCCTGGTCCGGCGGCTCGTCGCCCGCGCCAGCGCGGTGTTCCACTTCGCCGCCCAGGTCGCGGTCACCACCAGCCTCGCCTCGCCGCGCCCGGACTTCGACGTCAATGCCGGCGGGACGCTGAACCTGCTGGAGGCGGTCCGGGGCCTCGACGACCCGCCGCCCGTCGTGATCACGTCGACCAACAAGGTCTACGGGACCTGTGAGCGGCTCGCGGTCACGGCGAACGGCTCGCGCTACGTCGCGGCGCACGGCAGTCCCGCCACGCGGGGGATCGACGAGAGCTGGCCCGTCGACCCCCGCACGCCCTACGGGTGCTCCAAGGCTGCGGCGGACCAGTACGCGCTCGACTACGCGCGCACCTTCGGGATCCCGACGGTCGTGTTCCGCATGAGCTGCATCTACGGGCCGCGGCAGATCGGGACGGAGGAGCAGGGCTGGGTCGCCCACTTCGTCCGCAGCGCGATCGAGGGGACGCCGGTCACCATCTACGGCGACGGACGGCAGGTCCGCGACCTCCTCCACGTCGACGATCTCGTGGAAGCGCTCCTCCTGGCCCGCGCTCAGGCCCGGGCCCTGGCCGGCCAGCCCTACAACATCGGCGGCGGCCCGGAGCAGGCGGTGAGCCTGCTCGAGCTCCTGGACCTGCTCCAGGAGCTCCACGGCCCGCTGCCGGCCTGCGGCTTCGAGGCGGCGCGCGCGGGCGACCAGCGGTACTACGTCTCGGACACGCGCCGGTTCCAGGCCGCCACCGGATGGCGTCCGCGGATCGGCGTGCGGGAGGGCGTCACCAGCCTCTACCGCTGGCTGTCGGACGCGCGGGCGCGCCCCGCCGTCCCGGCCAGCGCGGGCGTGCAGCGTGGGACCGCCCGCGCTGGCTGACCGCGCCGCCGGCGCGCGCCCGATCGCCCCCCGCAGCCGCTCGGCGATGCGGGCCGCCGTCGTGGTCGGACCCGGGCGGGCGACGGTGACCCGGGCGAGCCTGCCCGAGCCGGGGCCCGGCGAGGTCCGGGTGCGGCTGGAGGGCTGCGGCGTCTGCGCCTCGACCGTGCCGCTCTGGGCCGGACGACCGTGGTTCCGGTACCCGGGGGAGCCGGGCGCCCCCGGGCACGAGGGCTGGGGCGAGGTCGACGCGGTCGGCCCCGCCGTCGACGGGGTGCGGGTCGGGAGCCGCGTGGCGTTCGTGTCGGGCCGGGCCTTCGCCGAGTACGATCTGGCCCCGGCCGCCGGCGTGGTCCCGATCCCCCCCGCCCTCCACGGGACGCCCTTCCCGGGCGAGGCGTTCGGCTGCGCCTTCAACGCGTTCCGGCGGGCGCGCATCCGCGCGGGCCAGACGGTCGCGATCGTCGGCATCGGCTTCCTGGGCGCCGTGCTGACCCGACTCGCCGCCCACGTCGGGGCGCGGGTGATCGCCGTCTCCCGGCGGCCGTTCGCGCGGGAGCTGGCCGCGGGGCTCGGCGCCGCCGAGGTGGTCGCGTTCGACGCCCTGGCCGACGCGGCGGCGCGGATCGCCGCGCTGACCGACGGGACCGGCTGCCAGCGGGTCGTCGAGGCGGTCGGCACCCAGGAGGCGCTCGATCTCGCCACCGCGGCGACCGCCGAGCGGGGGCGCCTGGTGATCGCCGGGTACCACCAGGACGGGCCGCGCCAGGTCGACCTCCAGACCTGGAACTGGCGCGGGCTGGACGTGATCAACGCGCACGAGCGGGCGCCCCGCGCCTACGCGCGCGGGATCCAGGACGCGATGCGGGCGGTGACGCGCGGCATCCTCGAGCCGCGCGCGTTCCTCACCCACCGGTTCTCCCTCGATCGGCTGGGCGACGCGTTCGACCTCGTCGTCGCCCGTCCGCCCGGCTTCCTCAAGGCATGGATCGCCGTTCGGGCCTCCTGACCCGGACCCGGCCCGCCCGGCCGGCCCGCGTGCGGCCGCGCGTCGGGTGCGTGGGCACGGGCTGGATCGGACGGCACCGCCTGGCCGCCCTCGCCGCCTCGCGGCTGGTCGAGGTCGCCGGGATCGCCGAGCCGAGCCTCGACAACGCTCGACAGGCGCGGGCACTCGCCCCGGATGCGACCCTGGTCGCCGGGCTGGACGAGCTCCTCGAGCTCGACGTCGACGGCGTCGTGATCGCCACCCCCAGCGCGCTCCACGCGCCGCAGGCCATCCGCGCGCTCGAGCGCGGCTGCGCGGTGTTCTGCCAGAAGCCGCTCGGGCGGACGGCGCGGGAGACCGGCGCCGTGATCGACGCGGCGCGCGCCGCGGACTGCCTGGTCGCGGTCGATCTCTCGTATCGCCACGTCACCGGCATGCGGCGCATCCGGGACCTGGTCCGCGAGGGCGCGCTGGGGGACGTCTACGCGGTCGACCTCACCTTCCACAACGCCTACGGCCCGGAGAGGAGCTGGTACTACGACGTCCGGCTGTCGGGCGGCGGCTGCCTGATGGACCTGGGCATCCATCTGGTCGATCTCGGGCTCTGGGTCCTCGGGTTCCCGCGGGCCACCGCGGTGAGCGGCCACCTGGTCGCGCGCGACGGCCTGCCGGGCGGCGTCGAGGACTACGCCGCCGCGACGGTCCGGACCGAGGCCGGAACGGTGGTCCGGTTCGCCTGCTCGTGGCGGCTGCCGGTCGGCCGGGACGCCGTCATCGAGGCCGCGGTCTACGGCACGCGGGGCGGGGCCGCGCTGCGGAACATCGACGGCTCGTTCCACGACTTCGTCGCCGAGCGGTTCACCGGGACCGCCCGCCAGCCCCTGGCGGAGCCGCCCGACGCCTGGGGCGAGCGCGCCATCGTGCGGTGGGCGGAGGCGCTCGTCGCCGGCGCGGCGTACGACCCCGAGATCGAGCGGCTGGTGGACGTGGCGGCCATCCTCGACGAGATCTACGCCGGCGCCGGGGTCCTCCGGTGGGACGGCGGTGCGCACCGGGAGGGGGCGGGAGGGTGACGGCGCCGGCCGCGGGGGTCGTGACGGGACGGCCCGCCGGTTCCGGGTCGTCGGCGCCGCGCCCCGAGGCCCCGCGCCGGGTGCTGATGACGGTCGACCCGGTGGGCGGCGTGTTCACGTACGCCGTGGAGCTGGCGCGCGCGCTCGACGGCCACGGGCTGCACGTCGCCATGGCGACGATGGGCGGGCGCCTCCGCCGGGAGCAGCGCCACGCGCTGGCCCGGATGCCGAACGTCTCCGTCCACGAGAGCACGTTCCGGCTGGAGTGGATGGACGACCCCTGGGCCGACGTCGCGCGGGCCGGCGAGTGGCTCCTCGGGCTGGAGGCCCGCGTCGCCCCCGACGTCATGCACCTCAACGGCTACGTGCACGCGGCGCTGCCGTGGCGGGCGCCGGTCGTGGTCGCCGCCCACTCCTGCGTCCTGTCGTGGTGGCGCGCCGTCCGGCACGAGCCGGCGCCGGCGGGGTGGCTCCGGTACCGCGACGCGGTCGCGGCCGGGCTCCGCGAGGCGGCGGTGGTCGTGGCGCCGACCGCGGCGGTGGTGCGGGATCTCGAGCGCCACTACGGCCCCCTGCCCCACGCCCGGGTGGTGCCCAACGGGCGCGACGCGCGCGCGGTGCCGGTCGGCTCGAAGCGTCCGCTCATCCTCTGCGCGGCGCGGCTTTGGGACGAGGCGAAGAACGTGGCCGCCCTCCGGGAGGTCGCCCGCCGCGTCCCGTGGCCGATCTGCGTCGCCGGCCCGGCCGAGGGGCCCGGCGGGGCGCGGGTCTCGCTGGAGGGGCTCTGGGCCCTCGGGACGCTGAGCCCGGCCGCCCTGGCACCCTGGTTCGCCCGGGCGGCCATCTACGCCCTGCCGGTCCGCTACGAGCCGTTCGGGCTCTCCGCGCTCGAGGCGGGGCTGGCGGCGTGCGCGCTGGTCCTCGGCGACCTGCCGAGCCTGCGAGAGGTCTGGGGCGACGCGGCGGTGTTCGTGGATCCCGAGGACCGGGACGCGCTCGCCGGAGCGCTCCGCGACCTCGCGGCGCGTGACCTCCGCCGGCACGCGCTCGGCGCGCGGGCGCGGGCGCGCGCGCTCACGTTCTCACCGCGGCAGATGGCGGACGGCTACCTGGCGGCGTACCTGGCGGCCCGGCGCCCGCGGTCCCCGACCGCCCGGCCGGCCCGGGGAGAGCCCGCATGCGCGTGGTGATCTTCTGCCACTCGCTGCGGTCCGACTGGAACCACGGCAACGCCCACTTCCTCCGCGGCGTCGCGACGGAGCTCCTCGCCCGCGGCCACCAGGTCGCGGTGTACGAGCCGCGCACGGCCTGGAGCGTCCGCAACCTGGTCGCCCGGGAGGGACGGGCCGCCCTGGACGCCTTCGCCGCGGCGTACCCGACCCTCGACCCCTGCCCGTACGACGTGGCGACCCTCGATCTCGACCGGGCCCTCGACGCCGCCGACCTCGTCCTGGTCCACGAGTGGAACTCGCCGGAGCTCGTCAAGCGCATCGGGCAGCACCGCGCCCGGCGCCGCTCCTACCGGCTCCTGTTCCACGACACGCACCACCGGGCGGTGAGCGACCCGTCGGCGATGGCGCGCTTCGACCTCACGCACTACGACGGCGTGCTGGCGTTCGGCCAGGTCCTGTGCGACGTCTACGTCCGCCGGGGGTGGACGCGCCGCGCCTGGACGTGGCACGAGGCGGCGGACACGCGCGTCTTCCGCCCGTGGCCCGCCGACCAGGCGGACGGCGACCTCGTGTGGATCGGGAACTGGGGGGACGAGGAGCGCACCGCCGAGCTCCACAAGTTCCTGCTGCGGCCGGCCCGGGACCTGGGGCTCCGCGCCCGCGCCTACGGCGTCCGGTACCCGCCGGAGGCCCTCCCGCTGCTCCGGCGCGCGGGCGTGGAGTACGGCGGCTGGCTGCCGAACTTCGAGGTGCCGCGGATCTTCGGCCGCTTCCGCGTCACCGTCCACGTGCCCCGGGCGCCCTACGTCCAGGCCCTGCCCGGCATCCCGACGATCCGGCCGTTCGAGGCGCTGGCGTGCGGGATCCCGCTCGTGTCGGCGCCGTGGCGCGACACCGAGGGCCTCTTCCGCGTCGGGACGGATTTCCTCATGGCCCGCACCCCGCTCGAGATGACGCGGCACCTCCGCGCCCTGCTCCGGGACCCCGACATGGCGCGCGAGCTGGCGGCGAACGGGCTCCGCACGGTGCTCGCCCGGCACACCTGCGCCCACCGGGTGGACGAGCTCCTCGACATCCACGCCGAGCTCGCCGGCGTTCGGGTGCGGGCGAGCATCGCATGAGCGCCGGGCTCCGCATCGCGTTCTTCGGGTCGAGCCTGGTGTCGGCGTACTGGAACGGCGCGGCGACGTACTACCGGGGGATCGTCCGCGCGCTCCACGCGCGCGGCCACCGGGTGACCTTCTACGAGCCGGACGCCTACGACCGGCAGGCCCACCGCGACATCGCGGATCCGCCGTGGGCGCGGGTGGTGGTCTATCCGGCCCGGACGGCGGACGCGCTCGCCGCGGTCGAGGCCGCGCGGGGCGCCGACCTGCTGGTGAAGGCCAGCGGGGTCGGCGTCCTCGACGCGGAGCTCGAGACCGCGGTCCTGGCCGCCCGCCGGCCCGGCGGCCTGGTCGCGTTCTGGGACGTGGACGCGCCCGCCACCCTCGACCGCGTCAACCGGGACCCGGACGACCCCTTCCGGGCGCTGATCCCGCAATACGACCTGATCCTGACCTACGGCGGCGGGCCGCCCGTCGTGGCGGCGTACCGGGCGCGCGGCGCCCCGGAATGCGTGCCGATCTACAACGCCGTCGACCCCGACCTGCACCACCCGGTGCCGGTCGACCCGCGCTTCGCCGCCGACCTGGCGCTGCTCGCCAACCGGCTGCCCGACCGCGAGAGCCGGATCGCGGAGTTCTTCTTCCGGACGGCGCGGCTCGCCCCGGCACGCCGGCTCCTGCTCGGGGGGAGCGGGTGGGACGCGGCGGCGCTCCCGGCGAACGTCCGGCACGTCGGGCATGTCCGCACCGGCGACCACAACGCGTTCAACGTCAGCGCGCGCGCGGTGCTGAACGTCAACCGGGCCAGCATGGCGCGGTACGGGTTCTCCCCGCCGACCCGGATCTTCGAGGCGGCCGGGGCCGCCGCCTGTCTCGTCAGCGACCGATGGGCGGGACTGGACGAGTTCCTGGAGCCGGACCGCGAGGTGCTGGTCGCCGACGACGGCGCGGCCGTCGCGGCACACCTGGACGGCCTGACCCCGACCCGGGCCCGCCGGGTCGGCGAGGCGGCGCGGCGACGCGTGCTCGGGGCGCACACGTACGCCCACCGCGCCGCGCAGCTCGACGCGGTGCTGGACGGCGCTCGCGCGCGCCGGGCCCTGTCGGGGGCCGCCCGGTGACCGCCGCCCCGGCCGCCGCCGGGGAGCCCCGCCGCCCGCTCCGGATCGTCCTCCTGGGCCTCTCGATCACCTCGTCGTGGGGCAACGGCCACGCCACGACGTTCCGCGGGCTCGTGCGGGAGCTCCACGCCGGCGGGGACGACGTGCTGTTCCTCGAGCGGGACCAGCCGTGGTACGCGGCGAACCGCGACCTCCCCCGGCCGCCCTACGGCCGGGTCGCCCTGTACGGCAGCGTGGTGGAGCTCCGGGAGCGCTTCGGCGAGCCGGTCCGCGAGGCCGACCTCGTGGTGGTGGGCTCCTACGTGCCGGACGGGATCGCGGTGGGCGACTGGGTGCTCCGGACCGCGCAGGGGGTCACGGCGTTCTACGACATCGACACCCCGGTGACGCTCGCCCGGCTCGAGGAGGGGACGCTCGACTACCTGAGCCGGGAGCAGCTCCCCCGCTACGACCTCTACCTGTCGTTCACCGGCGGCCCGACGCTGGACCGGCTGGAGCGCCGCTACGGCGCCCGGTGCGCGCGGGCGCTCTACTGCTCGGTCGACCCCGCCCTCCACTTCCCCGAGTCCCGGCCGGCTGCCTGGGACCTCGGCTACCTCGGGACCTACAGCCGGGACCGCCAGCCCAGGCTCGAGCGCCTGCTGATCCGCCCCGCCGCGGCCCGGCGCACGCTCGCGTTCGTCGTGGCCGGGCCGCTGTACCCGCGCGAGATCCGGTGGCCGTCCAACGTCGAGCGCGTGCAGCACGTGGCCCCGAGCCGGCACCGCGCCTTCTACAGCCGCCAGCGCTTCACGCTCAACGTCACGCGGGCCGAGATGGCGCGGGTCGGGTACTCGCCGAGCGTCCGCCTCTTCGAGGCCGCCGCCTGCGGCACGCCGATCATCAGCGACGACTGGGACGGCCTCGACACCCTGTTCGAGCCGGGGCGCGAGATCCTGGTCGCCCGCCGGCCAGCCGACGTGCTCGCGTACCTGCTCGAGATCCCCGAGCCGGAGCGCCAGGCGATCGGCCTCCGCGCCCGCCGCCGCGCGCTCGGGTCGCACACGGCGACCCACCGGGCGGCCCAGGTCCGGACCTACGTGCAGGCGCTGCTGGACGGAGGCACCGTGCCGCCGCCGGTGCTCGACGGGGCCGCCGCGCGCTCCGTCCCGACATGAGGCGCGCCGGCGAGCTGACCCCCCAGCAGATCCGCGACCGGGTCCGTCAGCTCGAGCCGTGGTTCCACAAACCTCGACCTGGACGGCGTCGCGACCGCGCCCGAGCACTTCCTCGGCGACTACCCCGGGCAGAAGTGGCGGCGCTTCGCCCACGCCATCCCCGCCGACCTCCGCGGGCACACGGTGCTGGACATCGGCTGCAACGCCGGCTTCTACGCGATCGAGATGAAGCGGCGCGGGGCCGACCGCGTGGTCACGATCGACCACGACGAGCACTACCCCGGCAGGGCCGCTTCGCGGCCGAGGTGATCGGGGTCGACATCGACTTCCGCCGCCTGTCGGTGTACGCGCTCGCCGAGCTCCGCGAGCGGTTCGACCTGGTGCTCTTCCTCGGCGTCCTCTACCACCTCCGGCATCCGCTGCTGGCCCTGGACCTCATCCACGCCCACGTCGCGCGCGACCTGCTGGTCGTGCAGTGCCTCCTCCGGGGCGCGGAGCGGGTGGTCCCGGTCGCGGAAAACTACCCGTGCTGGGAGCGCGGCGCCTTCGAGGAGCCCGGGTTCCCGGCCGCGTACTTCGTCGAGCGCAGCTACGCCGGCGACCCGACGAACTGGCGGATCCCCAACCGCGCCGGCGCCCAGGCGATGCTCCGCAGCGCCGGCTTCGAGCTCCTCGCGCATCCGGAGGAGGAGGTGTTCGTCTGCCGGCGCCTGGCCGGCGTCGCCGAGGGGGCGGGCGCGCGCGCGGCGCCGCCGCTCGGGTGGGCCCGGGAGCCGCCGCCGTGATCGAGGCGATCAAGTTCTGGAACGAGCCGAACAACCTGTCCCACTGGGACTTCACGATGGACCCCGAGTGGCGGCAGTACGCCGACATGACCCGGCGCGCCGCGCGCGCGGTGCGCGCCCTGGCCCCGGGACTGCGCCTGGTCCTCGGGGGCATCTCGCCCATCGATCCGGCCTTCGTCGCGCTGCTCCGGGGCTACGGGCTCCTGGACGAGCTGGACGTGGTCGCGGTCCACGGCTTCCCGCTGGACTGGAACCACTGGCAGATCCACGAGTGGCCGGCGAAGGTCGCCGAGATCGAGGCGGTCGCCGGCCGGCCGGTGTGGGTCACCGAGGTGGGGGTCTCCACGTTCGGCGCCGACGAGGTCCAGGTGTTCGGGCTCCAGCGCACGGCCGAGCTCTTGCTGGGACGCGTCGAGCGCGTCTTCTGGTACAGCCTGCTCGACCTGCCGCCCACGTGGCCCGCGACGACCCGTCATCGCGAGTCCGAGGGTAGCGCGTACTACCGCCACTTCCACATGGGGCTGGTCCGGGACGACCGCACCCCGAAGCCGGCGGCGCGGCTCTTCGACCCGCGGCTCGGGATCTGCCAGTGGTTCCACTTCGAGGACGACCGGCTCGCGTTCGCGGTGGAGTGGCTCCGGCGCCTCGGCGTGACGAAGCTCCGCACCGGGATCAGCTGGGCGGACTGGGAGCGCCCGGGAGCGGTCGCGTGGTTCGACCGGCAGATGAGCGCGCTGGCCGGGTTCGACACCACGATCACGCTCTGCTTCACGCCCGCGGCGCGCGGCCGCCGCCCGGACCACACGAGCCCCTGCGTGGAGCCCGAGGACTTCGTCGACTTCGCCCGCCAGGTCGTCCGTCGGTACGTGCTGGGCGAGGGATGGTCCCCGCCCGGGGTCCCCGCCCGCGCCGCCCCCGGAATCGGCGCCGCGGCGGGATCTCGCCGCGCCCGATCGCCGGGGCGGGCCGGTCCCCGCCCGCGGCGCCGCCCCGGCGAGCCCCGGCGCGCGACGGACCGGGCGCCGCGGCTGCGCGCGGAGGCGGTCGCGCCCGATCGGGTCAGGCGTCCCGCGGGCGAGGAGGGTCGAGGCGGGGCAGGACGACGGTGAAGCAGCTCCCCTTCCCCTGACCCGCGCTGGCGGCGGTCACCTCCCCGCCGTGGAGCTCGACGAGGCGCTGCACCAGCGCGAGCCCCACGCCGAGCCCCGCGGGCAAGCTGGTCGCCTCGCTCCCGCGGACGAAGAGCTCGAACACGCGAGGCAGCAGCTCGGGGCTGATCCCGCTGCCCGTGTCGCTCACCTTGAGCACGGCGCCGTCATCCACCGCCCCGAGCGAGACCGTGACCTCGCCGCCGTTGGGCGTGTACTTCAAGGCGTTGTCGATCAGGTTCGCCACGATCTGCTCGAGACGCCCCGGATCCCCGTCGACCCAGACCACGTCCGACTCGAGCCGGAGGACGTGGCCGGCCGTCTGCACCCGGGGCTGGAAGGCGAGCACCGTTCGCCGGACGAGCTCGTGGAGCGCGACGGGCTCCCGGCGCAGCTGGATCGTCGGCGAGCCCAGTCGCGTGACCTCCAGGAGATCGTCGACGAACCGCGCCAGCTGCTGCGCCTGCCGCTTCAGGATCTCGAACACCGGGGCGGCCAGCATCCCGGTTCGCTCGAGCACGGCCACCGCCCCGGAGATCGCATTCAAGGGATTCCGGATCTCGTGGCTGAGGACGGCCAGGAACTCGTCCTTGGCGCGGTTCGCCCGCTCCGCCTGCGCCCGCGCGGCCTCGGCCACCGCGAGCAGCGCGGCCCGTTCCGCCTCGGCACGGTGCTGCTCCGCGGCGGCGTCGGCGAGCGCCCGCGCGACGGTGACCACCTCTTCGGGACCGCGGAAGGCGGCCTCGGGGATGAGGCGCCCGGCGCGCCCGAATCCCCTCGTGGCGGCGGCCAGCGTCTCGAGCGGCCGCGCGATGCGGCGACCCATGTGCACGGACACCGCCGTGGCGAGCAGCAGGACCGCCAGACCGCCCACGATCATCGCCGTCAACGAGCGCGAGAGCGCGCCGTCGACCGCCGCGGCGGGAATCCCCAGCGCCACGCCCCACCGGGTCGTGGGCGAGCGGCTGAACGCGGCGTAGACGGGGGCGCCTTCGAGCGTCCGCGTCACTCCGGCCCAGCCTTCGTCCCGGGCACGCAGGAGCCGCAGGACATCCGGGGAGACCGGCCGGCCCACGTACGTCTCGGCGCCGCTCGTCCGCGCGACCACGGTGCCCTGCGCGTCGAAGACCCCGGCCAGGACTCCGGGCGGGGTGTCCTGGCGCTTCAGGATCTCGGCGATGGCGTCCGGCGGCACGAGGGCGGTGAGGACGTAGGCAACGGCACCGTCGCGAACGATCGGAACCCGGATCGGGAACACGTGTCGCCCGCCGGACCGGGTGAGCGCGCCGATCACCGGCTGTCCCGTCCGCAGGACCTCCGCGAAGCTCGTCGGGTCGCGCAGGGCCGGCCCCGGCGCGCCGACCGGGATCGAGGTATCGACGACGACCCGTCCCGACGACTCTGCGAGGGTGATGCTCTCCCATCCGGGACGCGTCGCGAGCACGCGCGACGCGCCGTGGTGGAACGTGGCCAGGTCGCCTCGGTCGAGACTCTGGGCCGTGCCGAGGGTCTGCAGCACGCGCGTGGCGCCGATGAGCTCGCGATCCACCGCGCTGACGAGCGCGCGCGCGGTCTCGACCCATCCTCGCTGCACGGCGGCCCGCTGGTGCCGGTCGTAGGCGACGACCACGACGACCGCGAACACCATCGCCGGGACGAGCAGGCCGACGACCACGCCGAACAGGTACGTCGCGATCCTGACGGGACGCCGCCGTCGTGGGGAGCGGAACGGACGTGGAGGGATATGGCCGAGCTGGGCGTCCCGGGCCAGGTGAACCGGGCCCAGCGGGTCCTTCAACGTCTTCGGCACGGGGGGTACGGGCCCTCCTCCACTCTGCGCTGGCGTGGCCGCCTAGCATGCCAGAGATGGCGTTTGCCTGTAAACGGCCGGCCGCCTCCGTGCTGTTGCCACATGGCCGGCCGCCTCCGCCTCCGATCACCGGGCCCGCCCGGCCCCTCCCGGTGTGTCTTGCGGACCCGCCCCACCTCCGCGGGCCGCACGCGTCGGCGTCGCGAACCCCCGCGCCGGGTCGCGCACCTCCACCGACTGCTCGCCGGCACCAGGACCCGCCGCACCGGGACTCGGCGTGTCACGGCGCCGGAGCCCCGCCGCCCTGTCGCCCACCCCGGCCCCCGCGCCCCGTCGCGGATCGGACCGAACGAGGGCGCCGGGGGAAGGAACCGCCCGCGCGCGGACGCCGGCCGACCGCGGGCGAACCGTCGCCCGGGCCGTGCGCGGCGGCGCCGGCCCGCGACGAGCTGTCGCATTCCGGACCCCGTGGCGCAGGCGGCACGGGCATCGCGGTTGCTCTCAGGCAAGCGCGATGGGCCGCCGGAAGATCAGGCACCCTGCGGAGCTCGTGCGCGGCGTCACCCGCCCGTCGCCGTGGCAGCTCGGCGGGCTGAGCGTCCGCCAGCTCGCCGCGCGCGTGTACGACCAGGTCTGGCGCGACGAGGTCATGGATCGCGCCGCCGCCCTCTCCTACTACTTCGTCGTGGCGCTGTTCCCCGCGCTGCTGTTCCTCACCGCGCTGTTCGGGCTGCTTCCCGTCCCCGGTCTGATGGACCGGCTGCTCGGCTACACCCACGACGTCCTCCCCGGCGATGCCGCCTCGCTGGTGCGACGCACCACCGCCGAGGCCGTCCGCGGCGCGCGCGGCGGGCTGCTCTCACTCGGCGCGGTCGGCGCCCTGTGGGCGGCGTCCAGCGGCATGAACTCGGCCATCGTGGCGCTGAACGTCGTCTATGACACGAAGGACCAGCGTCCGTGGTGGCGACGGCGCCTGGTGGCGCTCGGGCTCACGGTCGTGTTCTCGCTCTTCGTGATGCTGGTGCTGGTGCTGGTCGTGTTCGGGCGTCCGCTCGGCAACGCGCTGGCCGACGTGCTCGGCCTGGGACGGGAGTTCGCGACCGCGTGGACGCTCCTCAGCTGGCCCGTCGTGGTCCTGATCGGCCTGCTCGGGATCGGGATGGTGTACTACCTGGCCCCCGTCGTGCGCCAGGAATGGCGCTGGGTGACCCCCGGGTCGGCGTTCGCGGTGGCCGTCTGGCTGCTGGTGTCGTTCGGCCTGCGGCTCTACGTGAACGTCGTCGCGAGCTACAACGCGATGTACGGCTCGATCGGCGGCGTGATCCTGCTCCTCCTCTGGCTCTACCTCTCGAGCCTCGTCATCCTCACGGGCGCGGAGATCAACTCCGAGATCGAGAAGGCCGCGGCCACGCGGGTCGCCGCGGCCCGGCGCGAGCCGCCCGCGGTCACCCGCCGGGCCGGCTGAGCGGCCGGGCGTCGCCGCGAGCGGGTCCGTGGGCGAGCCGGCGCGGTGGCGGGCCCGCCACCGCGCCGCGCGGCGCGCCGGCGCTCAGCTCCAGCGCGCGGCGCCCTCGTACGTGCGGAGGGCGTCCAGGATGCGGCCGCGCTGGGCCGCGGGCAGGAGATGATGGACGGGCAGCTCCAGGATGCGGGCGGACAGCTCGACGGTGCCGGGCAGCCGGGCGTCGAACGGCGACTCCGGCCACCCGGCCCCGCACCCGACCCCGGCGTGACGCAGCAGGTGCTCGCGCAGGCGCTCGCGCCGACCCCACGGCGTCCGGATCGGGAGGCTGTATGGCGTGCATCCCTCGGGGAGGTCGGGCCGGAGCGGCTCGAGCTCGGGGTGCTCCCGGACGCCGGCCAGGAGCTCACGATAGTTCCGGCGGCGCGCCTCCGCGACCCGGTCCAGGTCCACCGCGCGCGCCATCGCCCGGGTGAGCCGCGACATCGCCCGGACCCGGACCTGCTGGGGTTCGGCGTGGTCGATGTACCCGGTCGCCGGGCAGCGGGCCAGTCGGAGCGGGTCGCGCCCGCCGGTCAGCGCCGAGTACAGGCGCTTGGCGCGCGTCCTCAGGAGGTGCCACGCCGTGTAAGCGCTGCGGACGCGGCCCCGGAAGCACGGCCGGAAGCCCTCCGCCCGTCGGTTCAGCGCCAGGACCCCCCCCTCCGGCATGAGGAGCATCTTCCGCACGCTGAACAGCGCGCAGTCGCCGATCCGCCCCAGCTCCGCGCCGTCGGTCCACGTCGGCAGCGTGAGGGCGCAGTCCTCGATGAGCCACAGGCCGCGGGCGGTCGCGAACCGCCGGACCTCGGTCAGCCGGGCCGGCAGGCCGAAGTAGTGGACGGCGAAGATCGCCACGGTGTCGTCGTCGGCGCGCGCCCGGAGCTCGCCGGGATCGAAGTCGCACGCCGGGTCCAGGTCGTAGAACCGAGGGCTCACGCCGGCGGCCAGCGCCGTCCGGTAGAGCTTCGCCGGGATGTAGGCCGGCATGAGGACGTTTGGCGCGCCGCCGGCGTGGCGCCGCCTGAGCCACGCCAGCATCTCGTGGAAGCCGTGCGATGCGTTGCCGTAGTAGACGATCCGCCCCGGTGCCCGCCGCAGGCGCTGGTCCAGTCTCGCCGCCACGCTCACCCCCGTCGCGCGCGCCGCGCCGCCTCGTCGCGCACGACCCGCGCCAGGAAGACAGGATTGCCCAGCAGGTACCGCCGCCAGAGGCGGGCCGGCTCCTGCGCCAGGCGATAGACCCACTCGAGGCCGGCCCGCTGGAGCCAGACCGGCGCCCGGGGCACCCGGGCCGCGGCGAAGTCCAGGAACCCGCCGACGCCGACGCCGAGCCGCGCCCCGGTCGCCCCCAGGTGGCGGTCGAGCCACCGCTCCTGGTGCGGATTGCCGAGGGCGACCATGAGGACCTCGGCCCCGCTCCCCCGGATGCGGTCGACGACCGCCGCCGTCTGTCCCGGCGGGAAGTAGCCGTGCTGCGTGCCGGCGACCCGGAGCCCCGGGAGCGCGCGCTCGAGGTGCCGGGCCGCCTCCGCCGCCACGCCCGGGCGCGCGCCGAGGAAGAACACCGGCCACTCGCGCTGGGCGGCCAGACGGAGGATCCATGGGTTGAAATCGGAGCCGTTCAGGTTGGCCGGGAACCGGCAGCCCCGCAGCCGCGCGGCGAGACCGACCCCGGCGCCGTCGCGCAGCACGAGCGAGCTCCGGCGGAGGACGGCGCGGTACTCCGGATCCCGCGCCGCGAGGTTGAGCGTGTGCGCGTTCACGTAGGCCACGTGCGCCGGCGGCTCGTCCTCGGCGAGCCGGGCGATCTCGGCGAGCGCCGCCGGCCGGTCCAGCACCGCCACGGGCACGCCCAGGATCTCGGTCCGCTGGATCGGCGTGACGAGCCGCATGCCGCCGCCCACGCAAGCGAGGAGAGCAAGAGCCATGCCCCCGCGGCGCCGACGGGCGCGCGATCTTTCACGGTCGGTTTTCCACGCGCTCCCCGCCCGCACGACCCCGGCCGGCGCGCGAGGCGCGCGTTCGCGCAAGTTTTGCCGGTCCTCCGGAAGAATTGAGGCTGGCCACCGACGCGACTGCGGTCGATCCGTCGCCAGTCCCGTGGCGCACGTCATCCGCGTCGCGCCGCCGGCCCGGGCACTGGGCTTGCACCCACCCCCGGGCGAGGAGGTGTTCGATGCGTCGAGCGCTGCTGGCCGGCTCCATCCTCGTCCTCGCGCTCGCCGGGTGCGCCGCGCGCGCCCCCGTCACGCGCGAGCCGAGCGCGTCCGCGCCGCCGGCCGCCACGGCCGCCGCCGCACGGCAGACGCCCGCGTCGCGCCCCGACGCCGGGGCCACCGGCCGCGCGGCGCCGGCCGCGGCACCGGCTCTCGCGACCGGCGCCGCCCGCCCGACCACGGTGGCCGGCCCCGCCCCGCAGGCCGCGGACAGCGAGTACCGCGTGGCCCCCCGTGACCAGCTGATGGTCCAGGTGCACGGCCAGGACGACCTGACCCGCACCGTGCGCGTGAGCCAGGGCGGGACGATCACGCTCCCGCTCCTCGGCGAGGTGCAGGTGGCCGGGCTCACCACGCGCGAGATCGAGACGAAGATCGAGGGCGCCCTCAAGCCGGCGTACCTGCGCGACCCGCGCGTGAGCGTGAGCGTCGCCGAGTACCAGGGCCGCCAGGTCACGGTCATCGGCGCGGTCAACCAGCCGGGCGCCTACGCGTTCCGCGCGAACCGGATATCGCTGCTCCAGGCCCTCTCCGAGGCCCACGGCGTCCGCGAGAACGCGGACCGCATCGCGTACGTCCTCCGCCGCTCCACGAACGGCCAGACCGCCCAGCCGATCGAGATCGACCTCGACCAGCTCTTCCGGAACGGCCAGGACGGCGGCCTGGTCCTGGAGGGCGGCGACTCCGTCTACGTCCCCGAAGCGAACACGTTCTACGTCACCGGGGAGGTCGAGAAGCGGGGCGCCTACACGCTCCGGCGCGACACGACGGTCTCGAAGGCCCTGGTGGAGGCCGGCGGGGTGACGCGGAAGGCCGCCGGCGCGATCACGATCGTGCGGACGGTGGGACGCGGGGAGCGCCAGGAGATCGCCGGCCTGAACCTCGACGCCATCATGAAGGGGGACCCGAAGCAGGACCTCCCGCTCCAGGCCCAGGACGTCGTGGTCGTCCCGCAGAGCGGCGCGAAGGCGGTCGGCTACGGCTTCCTCGAGTTCGTCCGCGGGCTCTTCAGCATCGGGATCCCGCTGATCCCGTGAGGCGGTGCGCATGAACGTCCCTTCCTTCGAGCACCACCGGCCAGGCTCGCGGCGCCAGGCGCTCTCCGAGGCGGGGCCGGTCCACGCCTTGCCGCCGGGCGAGGTCGTGGTCGCCGAGCCGGCAGCGGGGCGCAGCCGGCCGCCCCGGAGCGTCGTCGACATCATCGTCCACCGCCGCGCCCTCATCCTCGGCTTCGCCGGCGCGGTGCTCGCGACCGTGGCGCTGTGGAGCTACACGACGCCGCCCACCTACGAGGCGACCACGACCCTCCAGATCGACCCCGAGCGCCCCCGGGTGGTGGCGTTCACGGACATGGCGCCCCAGGAAGAGCTCTACAACGAGCGCGTGTTCGACGCCTACTACGGGACGCAGTTCGAGCGGCTCGCCAGCCGCACCCTGCTCGCGCGGGTCGAGCGGCAGCTGGGCCTCGACCGCCACCCCGCGTTCTCGCAGGCGCGCGGGCGCGGCCAGCTCCTCCTGGCCGGCCTGGGGCGCCTGTGGCCGGGCTTCGAGGGGGCGGCCGATCGCGCGCCGGGGCTCCGGTTCGCCGGCCTCGAGCACTACGTCGACGTCGCGCCGGTGAAGCGGAGCCGGCTGGTCCGCATCACCGCCCGCCTCCCCGAGGCCCAGCTGGCCGCCGACGTCGCCAACGGCATCGCGAGCGAGTACATCACCGCGACCGCCGTCGAGCGCCGCCAGGCCTCGGAGGCGGCCAGCCGCTGGCTCGAGGGACAGCTGACCGGGCTCCGGAAACGGAGCGAGGAGAGCTCGGACGAGATCCAGCGGTTCGTCCAGGCGCACAAGCTCGTCCCGACGCAGGAGGGCAAGCTCCAGTTCGTCCTCCAGCAGCTGGAGGAGCAGAGCCGCGCCTACACCGAGGCCGAGAGCGATCGCGTGCAGAAGGAGGCGCGGTTCCGGATGCTCGCGAACGCGGATCCCCAGACCGCGGCGTCGGTCATCGGCAGCGAGGTCCTGCGCGACCTCAAGACCGACCTGGCGCGGCTGGAGCGCGAGGTGTCACGGGCGCGGACGGTGTACGGCCCCCAGCACCCGAAGATGCTCGAGCTGGAGGCGGACCTGGCGAACGCCCGCGCGCGCCTCGACACCGAGATCGCCAAGGGCCGGGCGGCGGTCGAGCAGGAGTACCTGGCGGCCGTCCGCCGGGCCAGCGAGCTGGGCCGCCGCCTGGACGCCCAGCGCGAGACCGCCATCCAGCAGCACGCGCGGGAGATGCAGCTGCAGCTCCTCCGCAAGGAGGCCGAGGCCAACGAGACCATCTACGGCGATCTCATGAAGCGGCTGAAGGAGCTGGAGCTCGCGGCCCAGCTGCGGGTGACCAACGTCAAGGTCATCGACCCCGCCGAGCGGCCGACCGTCCCCGTGAGCCCGAAGCACGGCCGCGACCTGGCGCTGGCGCTGGTGGGCGGCCTCCTGGGGGGCCTGGGGCTCGCGTTCGTCCGCGAGCTCGGCGACCACACCCTCCGCACCGCGCGCGAGGCGGACCTGATGATCCAGCTCCCGAGCGTCGGGACGGTGCCGGCGATGCGCGGGTACTCCAGGCGGGCCCTCCCGCCGGTGGACGACCTGCCGGTGCGCGCGCTGCCCGGCGAGACGCTCCGGTGGCCGGAGCAGGTCGCGGGCGAGGCGTTCCGCTCGATCCGCGCCATGGTCCTCAAGCGGACGCCGGCGGCGCCGCGGACCCTCCTGGTGACCAGCGCGCAGCCCTCGGAGGGGAAGTCGTTCATCTCCGTGAACCTCGCCGTCGCGCTGGCCGAGACCGGCCGGCCCGTGCTCCTCGTGGACGCCGACTTCCGGCGCCCGGTGTGCCATCACGCCTTCGGCCTGGACCTGCCGAGCACCGGGCTGTCCACGCTGCTCTACCGCGGCCTCGCGCCGGAGTCGGTGGTGGTCCCGAGCGGGGTCCCCAACCTGGCGTTCCTCCCGGCCGGACCGCGCCCGGCCGACCCCGCGGCGCTTCTGTCCTCCGACCGCGTCGTGGAGCTGCTGGACCGCGCCGCGGAGCGCTACCACTGGATCGTCATCGACTCGCCGCCGGTCCTGGCGGCGTCCGATGCGGCCGTGCTCGCCTCGTCGGTCGACGGGGTCCTGCTGGTCGTGCGGGCGCACGCCACGCCGGTGGACGCGGTGCAGCTCGCGCGCGAGCGCCTGGAGGCGCTCGGGGCGCGCATCCTCGGGGTCGTCCTGAACGACGTCCGGCTCGCCCGGAACCGCTACTTCTACGCGAACTACGCGTGATGAACGCGCTCGGGCACGCGCTCTGGCTCCTCGAGCTCCCGCTCCTCGGGGCGGTGGCCGCCTTCACCGGCTACCTCGTCCTGCTCACGGCAGCCGCCCTCGCCGCGCGGCGGCCAGCCGCCCCACCGGGCCCGCCCCGGACGCGGTTCGGGGTGCTGGTCCCGGCGCACGACGAGGCGGCGACGCTGCCGACGCTGCTCGGCGTCCTCGCCGGCCTCGAGTACCCGCGCGCCCTCTACGAGGTCATCGTCGTGGCGGACCACTGCACCGACGAGACGGCCCAGCTCGCGCGCCGGGCGGGGGCGCGGGTGCTCGAGCGCACGGAGGGGCGGCGCGGCGGGAAGGGCTTCGCGCTGGGCTGGGCCTTCGCGGCGCTCGTGCCCGAACGGCGGCACGACGCGTTCGTCGTCCTGGACGCCGACTCGCGCCCGGACCGGCACCTCCTGACCGCGCTGGACGCCGCCCTCCGGCGCGGCGCGCGGGCCGCCCAGGCGTACTGCAGCGTGGCGAACCCGGGCGAGAGCTGGCGGACGGCGCTCATGGCAGCGGACCTGGCGCTGGTGCACTACCTCCGCCCGCTGGGGCGCGAGGCGGTCGGGGCCTCGGCGGGCCTCCAGGGGAACGGCTCCTGCCTGAGCGCCCAGGCGCTCCGGCGCGTGCGGTGGGAGACGCGGTCCGTCGCCGAGGACCAGGAGTACCACCTCCGCCTGGTCCTCCACGGGCTCCGGGTGGCCTTCGTGCCCGAGGCCCAGGTCCGCACGGTGATGGAGCCGACCCTGGGCGGCGCCGACGGCCAGGAGCTCCGGTGGGAGGGCGGGCGGCTCGCGGTGGCTCGCGCCCAGCTCCCGGCGCTCCTGGCGGGCGCATGGCGGACGCGGTCGTGGCCGTGCCTCGAGGCGGCGCTCGACCTGACGACGCCGCCGCTGGCGCTGCTCGGCGCCGGGACCGCGCTGGCGGCGCTGGTCCACGGGGTCGCCTGGCTCGCCGGCGCGCCGGGAGCGCCCGCGGTGCTCTGGGGCATGCTCGTCGCCGGGCAGGCGTCCTACGTCGTGGGAGGCTGCGCCCTGGCCCGCGTCCCGGCCCGCGCGTACCTCGCCCTGGCGCTGTTCGCGCCGCTCTACGCGATCCACAAGGTGTGGATCTGCGCGCGCGTCGGCTGGCGAGGGACGGCGGTATGGATCCCGACGCCGCGGAGGGCGGGATGACCGCATCTCCTCCCCGCGCGGGGCGTGTCCGGCGAGCCGGGCGGGCGGGGGCCCCGGGCCCCGGGGGACGGCGGTGAGCCCGCAGCAGGTCCGGCTCCTCGACGACCGGCACCGCCGGCTCGCCGGCGGTGGGCTCGAGTGGGCGCGCCGCCGGACCATCGCCCGGCTGGTGCTGCGCCGGCTCCTGTGGCGCTGCCGGGTCCAGCTCTCCGACCGGCTGAAGCGCGCCCTGGACGTGGCCGGCGCGCTGGCGCTCGTCCTCGCCTGCGCGCCGCTCCTGGTCCTGATCGCGGTCGCCATCAAGCTGGAGGACGGCGGCCCGGTGCTGTTCCGGCAGGTCCGCGTCGGCCGCCACGGCCGTCGGTTCGTGATGCTGAAGTTCCGGTCGATGGTGCCCGACGCCGAGGCGCGCAAGGCCGATCTCCTGGCGCTGAACGAGATGCCGGATGGCATCCTCTTCAAGATCCGGCGGGATCCCCGCGTGACCCGGGTGGGCCGCATCATCCGGAAGCTGTCGTTCGACGAGCTGCCCCAGCTGTTCAACGTCCTCCGCGGGGAGATGTCCCTCGTCGGCCCGCGGCCGCCGGTCCCCTCGGAGGTGGCCCTCTACGATCCGGCCCACCGGCGCCGGCTCGCGGCGATGCCCGGCATCACCGGGCTGTGGCAGATCTCCGGGCGCAACAACATCGACTTCCAGGGCCAGGTCCAGCTCGACGTGACCTACATCGAGCGGCAGACGCTGGCCCTGGACCTGGCCATCCTCGTCCGCACGATCCCGGCCGTCCTGACCGGCAAAGGGGCTTCATAGTTACGGGGCTGGATCGAGCGCGCGGGGACTTCCCGGAAGGAGACGACCCATGCAGGTCACAGCCCACCAGATCGGTTCCGTCCTCGTGCTGGAGCTCGAGGGCGAGCTGATCGCGCCGATCGCGCCCGCGTTCCTGCGGACCGCGCGCCGCCTCCTCGCCGCCGCCCCCGCCCCCCTGATCGCCGTGGACATGGGCCGCGTGCCGCGCGTCGACGCGAGCGGCTTCGGCGCTCTGGTCACGCTCCTCCGGGACGTCGAGCGTCGCCGGGGCGGCCTCTGCCTGGTCGGGATCCGGCCGGACGTCCGGATCCTGCTCGAGATCATGCAGCTCCATCTCCTATTCGAGGTGTGCAGCGACGTCGCCGAGGCCGCCGACGCGCTGCGCGCCCTTCACCCGGCGACGGGCGCCGGGCCGGCACCGGTCCGGATCGAGCCCCGGCACGCGGCGCGGCCCCTCGAGGGCCACGCGGCGAGCTGAGGTGGGGCCGAGGTGGGCGGAGACATCGAGCGCGAGAGGACCCGGGGAGGTGGGCGCCGGCGCGGGCCGGGAGGCAGGTCACCGCTCCACCTCTCCCGTGATGAGCGGCCCGGTGGCGCGGGCCAGCGAGCCCGGAGCGGGTCCCGGGGCGCCCGCGCGGCCGGGGGCGCGCTGAGGGGTCGGGCCGCCAGGGCGGTGGCGCACAGCGGGGCGGGGCGGGAGGCGGGCGCATGCGGGCGGTGATCCTGGCCGGCGGGCCGGGCACCCGGCTTTGGCCCCTCACCCGGGACCGGCCGGCTGCCCTCCTGCCGGTCGCCAATCGTCCGGTCGTCGAGCACCTGCTGGAGCTCCTCGGCCGGCACGGTGTCGATGCGGCCACCCTCGCGCTCCACCACTGTCCCTACCCGCTGGAGGCGACGCTCGGCGACGGGACGCGGCTCGGGCTGCGCCTCGACTACGCGCTCGAGCGGGTGCCGCTCGGCACGGCCGGCAGCGTGCGACGCATCGCCGGCGCGTGGTCGGACCCGTTCGTCCTCGCGGCCGGCACCGCGTTGGCCGCCGTCGACCTCGCCAAGGCCGCGGCGTTCCATCAGGCGCGCCGGGCGGCGGTGACGCTGATCGTGCAGCCCGCCGGCGCCGGCGACGGCTCGCTCGAGCTCGCCGACACCAGCGAGATCCAGCTGCCGGCGACCCCGCGCAGCGGCAGCGTCCGCCTGACCGGCTTGGCCATCGTGAGCCCCGCCGCGCTCCGGCTCGTGCCGGCCGGGCGATCGGCGGACCTCCTCGCCGACCTGCTCCCGGCGCTCCGCGAGGCCGGTCTGCCGGTGCTGGGCTACGTCACGCAGGGGCCGGCGCTGGTGATCCGGACGGTGGCGGACCTGCTGGAGGCGAACCGGCA
>DASRDR010000014.1:0-20335 GCA_035652475.1 Candidatus Methylomirabilota bacterium | reverse complement strand
CGAGCTCACCCGGGTCTGGCTGTCGGGCCGGGACGGCACGGAGCGGTACCTGTTCGAGGCCGGCGAGCCGTGCGCGGTGCACCTGGCCTACCGCGCCCGGCGCCCGGTGGACGACCCGGTGTTCGGCTTCGGCGTCTTCCGCAAGGACGGCGTCTGCTGCTACGGGACGAACACCGCGATCGACGGGCTCGCCCTCGGCAAGCTCGACGGCGACGGCGTGGCGGTGGTGACGCTCGACCGGCTGGACCTGGTCGAGGGCGAGTACCTGCTCGACGTGGCCGTCCACGCCCGGGACGGGCACGCGTACGACTACCACAGCCGGCTCTACGCGTTCGCGGTCCGCTCGCGCACCCGCGACACCGGCGTCGCCCGCCTGCCGCACCGCTGGCGCGTCGAGCCGGGGGCCGGGGACGCCCCGTGACGGCGCCCCGGCCCGCGCCGGGCGGCGGCGCCGCGCCGCCCGGCACGATCGACGCGAGCGCGCCGGCCGGCCCGGTCGACGTCGGCCGCCTCATGGAGGAGATCAAGGCGCGGGTGCGCGAGCGCAAGGCCTCCGGGTTCTACTCGGACGAGGAGGTCCGCCGGATCACCCAGATGGAGCTCGAGCTCGCCGAGAGCGCGCCGACGTTCCAGGACGAGCTGGAGCAGCACCTGGCCCGCCTGAACGACGGCTGGGACACGGCGGCCGAGCCCGTGATCACCTCCCACCGCGCCGGGGTCGGCGCGCTCATCGTCGGCGCCAAGAAGCTCCTGCGACGGGTGACGCGCCCGTACATCACGCTCGTCCTCGCCCGCCAGGTCGAGTTCAACGGCACGCTCCTGCAGCTGCTGAACGGGTTCGTGCTCCAGGTCCGCGACGCGCTGACCACCCTGACCCGCCGGCTCGAGGACCTCTCGCTCGACCTGCACGAGCGGCTGACCGTCGAGCGCGGCGACCGCCAGCGCGGCCAGCGCGAGCTCGCCGAGCGCCTCGCCGCGCTGGGGGCCCGGGTCGAGGCCCTGGCGGCCGAGGTCGAGCGGGGGCGGACGCCGGCCCCGCTCGGGCTCCCGCCCGCGCCGGTCGCCCCGCCGGGCCTCGCCACGCTCCCCGCGGCGGCCTACGTGCGGTTCGAGGACCGGCACCGCGGGACCCGCGAGGAGATCCGGCAGCGCCAGGCGGCGTACCTCGACCTCTTCGGCGGGGCGGCGCCGGTGCTGGACGTCGGCTGCGGGCGGGGCGAGTTCCTCGAGCTCTGCCGGGAGGCGGGCATCGCCGCCCGCGGCGTCGACCTGGACCCCGGGATGGTGGCCCGCTGCCGCGAGGCCGGGCTCGCGGTCGAGCAGGCGGACGCGCTGGCGGCGCTGGCCGCCGAGCCCGACGGCGCGCTCGGCGGGATCTTCTGCGCCCAGGTGATCGAGCACCTGGCGCCCGAGGCGCTGATCGCGCTGGTCCGGCTGGCGCACCGGAAGCTCCGCCCGGGCGGGGTGCTGCTCTGCGAGACGCCGAACCCCGCGTGCCTGACCGTCTTCTCGGGCGCCTTCTACGTCGACCTCACGCACGTCAAGCCCATCCACCCCGAGGCGGCCCGGTTCGTGCTCGAGGCGGCGGGGTTCCACGGGGTCGAGGTGCGGTACGTCAACCCGGTGCCGCCGGAGGGGAAGCTCCAGCGGCTCGAGCCGCTCTGGTACATGCGGCGGTACGAGGAGGCGTTCCTGGGCCAGATCAACGACAACTTCGAGCGCCTGAACCAGCTCCTGTGGGGCGCGCTCGACTACGCCGTGATCGGCCGCCGCCCGTGAGCGCCGCCTCGGGCCTCGGGCCCCCGCGCGGCCCGGGCCGCCGCCCGCCCGCGCCGCGGGACGAGACGCCGGCGCCCGCGGAGCCCGGATGAGCCCGGCCACGCCGGAGCGCCGCGCGGCCGTGCGGCGGGTCGCGTTCGTGGTGCCGCGCTACGGGCCGGACGTGGTCGGGGGGGCCGAGACGCTGGTCCGCGGGCTGGCCGAGCACCTGGTCCCGACCGGCATCGCCGTGGAGGTGCTCACCACCTGCGCCCGCGATCACCTCACCTGGAAGAACGCCCTCCGCCCGGGATCGACGCGCGAGGCGGGGGTGCTGGTGCGGCGCTTCCGCGTGCAGCCCCGGGAGGAGCGCCGCCACGCCTGGC
Organism: Candidatus Methylomirabilota bacterium; assembly: GCA_035652475.1. GTDB lineage: Bacteria > Methylomirabilota > Methylomirabilia > Rokubacteriales > DASRDR01 > DASRDR01. The sequence continues at coordinate 18,191 of DASRDR010000014.1, read as the reverse complement.
TCCAGCAGCGCATCCTGCGCGGCAACCGGCTCCGGCCCGAGGAGGAGCAGCGCTGGGCCGAGGGCTCGGTGGCCAGCCCGGACCTCTTCGCCCACCTGGCGGCGCACGGGCCGGACCACGACCTGGTCTGCTTCGCGCCCTACCTCTTCGGGACGACCCTCCGCGGGATCCCGCTGGTCCCGGGGCGCGCGGTGCTGATCCCGTGCCTCCACGACGAGCCGTTCGCCTACCTGGGCGTGGTCCGGGACGCGTTCCGGGCCTGCCGGGGGTTCATCTTCAACGCCGAGCCGGAGGCCGCGCTCGCCGACAAGCTCTACGGGCTGGAGGCTCGGCCGACCGGCGTCGTCGGGCTGGGCTTCGACCCGCCGCCGCCGGCCGACGCCGCCGCGTTCCGGCGCCGCCACGGCCTCGCCGGTCCGCTGCTCCTCTATCTCGGCCGGAAGGAGGCCGGCAAGAACGTGCCGCTCCTGGTCCAGTACGCGCTCCGCTACCGGGCGACCCACCGCGCCGACGTGACGCTGGTCCTGGTCGGCGACGGCCCGGTCACCGCGCCGGCGGGCGTCCCCGGCGTGCGGGACCTCGGCTACCTCCCGCCGGCCGAGAAGGCGGCCGCCTGCGCCGCGGCGACGGTGGTCTGCCAGCCGTCGGTCAACGAGTCCTTCTCGATCGTGCTGATGGAGGCGTGGCTGGCCGGCACGCCGGTGCTCGTCCACGCCCGCTGCGCGGTGACCATGCACCACGTGACGCGGGCCGGCGGCGGGCTGGGCTTCGAGGACTTCTACGAGTTCGCCGCCGCCCTCGATCTCCTGCTGGAGGACGGGCGCCGCCGCGCCGAGCTGGGCGCGCGCGGCCGCGCCTACGTGGAGGCCGAGTACGCGTGGCCCGCGGTGACCGCGCGGCTCGTCGACACCCTGGAGCGGCTCGGTGCCTGAGACGCTCGCGTTCGTCGTGCCGTGGTACGGCGCCGCGATCCCCGGCGGGGCCGAGGCCGAGTGCCGGGCGACGGTGCGGGCGCTCCAGCGCCGCGGGGTGCCGGTCGAGGTCCTGACGACGTGCGCCCGCGACCACGCCTCGGGCTGGGGCGACCACCACCCGGACGGGGCGCGCGAGGAGGACGGCGTGCTCGTGCGGCGGTTCAAGGTCCGCCCGCGCGATCCGGAGCGGTACGCGCGCCTCCAGTGGCGGCTGGACCTCGGGGGGACGCTGACCTCGTTCGAGGAGGAGGACTTCGTGCGGGAGTCCATCAACTCGAACGACCTCTACGCGTACCTGGCCGCCGAGCGCGACCGGTACTGGTACGCGTTCATCCCGTACTGCTTCGGGACCACCTGGGAGGGCGCCCTGATCGCCCCCGAGCGCTCCCTCCTGGTGCCGTGTCTCCACGACGAGCCGTTCGCCCGCCTCAAGTGGACCCGCCGGGTCCTGCGGGCGGTCCGGGCGGTGTGCTTCCACGTCCCGGCCGAGCGGGCGCTCGGGGAGGCCCTCGCCGGCGCCGACCCGGCGCGCTTCCACGTGGTCGGGGAGGGCGTCGATCCCCCGCCGCCCGGCGAGGCCGCCCGGTTCCGCCGGCAGCACCGCGTGCTCGCCCCCTTCCTCCTCTACGCCGGTCGGAAGGCGGCCGAGAAGAACACGCCGCTCCTGGTCGAGTACTTCGCGCGGTACCGGCTCACCCACCCGAAGGCCCCGCGGCTCCAGCTGGTGCTGATCGGCCCGGGGGGCGTCCGCATCCCGCCCCGGCTGTCGGCGGACATCCTCGACCTCGGGTTCGTCTCCGCCCAGGACAAGGCCGACGCCTACGCGGCGGCGCTGGCGGTCTGCCAGCCGTCTCGGCTCGAGAGCTTCTCGCTGGTGCTGATGGAGGCGTGGCTCGCCGGGACCCCGGTGCTGGTCCACGGCGGCTGCCCGGTCACCCGCGAGCACTGCCTGGCGTCGAACGGCGGCCTGTTCTTCGACGACTACTTCGAGTTCGCCGAGGCGCTGGACCGGCTCGCCGCCGACCCCGCCCTCCGCCGCCGCCTGGCCGACAGCGGGCGGGCGTACGTCGAGGCGCGCTACACGTGGGACCGGGTGACCGACAGCTACCTCGCCGTCCTGAGCGCCCTCGGGGCGCGGCTCGGATGACCGCCCCGCGGCCCTTCCGCGGCGTGCACCAGCTGGTGTCGAACTTCGACGTCGCCGACGCGATCAGCAACCACGTCCGGGCGCTCCGGCAGCTCCTCCGGAGCTGGGGGTACCCGTCCGAGGTCTACGCGCAGTATCGCCACGCGAGCCTGGTCCAGGACGCCCACTTCTTCACCGCGTACCGCCGGGTGGCGGGGCCGGACGACGTCGTGCTCTTCCACTTCTCGATCGGCTCGGACGTGACGAGCTTCTTCGCGGGGCTGCCGGGCCGGCGCGTCCTCGTCTACCACAACATCACCCCGGCCGAGTACTTCGTCGGGGTGAACGCGCGGGTGGCCGACCGGTGCCGGCGCGGGCGCTGGGAGCTCGCCCGGCTCCGCGGGGTCACCGAGCTCGCGCTCGGGGTCTCCGAGTTCAACCGCGGCGAGCTCGAGGCGGCCGGCTTCCGGCGGACGGCGGTGCTGCCGATCCTGGTCGACTGGGAGCAGTACGCCCACCCGCCGGTCCCGGCCCTGGCCGCGGCGCACGGGGACGGCACGACCCTCCTCTTCGTGGGCCGGATCGCCCCGAACAAGCGGATCGAGGACCTCCTGAAGACGTTCTACTTCTACCGGCGCCTCGACCCCCGGAGCCGGCTCGTGGTCGTCGGATCGGCGGTCGACACCGAGAGCTACCTCGCGGGGTGCCAGAAGCTCGCCGCCGAGCTGGGCGTGCTCGACCACGTCGTGTTCGCCGGCGTCGTGTCGCAGGCCGAGCTCTGCACCTACTACCGGGTGGCGACCGCCTTCCTGTGCCTCTCCGAGCACGAGGGGGTCTGCGTGCCGCTGCTCGAGGCCATGCACTTCGACCTCCCGGTCGTCGCCTACGCTGCCACCGGGGTGCCGGGGACGCTCGGGGGCGCCGGGCTCCTGGTCGCCGAGAAGGACTTCCCCGCGATCGCCGAGGTGCTCCACCGGGTCGTGACCGACCCCGCGCTGCGGGCCGCGGTGATCGCCGGCCAGCGGGCCCGGCTCCGGGCCTTCGACGCCGGGGCGATCGGGGCCCGGCTCCGCGCCGAGCTCGACCGGCTGGCCGGCGCGGAGGCGGTCCGGTGACCGCCGGCGGGGCGCCGGGGGCCGAGATGCCCGGCGAGGTCCGGACGCCGCCGCGGCTCCGGCTCGCGTTCGTCGTCCAGCGCTACGGCCCGGAGATCGACGGCGGCGCCGAGCACGAGTGCCGCCGCGTCGCCGAGGCGCTGGCGCCGCACCACGACCTCGAGGTCCTCACCACCTGCGCGCGCGACTACCTGACCTGGCGGAACGTGTACCCGTCGGGGGTCGAGACCCTCAACGGGGTCCTGGTGCGGCGCTTCCCGGTCGACCGCCCTCGCCGGGTGCGCGCCTTCGGCCGCTACGCGGACTGGCTCTACGCCTCGCCGCACACCTTCTTCGACGAGGCCGAGTGGATCCGCCGGCAGGGCCCGCTCGCCCTGTCGCTGATCGAGTGGATCCGCGGCCACGCCGACGACTACGACGGCTTCGTCTTCTTCACGTACCTCTACCTGCCCACCACGCTCGGGCTCCCGCTGGTCGCCGACAAGGCGGTGCTCGTCCCGACCGCGCACGACGAGCGGCCGATCCGGCTGGACCTCTTCCGGGGGCTGTTCCGCCTCCCGCGGGGGCTGATCTTCCAGGTCGAGGAGGAGCGGGCGTTCGTGGAGGCCCGCTTCCACACCGCGCACATCCCGGCCGCGGTCATCGGGGCCGGGATCGACCCGGTCGCCGACGCCCAGCCGGCGCGGTTCCGCGCCCGCCACCGGCTGCCGGGCCCCTACCTCCTCTACGTCGGCCGCGTGGACGTCGAGAAGGGCTGCCGCGCGCTGGTCGACGACTTCCTGGCCTGGCGCGAGGGCGCCGCCGAGCCGCTGGAGCTCGTGCTGATGGGCACGGTGGCGATGAAGCTCCCGCGCCGCCCCGGCCTGCGCGCGCTCGGGTTCCGGCCCGAGGCCGAGAAGTGGGACGCCCTCGCGGGGGCGACCGCGCTGGTGATGCCCTCGCCCCACGAGAGCTTCTCGTTCGTCGTCCTGGAGGCGTGGTCGCAGGGCACACCGGTCCTGGCGACCGCCCGCTCCGCGGTCCTGCGGGGGCACGTGGAGCGCTCGGGCGCCGGCCTGCTGTACGACCGCGCCCCCGGCGACTTCGGCCCGGCGGCCGCGGCGCTCGCGGCCGACGATGCGCTCCGGAAGGCGCTCGGCGAGCGGGGGCGGGCGTACGTGGACGGCCGGTACCGGTGGCCGCGCATCACGCGGCAGTACCTCGAGTTCCTGGAGCGCCTCTTCGGCCGGTGACGCGTGGAGCCGGAGGCCTATGCCGCCCACTTCGCCCTGGAGGACCGCCACTGGTGGTTCCGCTCCAAGCGGGCCCTGGTCACGACCCTCTTGCGCCGCTACGGCCGGCTCGCCGGACCCGGGCTGGACGTGGGGTGCGGGACCGGCGGCACCCTGGCGCGCCTGGCCGCCCACGGGAGCTGGACCGGCGTGGACGCGGCGCCGCTCGCGCTCGCGCTCGCCCGGCGCCGGGGCCGCCTCCGGCTGGTCGGCGGCTCGGTCGAGGCGCTCCCGTTCCCCGACGCGGCGTTCGCGGCCTGCCTCTGCCTCGACCTGCTCTACCACCGGGGCGTGGGCGCGGAAGCCCGGGCCCTCCGGGAGTGCCACCGCGTGCTGCGGCCGGAGGGGCTCCTCCTGGTGACCGACTCGGCGTTCGCCTGGCTCCGCTCCCCGCACGACGGCGCGGTCCACGGGGCACGCCGGTACACGCGCCGGCAGCTCGTGGCGCTGGTGGTCGCGGCAGGCTTCACGCCGCTCTTCGCCTCCTACGCGTACTGCCTCGTCTTCCCGGCCGTGCTGGCGGTCCGGCTCGCCCGGCGGGCGCGGCCGGGCGGCTCGGACCTGTTCCCCGTGCCCGGCCCGCTCAACGCGGTGCTGGGCGGCCTCCAGCGCCTGGAGCGCCGTCTCCTGCGGCTCGCCCCGCTGCCGTTCGGCAGCTCGGTGGTGGTGGTCGCGCGCAAGGCGGCGGCGTGACGGCCTCGATCGTGCTCCCGACCTACAACGAGGGGCCGGTGATCCGGGAGGTCGTGACGGAGATCCTGGAGGCGGTGCCGGGCGCCGAGGTCCTGGTGGTCGACGACGACTCCCCGGACCGGACCTGGGAGGCGGTCGACGCGGCGTTCGCCGCGACCGGGCGGGTCCGGGTCCTCCGCCGGATCGGCCGCCGGGGCCTGCCGTCGGCCATCGCCGAGGGGATCGCCGCCAGCCGGGCGCCGGTGGTCGTCTGGCTCGACGCCGACGGGTCCATGCCGGCGGCGGTGATCCCGCGGCTGATCGCCGCGACCGCCGCCGCCGACGTGGTCGTGGCCTCCCGGTACGCGCCCGGGGGCGGCGACGGCCGGGACTCCGCCGGCCGGGTGCTCGCCTCACGGGCCATCAACCTCTTCGGGCGCCTCTGGCTCGGCGGGCCGGTCCGGGACTGGACCTCCGGCTTCGTCGCCGCCCGGCGCGCCGCGCTCGCGCGCGTCCCGGTCCGCGGGGATCTCGTGTACGGCGAGTACTGCATCGACTTCCTCGCCCGGGCCTGCCGGGCGGGCCTCCGGGTCGTCGAGGTCCCGTACCGGGCCGTCGAGCGCCGGGCGGGCCTGACGAAGACCAGCCCGAGCGTCCGCCGGTTCGCCACCCTGGGGTGGCGCTACGTCCAGACGATCCGTCGCCTGCGCCGCGAGCGCGGCGGGGGGAGTGCCCCGTGATCGAAGAGACCCGGCTCCCCGACGACGTGATGGCCGAGCTGGCCCGGATCCTCCCCGACCCGGAGCCGCCGCTCGAGGTCCGGCTGCCGCGCATCCCGGTGGTCGAGGAGGCGATGGAGCGGCAGATCATCCCGGTCGCCGACCCGCGCCTGGACGGGAACGAGCTGCGCTACCTGACCCAGTGCGTGCAGTCCAACTGGATCTCGTCGGCCGGCCGCTTCGTCCGCGAGTTCGAGGCCGCCTTCGCCGAGGCGACCGGGTGCCGCTACGGCGTGGCGTGCGCCAACGGGACGACGGCCCTGCACCTCGCGCTGGCGGCCCTGGGCGTGGGGCCGGGCGACGAGGTGGTCCTCCCGACCTTCACGATGATCGCGACGGCCAACGCCGTCCGCTACGCCGGGGGGACACCGGTGCTGGTCGACGCCGAGCGGGACACCTGGAACCTCGACGTCGCCCGGCTCGGCGACGCGCTCTCCCCGCGGACCCGCGGGATCGTGGTCGTCCACACCTACGGCCATCCGGTCGACATGGACCCGGTGCTGGAGCTGGCTGCCCGCCGCGGTCTCTGGGTCCTCGAGGATGCCGCCGAGGCCCACGGCGCGCGATACCGGGGCCGGCCGGCCGGCAGTCTCGGCCGGGCCGCCGCCTTCTCGTTCTACGCGAACAAGATCATCACGACCGGCGAGGGCGGGATGGTGACCACCAGCGACGCCGCCCTCGCCGCGCTGGGGCGGCGGCTCCGCGACCATGCCTTCTCCGACGAGCGGCACTTCTGGCACAAGTACCTCGGGTTCAACTACCGGATGACGAACCTCCAGGCGGCGGTCGGCCTGGCCCAGACCGAGCGGCTGGAGGAGTTCGTGGCCGCGCGACGGCGGAACGCCGCCCGCTACACGGAGCGGCTCGGGCGGGTCCCCGGCCTCACCCTCCCCGTCGAGCGCCCCTGGGCCCGGAACGTCTACTGGATGTACGGCGTCCTGGTCGAGGACGCGTTCGGCATCTCGCGCGACGAGCTCCGGCGCCGGCTGGCCCGCCGGGGGATCGAGACCCGCACCTTCTTCATTCCCATCCACCTGCAGCCGATCTACTATGAGCTGTTCCGCGGGCAGCGGTTCCCGGTGGCCGAGGAGCTCTGCCGGCGCGGGCTGTACCTGCCCTCGGGCGCGACGCTCACGGAGGCCGAGGTGGCGTACGTGTGCGACGTCGTGGCCGAGGCCCGAGAGGAGGGCCGATGATCCCGGTCTTCGCCCCCTGGCTGTCGGACAACGTCCGCCGGTACGTCCTGGACTGCGTGGACTCGGGCTGGATCTCCTCACTCGGCCAGTACGTCGGGCGGTTCGAGCGGGACTTCGCCGCGTTCTGCGAGGCCGGCCACGCGGTGGCGACGTCGAACGGCACCACGGCGCTCCACCTCTGCCTGGCGAGCCTCGGGATCGGCCCGGGGGACGAGGTGCTGGTGCCGGACCTCACCTTCGTCTCGACCGCGAACGTCGTCCGGTACACGGGGGCGACCCCGGTCCTCGTCGACGCCGACCGGCGGACGTGGGGGCTCGACCCGGAGGACGCCCGGCGCAAGGTCACCCCCCGGACGCGCGCGGTCGTGCCCGTCCACCTCTACGGCCACCCCGTCGACCTGGACCCCCTGCTCGCGCTGGCCGCCGAGCACGGCTTCGACGTCGTGGAGGACGCCGCCGAGGCGCACGGGGCGCGCTACAAGGGGCGGCGGGTCGGGGCGCTCGGCCGCGTCGGCGCCTTCTCGTTCTACGGGAACAAGATCATCACGACCGGCGAGGGCGGGATGGTGGTGACGAACGACCCCGCGCTCGCCGAGCGGGCCGCCTTCCTCCGGGACCACGCGATGGACCCCCGGCGCCGCTACTACCACCCGGAGATCGGGTTCAACTACCGGATGACCAACATCCAGGCGGCGATCGGCTGCGCCCAGCTCGAGCAGGCGGACGCGATCCTGGCCCGCCGCAAGGCGATCGCGACCGCCTACGAGGTCGGCCTGGCCGGCGTCCCGGGGCTCACGCGCCCGCCCGCCGAGCCGTGGGCGGAGAGCGTGCACTGGATGTACTCCGTGCTGGTCGAGCCCGCGTTCGGACGCGACCGCGAGGCGGTCCGCGAGGGGCTCCGGGCCCGCGGCATCGACTCGCGGCCGTTCTTCGTGCCGCTCCACCAGCTGCCCCCGTACCGGACCGACGCCCCGTTCCCGGTCGCGACCGCCCTCGGGGCGACGGGCATCAACCTACCGTCGGGCACCGGGCTCGGCCCGGACGAGATTGGGCAGGTCTGCGATGCGCTGCGAGCCCTCACGCGCGGCTGACGGGCGCGCCCCGGGCCCCGCCGGTCCCGGCCCGGCGCCCGGCGGCGGCGGGCGGCCGGCCGGCCCGGCCCCCGCCCGGGGCTGAGGGGGGGACGAGCCCGATGGCCGGTCCGCGCGTCTCGGTCGTCCTGCCGACCTACAACGAGCGCGAGGGGATCGCGGAGCTGATCGCCGAGATCCTGGCGGTCACGCGGGCCGCGGGCCTGGAGCCGGAGGTGCTGGTCGTCGACGACGCGTCGCCGGACGGCACCGCCGCGCACGTGGAGGCGACCTTCCGGACGGATCCGGCGGTGCGGGTCCGGGTCCGCCACGGCGAGCGGGGACTGGCGAGCGCGATCCACCGCGGGATCGTCGAGGCCCGCGGCGAGATCGTGGCCGTCATGGACTCCGACGGGAACCACGACCCGGGCCTCCTGCCGCTCATGGTGCGGTGCGCGGAGGAGTTCGACGTCGTCATCGGCTCCCGCTACGTGCTGGGCGGCGGCATGCTGACCTCGCGCTTCCGGTACTGGGCGTCGTACGCCTTCAACGTCCTGATCCGGATCCTGCTCCGGCTCCGCATCCACGACCACCTCTCCGGGTACCTCGTGTTCCGGCGGACCCGCCTGGCCGCGGTGGACGCGGCGGGCGTCTTCTACGGCTACGGCGACTACGCGATCCGCCTCCTCTACCACGTCGTCCGCGGCGGGGGGCGAGTCCTCGAGGTCCCGACCGTCTACCGCTTCCGCAAGGGCGGCGAGTCCAAGACCCGGTTCCTCGCCTACTTCTGGACGTACCTCGGGTCCGTGTTCCGCCTGCTGCTCCGCGGGCACTGATGCAGGGCCGCGCCCTGGGCGGCGCGGGGCGCGCGGCGGCGCTGGCGCTCTTCGTCCTCCTCGCCGGCCTCCACCTGGCCGCGCCGCGCCTCGACTCCGACCAGGCGGTGACCGGGCTCATGGGCGTCCGGATCCTGCAGGGCGAGTTCCCGGTCTTCTTCTGGCGCCAGAACCACGCCGGGGTGCCGGAGTCCTACGGCGCGGCAGTCAGCTTCTTCGTGCTGGGCCGCTCGCGCCCGGCGCTGAGCCTCGTCCCCGCGGCCGCGGCGCTCGGGCTCATGCTCCTCGTCTACCGCACCGGCGCCGTCCTGTTCGGCCCGGGCGCGGGCGCGCTGGCGGTCGTGTTCGCGACCGTCACCTCGCCGTACGTGTTCGCGCACTACGTCCGGGCGCGGGCCTACTACGTCGAGCACCTGCTGCTGGGGCAGGTGGTCCTCTGCGGGGCGGCGCTGTGGCTCGCGCGCGGCGGGCGGCTCAGCGAGCCCGCCCGCGCGCGGGTCCTGCTCGCGATGGGGCTGGCCGGTGGGCTCGGGCTCTACTGCGGGTTCCAGATCGTCGACGCCCTCCTGCCGGCGGCGCTGGCGCTCCTGCTGGTCGACCCCCGGCTGCCGGCGCGCCGCGCGGCCCTGGTGGGCGTCGTCGGGTTCTTCCTGGGCAGCCTGCCGTTCTGGATCTACAACCTGGCGCACGGTGGGGCGACGTTCCGGGTCGGGGTGCGCTTCCAGGGGCGCGCGACCGCCGCGGAGTCGGCGCGGACGGTGCTCGGCGACCTGCTGCCGGTCGTCCTGGGCGTGCGGGAGTGGGTCGACACGCCACCGTATCTGCCCTGGCCGGCGTGGCTCGTCGTCCCGGTCGCGGTCGCCGGCGCGCTCGCGCTCCTGACGGTCCGCGTCCTCCGGGGGGCGCGCCGGCTCCGGGCCGAGCCCGCCCGGGCCGGCGAGGCGCTGCTCCTGGCGGCGGTGCTCGTCACCGTCGGGGTGGTCTGGTACGGGCGCTTCCTGCAGGTGCCGCGGTACCTGGTCCCGCTCGCGCCGGTCCTGGCGCTGATCCTGGCCCGGGCCGGCCAGCTGATCGGGCGCCGGAGCCCGGCGCTCGCGGTCGCGGCGGCCGCCGTCTACCTGGCGGCGGTCGGGATCCCGCTGCTCCGGGACGTGACCATCCTCTGGCCGGCCCGGTACGCGGCGTACCGGGCCGAGCGGGCCGACGACGAGGCCCTCTTCGCGTTCCTCCGCGCCCGGGGACTCCAGCGCGCCTACGCGTTCGACTACTGGGTCGCGCCGCGGCTCACGTTCGACGCCGGCGGCGACATCATCGTGGCCGAGCCCTGGAACGACCGCTATCCCCCGTTCACGGAAGCGGTCGACCGCGCGCCCCGCGTCGCCTACGTGCTGCGGACCGGCGCCGAGACGCTCCGGGGCTGGCTCGCGGCCGCGCTCGTCCAGGCGCGCGAGGCGCAGGTCGGCCCCTACGCGGTGTTCCACGACTTCGGCGCCCCGCCCCCGGCGGTCCCGCTGGCCCGGGCCGGCTGGACCGTCCAGGCGAGCCCCGGGCGGGGCGCGCCGGCCAGCGTCGCCGACGCGCGGCTCGAGACCGGGTGGGCGAGCGCCACGGGCCCGCCCCGGTCGGCGTGGCTCGAGGTCGACCTGGGGGCCGAGCGGACCGTGAGCGGCCTCACGCTCGTGACCGATCGCGCGGATCGGGTCCCGAGCCGCCTCTCCGTGCTGGCGGAGACGGCGGGGCCGCCGGTCGAGGTCGTCCGGGTCGCGACCGACGGGGTGGCGCTCCGGTGGGACACCGGCGCGCCGCGCCTCGCCCCGAGCCGGACGCTCACCGTGCGCTTCCCCCCGGTGCACGCCCGCCGGCTCCGGCTCCTCGAGCTCGCCCGGGCCGAGCGCTGGAGCGTGGCCGAGCTGTTCGTGCTGGCGCCCCCCGGTGCCGGGCCGGCCGCCGCGGAGGCGGCGGCGGCGGTCGGCGAGGCGCGCGCGCTCGAGGCGCAGGACGCGCTCGAGCCGGCGCTGCTCCGGTACCGCGCCGCCATGCGGGCGGCGCCGGACGCTCCCGACGGCTACGACGGCTACGCGCGCCTGGAGACCGAGCTCGGTCTGCGGGCGGGCTCGCCGACCGCCAAGGCGGCCCGGCTGGCCGGGCTCGGCCTCCGGCCCGAGGCGCGCGCCGCCTACGCGGAGGCCGCCAGCGCGCTGGGCCCCGGGCGGGTCCACGTCGAGCTCTGGCGCGCCCGCGCGGCGCTCGCCCGGGCGGACGGGGCGGCCGAGGAGGCGGAGCGCCTCGACGCCGAGGCCCGCGCCGCGCTGACGCCCGCCCGCCGGGTGGGGGCGGTCCTCGGGCGCGGCGTCGAGCTGGTCGGGTACGGCGTCGCGCCGGACCCGGCGCGGGCCGGCGAGCCGGTCGAGGTGACGACCACGTGGCGCCTGGCCGGCTCGCCCTCGGACCGCCTGATGGCGTGGTTCCACTTCCGGGGCGCCGACCAGACGACCCGGTTCGGCGACGATTACCCGCTCCCCGCGATGCTGCCCGACCTCGGCGTGCCGCAGACGGTGAGCGTGCGCCGGCGGCTCGTGGTGCCGCCGGACGCGGTCCCCGGCCGGTACCGGCTGGTCGCCGGGGTGTGGGATCCGGCGTCCGGGCGGCGGCTCCACCGGCGCTGGCGTGGGTGGGTGCCGACCCTGGACACGACCGTGCCGCTGGGCGGGGTCGAGCTCGTCCGCGCGCCCTGAGCCGCCCCCCGTGCGCCCTGAGCCGCCCCCCGCGCGGGCGGCGGGCGCCGCGACCCCCTCTGCTATACTGCCCGCGATGGATCGGCGCCATCTTCGCCACCTGGCGCGCCTGGGCCGCGTCTTCTGGGCGTACCGCCGCGGCGCCGCACGGGTCCCGCAGCTCCCGGTGCGACTCTGGATCGAGTCGACGAGCCGCTGCAACCTCCGGTGCGGCTACTGCCCGAACAAGGACGTCACCCGGGACGCCCACGGCTTCATGGACTTCGGGCTGTTCACCTCGATCATCGACCAGGTGGCGGACCACGCCTACGACGTGAACCTCTTCCACCGCGGCGAGCCGCTCATGCACCCGCGGCTCGCCGACATGGTCGCCTACGCCCGGGACCGCGGGCTCTACACCCGCATCCACACGAACGTCACGCTCCTCAACGAGAAGAAGGGCCGGGCGCTGATCGACGCGGGGCTGGACTTCCTCTCGTGCTCGTTTGACGGGTACGAGAAGACCATGTACGAGAAGAACCGCGTCGGCGCGAAGTTCGACTGGGCGCTCGAGCACCTGCTCGGGTTCCTCCGGCTCAAGCGGGACCTCCGGGCGCGGCACCCCTACACCGTGCTCCAGGTCATGGAGATCGGCGGCCCGCCGAAGGCCGAGCTGCGGCGGCTGCGGCGCGCGTTCCTGGCCCGGTTCAAGGGGCTGCCGCTCGACCGCGTGGTCCTGCGCACCCCGCACAACTGGGCGGGCGACATCTTCGTCCCCGAGCTCTCGCGCGAGGCGCTCCTGGCGGACGGGCGCCGGTTCACGCCGTGCACGTTCCTCTGGTACTCGGCGTCGGTCTACTGGGATGGCACCGTCGTCGCGTGCCCCCAGGACTTCTTCGGCAAGCTCGGGATGGGCGACCTGCGGGAGAAGCCGCTCCGGGAGATCTGGAACGACGAGCGCCTGGTCGACCTCCGCGCGCGCATGGCGCGCGGCGACATCCCGCCGACCCTGCCCTGCTACACGTGCGACCGCATCTGGCGGCACCAGGTCATGGCGGTGCCGACCGACTACCTGAAGACCTTCCTGTCCGACCACGTGATGTCGTACGGCTGGCTGCGACGGCTCGTGCGTGCCTGAGCCGGCCGCCCGCGCCCCGTGGCCGCTGTCGGGCAAATCCCCGATGCGCGGTCCGCGCCGCATCTCCTATCATGGCCCGCGGTCGACGGCCCGGATCCCCGCCGCGCCCGGCCGCATCCACGAAGCTGAGCCAGAGCGAGGGAGCGCCATGATCGACGGGGTCCGGGTGGTCGAGCTCGTCACGCACGAGGACGATCGCGGGTACCTCACCGAGATCGCCCGCCACGCCGCCGATCCAGAGCCGCACGGGGTGGTCCACCAGTTCGGGCAGGTGTACCTGGTCGGGAGCCCCGCGCGGGGCACCGTGCGCGCCTTCCACAAGCACGAGGAGCTCTGGGACTGGTTCTTCATCAGCCACGGCAGCGCCAAGTTCGTGCTCCGGGACGACCGGCCCCGGAGCCCGAGCTACGGGGCGATGATGACGATCATCGCGAGCGCCCGGAAGCCGCGGCTGATCGTGGTCCCGCCCGGCGTGTACCACGGCTGGATGTCGCTCGAGGACGACACGCAGCTCGTCAGCACCGCCAGCCACGCGTACAACCGCGAGAAGCCGGACGAGATCCGGATCCCGCCCGATGCCTTCGGCGACGTCTGGACGGTCCGGGGCCGCTAGCGTGCCCCGGATCCTGGTCGTCGGCGGCGCGGGGTACGTCGGCTCGGTCCTGACCGAGGAGCTGGTGCGGCGCGGCTACGCGGTCCGGGTCCTCGACCGCCTCTACTTCGGGGACGCCGGGCTCCGGGCGGTCCGCGACCGGATCGAGCTGGTGACCGCCGACATGCGGGCGGTCCCCCCCGGCACCCTGGACGGCGTCGACGCCGTCGCGAACCTGGGCGGGCTGTCCAACGACCCGACCGCCGAGTACAACCCGCGCGCGAACCGCGAGATGAACACGGTGGCGGTGGTCGCGCTGGCCCGCGCCTGCAAGGCGGCCGGGATCGCCCGGTACGTCTTCGCCTCCTCCTGCTCCGTCTACGACCGCGGCACGGGGCCGGACGCGGTCGACGTGCTGCAGGACGAGACGTCGCCGGTGGCCCCCCGGGCCCCCTACTCGGTCTCCAAGCACGACGCCGAGCAGGCGCTCCTCCAGATGGCCGACGCGGCATTCTGCCCGGTGATCCTCCGGAAGGGCACGATCTACGGCCACTCCCCCCGGATGCGGTACGACCTCGTCGTGAACACGTTCGTCCGCGACGCGCTGACCCGCGGGCGGCTGAGCCTCCACCAGGGCGGCGAGATGTGGCGCCCGCTGGTCGACGTGCGCGACGTCGCCCAGGCCTACGTCGCGCTGCTGGAGGCGGAGGCGTCCCGGGTGCGCGGGGAGATCTTCAACCTCTGCTACCACAACGTGCGGATCTCGGAGCTCGCGCTCCGGGTGCGGGAGGCGCTCCGCGCGCTCGGGGTCGAGGTCGACATCCGGCCCGACTACGGACCGGCCAGCGTCCGCAGCTACCGCGTCTCCGGCGAGAAGCTGCGGCGGGTGCTCGGGGTCGCGCCGAAGGTCTCGATCGAGGAGTCGGTCGCGGATCTCGTCAGCCGCGTCCGGGCCGAGGGCCGGGCGGACTTCGACGATCCGCGGTGCTACAACATCCGCTGGATGCAGTTGCTCGAGGAGACTCGCCGCATCGCGGGCGTGGGGGGCTCGGTGTTCGACGTCCCCGGAGCGCCCGGACCGCCGTAGCCCTGCCCGCCCGGCCCGTCCTCCTGATCGGGGCCGGGGGCCAGCTCGGGAGCGACCTCCGGGCCGCGCTGCCGGCCTCCGCCCTGGTGCCCCTCGAGCGCCGCGACCTCGACGTCACCGACCCGGCCGCGGTCGACCGGGTGCTCGCCGCGCACCGGCCGGCGTGGGTGATCAATACGGCCGCCTGCCACCGCGTCGACGACATCGAGCGCGATCCCGCCGCGCGGGCGCGGGCGCTCGCGGTCAACGTCGCGGCGGCGGACGACCTCGCCCGCGCCTGCGCCCGCGTCGGGGCGAGGCTGGTCCACCTCAGCACGGACTACGTCTTCGGCGACGTGGGGCCCGGCCCGCACGCCGAGGACGGGCCGGTGGCGCCGCAGAGCGTCTACGCCGTCACCAAGCTCGCCGGCGAGTTCCTGGTCCGCCGGGCCAGCCCGGCGCACCTGGTGATCCGCTCGGCCGGCCTCTACGGGGTCGCCGGGTCGAGCGGCAAGGGCGGGAACTTCGTCGAGACGATGCTGCGGAAGGCGCGGGCGGGGGAGGAGATCCGGGTCGTCACCGACCAGGTGCTCACCCCGACCTACACGGCCGACCTGGCGGCCGCGATCGCCCGGCTCCTCGCCACCGGCCCGCCCGGCGGCGTCTACCACCTCACCAACGCCGGCCGCTGCTCCTGGCACGAGTTCGCGGCCGCGATCTTCGCCCTCTGCGGGATCGAGGCCGCGCTCCACGGGGTCCCGACCCGGGAGTACGCGGCGCTCGTCGCCCGGGCCGGGGGGACGCCGCCGGCCCCGCGCCCGCCCGACTCCGTCCTCGCCAACACGCGGGCGGCGGCCCGCGGAGTGACGCTCCGCCCCTGGCGCGAGGCGCTCGCCGCCTACCTGGTCGCGAAGGACCACCGGCGGCGCTGATCCGGGCCCGGGGCCGGGGGCGCCGCGCGGCCGCCGGGCCGCGCGGGGGGCTTTGCTACAATGGGGCGTCCATGCGCGTGCTGATGATCGCGCCGACGCCGTTCTTCGGCGATCGGGGATGCCACATCCGGATCGTCGAGGAGGCCCGGGCGCTGCGCGGGCTGGGCGCCGAGGTCCTGGTCGCGACCTACCACGTCGGCCACGACCATCCGGACGCGCCCACGGTCCGGACGGTGCGCGTGCCGTGGGTCCGGCATCTCCCGATCGGGTTCTCGCCGCACCGGCCGTACCTCGACCTCCTGCTGCTCGGCACCGCCTGGCGCGCCGCCCGGCGCTTCCGGCCGGACGTGATCCACGGCCACCTCCACGAGGGCGCGGTGATCGCGGCCCTGGTGGGCCGCGCGGTCGGCCGGCCGGCGGTCGCAGACCTCCAGGGCAGCGCCACCGGCGAGATGGTCGCCCACGGCCACCTGGCCGCCCGCGGCGTCGGGCGGAGGGCCCTGGTCGCGCTGGAGCGCCTGGTCCTCCGGTGGCCGGCCCGACTGCTCCCGTCCTCGGCGAACTTCGCCCGCGACCTGGTCGAGGTCTGGGGGATCCCGCCGGAGCGCGTGGTGCTGCTCGCCGACGGGATCGACCCGACGATCCTGCGCCCGGAGATCGTGGCCGACGACCTCCGGGAGCGCCTCGGCCTGGTCGGGAAGAAGGTGGTCGTCTACCTCGGCGTGCTCACCGAGTACCAGGGCATCGACGACCTGCTGGAGGCCTGGCGGACCGTCGCCGCCGCCGTCCCGGACGCGCACCTCCTGGTCATGGGCTTCCCGAACGTCGAGCGCTACCGGGCCCGGGCCGCGGCGCTGGGCCTCGGCCGGTCCGTCACCTTCACCGGCCGCGTCGAGTACCGCGAGACGCCGCGGTACCTCGCCCTGGGGGACGTCGGCGTCAGCGCCAAGCACGTCAGCACCGAGGCGAACGGCAAGCTCCTGAACTACGCGGCGATGGGGCTGCCCGCGGTGGCGTACGACGGGCCGGTGGCGCGTCACCTCCTCGGCGAGGCGGGCGTGTACGTGCCGATGCGCGACGTGCCGGGCCTGGCCGCGGCGATCACCGCGCTCCTGCGCGACCCGCACGAGCGGAAGCTGCGCGGCCAGGCGCTCCGGGAGCGCGTCGTCACCGAGTTCGCGTGGCCCGCCCTCGGGAAGCGGCTCCTGGATGTCTACCGGGCCTGCGCCGGAGGACGCTAGCCTCCCGCGATTCGGGCGCGGCCCGGCGCTCGTCCTCGCCCTCGCGCTGCTGGTCCTGGGGCTCGCCTACACGGCGCCGCTGGTCCGCGACGCCCGGGAGGCGCTGCCCTACGCGGCGGTCCCCGCGGCGGGACGCGAGCGCGTCTCGGCGGCGCCGGGCGACTACCTGCAGCTCTACTACTACCTCTGGCTCGTCCGGGACCGCGTGCTCGCCTGGCGCTCGTTCCTCCGGGATCCCTACCAGTTCGCGGTCGACGGGCCGCGGCCGAACCTGCCGAACGTCTTCCTGCCGGCCGCGGCGGCGTTCGTCCCGCTCTCGGCGCTCGGGCCGCGGCTCGCCTACAACTTCCTCGTGTTCCTCTCGTTCCCGGCGGCCGGCGTGGCGGCGGCGCTGCTGGCCCACCGCTACGGCGCGTCCCGGCTCGGCGCGACGGTGGCCGCGGTCGTCTTCGCCTGTGGGCCGTACCGCGTCGGCGCGCTCCTCGGCGGGCACCCGGCCGGGCTCGCCTACCCGCTGGTGCCGCTCGCCCTGTGGGGGCTCGAGGGCACGCTCGCCGGCCGGCTCGGCGGCGGCCTCGCGTGCGCCGGCGCGCTGGCGGGGCTCGCGCTGATGGAGCCGCACTTCTTCTACTTCGCGGCGCTCGGCCTGCCCGTCTACGTGCTGGCGCGACTCGGGCTCCCGGCCTGGGACCGGCGGGCGCTCGCGGTCGGGCCCGGCGGATGGGCGCTGGCCGGCGCCGTGGCCCTGGCCCCGGCCGCGGGGACGCTCGCCGCGCTCGGGCGGCGGGGGTGGGAGGCGCCCGGCCCCGTGCGGGTCGCGGTCGCCGGGGTGATCGCGCTCCTGGCGCTCGGGGCCTGGCAGCTCCTCGCCGGCGGGCTCCTGGCGGCGGGCGTCGCCCGCCAGCCGCGGACCGCCGCGCGCCAGAGCGCGCTCGCGCTGCTCCCGTGGCTCGCGGCGGCCCCCGGCCGGGGCGGCGCGCTCGTCGCGGCGGCGCTCGCGGCCCCGCTCGCGATCCACGCCGGCCGCCTGCTCGCGAATCGCCGCCGGTGGTGGCGCCCCGACCTGCCGGTGGCGGCGCTCGCGGTGGCGGCGAGCGGCGCGCTCGCGGGCGGCGGACTCCTGCTCCTCCTCCAGCGGCTGCTCCTCCGCCGCTCGGTGTCGGGCGGCGGGCGCTCGCTCCACGAGGTCCTCCTCTTCTCCCCGAGCCCGGCCGATCTCCTGGCGCGCGTGAACCCGGCCGCGGGGCGCGCGATCTATCCCGGCCTGGTGGCGCTGGCGCTGGCGGTGGTGGCGGCGGTCGCCCTCGGGCGCCGGCCGCCGCGCGGGCGGGGCCGCGTGGCGGCGGCGTTCGTGCCGCTGCTGGCGCTCGGCATCCTGCTCGCGCTGGGCCCCCGGCTCACGGCGCTCCCGCTGTTCGAGGTCGCGTTCCGGCTGGTGCCGTCGTGGAACTTCATCCGCCAGCCCGCGA
>DASRDR010000013.1:0-31837 GCA_035652475.1 Candidatus Methylomirabilota bacterium | reverse complement strand
CCGGAGAGCGTGCATGCCGATGACCTGGGCCTCGCGGATCCCCTTCGCCCGCGCCGTGCGCACGTAATCCGCCGCCAGCACCTCGAGGAGCGCCGCCCGCGTGGTCCGGGCGATCAGGCCCATGATGAACCACCCCAGGACGGTGGCGGGGAGGACGAGGTGGCGGAGCGCCGACCCGAAGAGCTCGAGGTTCCCGGCCACCAAGCTGTCGACGAGCAGGAACCCCGTCACCCGCGGCGGGAGCGTGAGGTAACCGTCGAGCCGCCCCGGCCCCGGCGCCCACTCGAGCCGGTAGTAGAAGATGTAGAGCGCGACCAGCCCCGTCCAGAAGATCGGCGACGCCGCCCCCACGAGCGACACCGCCCGGGCCGCGTGGTCGACCGTGCGGTTGTGGTGGAGCGCGGCCCAGACCCCGAGCGGCACCCCCACCACCACGCTGACGAGGAGCGCGGCGAGCGACAGCTCGATGGTCGCCGGCAGGAACTGCGCGAGGTCCTGCAGGACCGGGCGCCTCGTGGTGAACGACTCCCCGAGGTCGCCCCGCGCGACGTTCCGGAGATAGGCGACGAACTGCTCGGGCACCGAGCGGTCCAGCCCCCAGCGCTTCATGTAGGCGGCGCGGATCGACGGGTCCTTCGTCGCCATGTCGCTGAGCACGGTGGCCAGCGGGTCGGCCGGGACCATGTGGGCCACGCTGAAGGCGACCAGCACGACCCCGAACAGGGCCACCAGGGCCAGGGCGAGGCGCCGCCCGAGGTAGGTCAGCAGCATGCGGTCACGCCCCGGGGCCGAACCGCGCGGGCCCGGCCGGGGCGGGGCGGCCGCGCGCCGGCCGGCCCGGGCGGGGCCGGGCGAGCCCGGGACCGGGCGCGGGCCGGCGCGGGAACGCGCAGGCGCGAGCGGGTGGACCGGGGCGCCCGGACCTGAGGCCGCGTACCGGCCGTCGGACCCGGGCGCCTCATCCCTCCGCCTAGCGGCTGAGCTTCGAGACGGTCACGAACCAGATCGGGTGGATGGCGTACCCCTTGATCGCGGGATTCAGCCCCACGTAGGACTTGGGCTGGATCAGCATGATCTCCGGCACGTCGTCCATGGTGATCCGGGTGATCTCCTTGTAGAGCGCCTCGCGCTTCTTCGGATCCGTTTCCTTGTCGGCGGTCGCGATCAGGTCGGAGACCTTCGGATTCGAGTAGTGGACCCGCTTCGGCACCGGCCCCGCCCCGTAGAACGCGTCGACGAACGGGTGGGGGTCGAGGTAGTCCGGGGACCACGACGCCAGCATCAGCGGCGGCTTGCCGGCACGGTACTCGGACAGCATCACCGAGCGCTCCTTCGGCTCCAGCGTGACCTTGATGCCGGCCTGGCCGAGGTCGGCCTGGAGCTTGGCCGCCAGCGGCTCCGGCGCCACGCCGAGGAGCGGCGCCGTCCAGTAGTTCAGCTTCACCGAGATGCCGTTCGGGTACCCGGCCTCCGTCAGGAGCTGCTTCGCCTTCGCCACGTCCCGCTGCCGGTTCATCGACTTGTCCGCTCCGAGGATCCCGAGGGGAATCATCCCCGGCGGGCGCTCGGCGGCGTTGCGCATCAGCCCCTTGATGATCCCGTCGTAGTCGATGGCATAGGAGACCGCCTGGCGGACCCGGCGGTCGGCGAGCTCCTTGCTCACCTCGGGGCTGTTGTTCACGCCGAGGTAGACCTGGTTCATCGAGAGCCCCTCGACCACCTTGATCCGGGGGCCCTGGGTCACCTTCGCCACGATGTCGGGGTCGAAGTCCATCGCCACGTCGGCGTCGCCCCGCTCCACCATCTCCCGCTGGGTGGTCCCGTTCGGGACGTGCTTGATGATGACCTTGGCGAAGTAGGGCTTCGGCCCCCAGTAGTTGGGGTTCCGCTCCATCACCGCCTCGACGTTCTTGGTGAAGGAGAGGAGCTTGTAGGGCCCGGAGCCCTCAGACACGTTGTTGAGGGACTCGGTGGCCTTGTCCTTCTCCTTCGCGTCGTCGGCGTCGGTGCCGCCCTTGGCCATCACCGCCTTGGAGTCCGCGATGCCGCACGGGACCGCGGCGAGCGCGGCGATGAACGACGCGTCCTGGCCGTTCAACACGATCCGCACCGTCGAATCGTCCACGACCTGGACGTCCTTCATGCTGTCCATGAAGAACGCCGGGTTGTCCTTCAGGTTCTTCAGTCGCCGAAGCGAAAACCGGACGTCGTGGGCGGTGACCGGGTTCCCGGAGGCGAACTTCGCGCCCTTGCGGAGATGGAAGGTGTACGTCAGGCCGTCCTTCGACAGCTCCCACCGCTCGGCGAGGTTCGGCTGGATCTTGGTGAAGTCCGGCGCCTCCACCGTGACCAGCGTGTCGTAGGCCACGTGATCGATGATCTGGGAGGTGTACTCGTACGTCCGGTGGACGTCGTTCGTGACGTAGTCGTCGATGTTCCGCGCGATGATCAGCGTCTCCTGCCGGCCCTGGGCCGATGCGGGCGCGCCGCCCGTGACCAGCAGGGCGGCGAGGACGACCGCCGCCGCGAGCGCCCCTGAAAACAACCTCCTGGCTTCCATGCGTTTGGCCTCCTCCCGGTGAGTGTTCATGGCCAGGCCCGCGCCCGCCTACGCCGTCGGGCGCACCACGAGCGTCTCCGTGTAGGTCACGCCGTGGATCGCGCGGATGCGGCCGACGACCTCCGAGGCCGCGTGCAGGTCCAGTGACCGGATCAGCGCGACCAGGTCGTAGCGGCCGAACAGCTGGTAGACGTACGACAGCCCCTCGAGCTTCCGGAGCGCGTCGAGCACCTCACCTTCCTTCTGGGGCTCGCAGCGGATCAGCACGCCCGCGACCATTCGCAGACCTCCTTCAGGGCGCCACGGGGGCGCCTATGCCCCGGGCCCGGCCGGCGGCCGCTCGGGCCCGCCGTCGTCCGGCGGCGCAACGAGGATCGCCTTGATCCCCTGGCGCGAGAGCACGAAATCGAACGCCTCGGCCGCCTGCGCGAGCGGGAAGACGTGCCGGGTCAGCGGCTCCACGTCGACCTGCTCCTCGGCGAGGAGCGCGAGCGCTCGCTGGTACTCCCGGTACGTGTAGCAGATCGCGCCGACCAGGTGGAGCTCCCCCCGGACCGCCGGCTCGAGGTCCACCTGCACCTCCCGGTGGACGGTCAGCATCACGACCGCCCCCCCCTTCCGCGCCATGGCGATCCCCTGCCCGAGCGCCTGGGCGCTGCCGGCCGCCTCGTAGACGAAGTCGGCGCCGCCGTCGGTGAGCTCGCGCACGGCCGCCACCGCGTCGCGCTCCCGCAGGTTCACCACCTCGTCGGCGCCCATCGCGCGCGCGAGCGCCAGCCGGTCCGCCCGGGTCCCGATCATCACGACCCGGGCCCGCAGGATCCGCTTCAGGACCTGGGTCGCCAGGAGCCCCATCTGCCCGGGTCCGAGGACCGCCACCCACGACCCGGAGGTGACCGGGATCATCTCGAGGCCGCGGATCACGCAGGCCAGCGGATCGGCCAGCACCGCCCGGGCGAACGGCAGCCCCCGCGGCAGGACGTGCACGTTGCGCGACGGCACCGCGACGAACTCCGTCATGCCCCCGTCGACCGTCACCCCGAGCTCCTCGAGCTTCTCGCAGAGGTTCACCCGCCCCACCTTGCAGTGACGGCAGATCCCGCAGCCGATGCAGATCTCGACGCCGACCGGGACGCCCAGCGCGACCTCGGTCACTCGCTCGCCGACCGCGACCACTTCGCCGGCGATCTCGTGCCCGATCACGAACCGCCGGCGCCGGGCCGGGTTGACCTCGGCGTAGATGCGCTGGTCGCTGCCGCAGATCCCGACCGCCCGGACGCGGACCAGGACCTCCCACGGGCCGACCGTGGGCAGCGGGACGTCCTCCAGAATGATCCCCCGCTTCGCCGGGTCCTTGACGACCGCGAGCACCGGGAGCCCCTACGGCAGGCCGGAGAACCGCTGCCGCTCCAGCAGCCGGGCCGCCTCGCGGGCGAAGTACGTGATGACCAGGTCGGCGCCGGCCCGCCGGATCGCGGTGAGCGCCTCGAGCACCACTCGCTCCTCGTCGAGCCAGCCCAGGCGGCCCGCCGCCTTGATCATGGCGTACTCGCCGGAGACCGAGTACGCCGCCAGCGGGAGCCCGAACTCCTGGCGCACCCGGGCGATCACGTCCAGGTACGCGAGCGCCGGCTTCACCATCACAATGTCGGCGCCCTCGTCGACGTCCAGCCCGACCTCCCGGAGCGCCTCGGTCGCGTTGCCGGGGTCCATCTGGTACGAGCGACGGTCGCCGAACTGGGGCGTCGACTCCGCGGCCTCCCGGAACGGGCCGTAGAACGCGGAGGCGTACTTCGCCGAGTACGCCATGATCGGGGTGTCCACGTACGTCGCGTCGTCGAGCGCCTCCCGGATCGCCGCCACGCGCCCGTCCATCATGTCGGACGGTGCCACGATGTCGGCGCCCGACTCGACGTGGGACACCGCCACTCGCGCGAGGAGCTCGACGCTGGCGTCGTTCTTGACCCGGCCGTCCTCGACGATGCCGCAATGGCCGTGGCTCGTGTACTGGCAAAGGCACACGTCGGTGATCACCAGCAGGTCGGGGATGGTTTCCTTCACCGCCCGGGCTGCCTGCTGCACGATGCCGTCCTCGGCGTACGCCTCCGAGCCGCGCGGGTCCTTGGCCCGGGGGACGCCGAACAGGAGGATGGCCGGGATCCCCATGCTGGCGGCGTCCTTGGCGTCCTTCAGCAGCTCGTCGAGCGACAGCCGGAAGACCCCCGGCATGGAGCTCACCGCCTCCCGCACCCCGCGCCCGTGCACGGCGAACAGCGGCAGGATCAGGTCGTCGACGCGGAGGCGGGTCTCCCGCACCATGCGGCGGATCAGCGGGGACTCGCGCAGTCGACGGGGACGGTACAGCGGATGTGGCATGCTCTCCCTCCTGGCTGCCCGGGTCAGCCCCGGCCGCCGGCCGGGGCGCCCTGGAAGTGGGCCGCGAGCGCCGCGGCGAGCGCCGGAATGGTGTAATCGGACGGGACCACCGTCGCCGAGAGGCCGACCTCCGCGAGCGTGGCGGCCGTCACCGGCCCGATCGCCGCCACCACCGCGTGCCCCACCAGCGCCCGCGGGTCGCGCGGGGCGAGGAGCTCCGCGAACCCGCGCGCCGTCGACGAGCTCGTGAACGTCAGCGCGTCCAGCCGCCGCTCCTCGAGGAGCGCGACCAGGCGCTCCGCCCCCTCGCGGGCGAGCGCGGTCCGGTACGCCGGGACGACGGTCACCCGCGCCCCCCGGGCCTCCAGGGCGCGCGGGAGCACGTCCCGCGCCTCCGCCGCGCGCACCAGCAGCACGCGGTCGCCCGGCGCGACCCGGCCGGCCAGCGCGTCGGCGAGCCCCTCGGCGCGGTACTCGCCCGGCACGACGGCTGCCTCGAGCCCGAGCTCCCGCACCGCGCGCGCGGTCTCCGGGCCGATGACCGCGATCGCCGGACCGGGCCGCGGTCCCGAGGCCGCCCGACCCGCGAGCCGCTCCCGGAAGGCCGCGACGCCGTTGACGCTCGTGAACACGAGCCACCGGAAGGCGTCGAGGGCGGCGAGCGCGTCGTCGAGCGGCCGCCAGTCGTCGGGGGGCCCGAGCCGGATCGTCGGCATCGCCACCACCTCCGCGCCGTACGCCTCCAGCAGCGCGACGAACCGCGCGGCCTGGGCACGGGGACGCGTCACGAGGACCCGGCGGCCGGCGAGCGGGCGGGCCGCGTTCACGACGTGCGCCCCGCCTGGACCAGCTCGCCGGCCCCCGCGCCCAGGAGCCGCCCGGCCAGCTGGCGACCGACGGCCTCCGGCGCGCGCGCGTCGCCGATCGCGACGTCGCGCAGCGCCCGCACGCCGTCCGGCGTGGCGACCCACGCGTCCAGCCGCAGCGCATCGCCATCGATCCGGGCGTAGGCGGCCAGCGGCGTCGTGCACGCTCCGCCGAGGCTCGCGAGCAGCGCGCGCTCGGCGAGCGATGCCGCACGGGTCGGCGGGTCGTCGATCGCGAGCGCCAGCCGGGCGACCCGGGCGTCGTCGGCCCGGCACTCCACGGCGAGCGTGCCCTGTCCGATCGCCGGCAGCATCTCGTCCGGATCGAGCGGGGTGGAGGTCACCTCGACGAGCCCGAGCCGCCGGAGCCCGGCGGCCGCCAGCAGCAGCGCCTCGTACTGTCCCTGCCGCAGCTTCTGCAGGCGCGTGTCGACGTTCCCCCGCACCGCGACCGTCCGGACGTCCGGGCGGCGCGCCCGGAGCTGCACGCTCCGGCGGAGGCTCGAGGTCCCGACACGAGCCCCGCGGGGGAGGGTGCCCAGGGTGGTGGCCGGGTCGGCGACCAGCACGTCCCGGGGATCCTCCCGCGGCGGGAAGGCCGCCAGCACGACCCCGTCGGGCCGCAGCGCCGGCAGGTCCTTCAGGCTGTGCACCGCCACGTCCACCCGGCCCCCCAGGAGCGCGTCGTCGATCTCCTTCACGAACAGGCCCTTGCCGCCGATCTCGGCCAGGTGCGCGGTCGCGAGCCGGTCCCCCGAGGTGCGGATGGGGACCACCTCGCAGGCGAGGCCGGCCCAGGCCGCCCGGAGCGCCGTGGCCACCGCCTCCGCCTGCCGGAGCGCCAGCGCACTACCGCGCGTGCCGATGCGGACACGGTCACTCACCCGGCGTCCACCCGCCACGCGAGGCCGCGGTCCAGCCCGACGTCCGGCGACCCCACCGGCAGCCCCTGTCCCGGTCACGCATCCGGCTACGGCGCGCCGGCTCGGGCGGCGTCACACCCCGACCGGGCGTGCGGCCGCCCTGGTCCGGAGCGCAGCGGTCTCGAGCACGGGAGGCCGGGCGCCCGGGCGGGGGCGAGGGCGACGCGGGATCGGCAGCGAGGCCAGGTCCACCCGCCCGAGCGCGCCCAGCAGGCTCCGCTTGAGCCCGGGATGCGCGTGCTCGAGGTCGCGGAGCAGGCGCTTGACCCGGTGGCGCTGGAGGGTGGGATCCTTGCACCCGGGACACGCGCAGCAGACGACGGGGAAGCCCCGGGCCCGGGTGAACTCGACGATCTCCTCCTCCCACACGTACGCGAGCGGCCGGATCACCGTGTGGCGGCCGTTCTCTGCCGCCAGCCGGGCCGGCATCGCCTTGACGTGCCCGTTGAAGAACAGGTTGAGGAGGAGGGTCTCGATGAAGTCGTCCGCGTGGTGTCCGAGGGCGATCTTGTTGCACCCCAGCTCGTCGGCATACCGGTAGAGCGCCCCCCGGCGAAGCCGCGCACAGAGCGAGCAGAAGGTCTCGCCGGGCTGGATCTTCTCCTTGACCGTGAGGTTGATCCGCGCGCTGCGCATCTCGTGCGCGTACCCCTCGCGGACCAGGTAGTCCTCGACGAGGTCCGCGCGGAACCCGGCGAACCCCTGGTCCACGTTCAGGGCGAGCAGGTCGAACCGGATCGGGGCGCGACGCTGCGCCAGCCGAAGGAGGTGCAGCAGCGCCCACGAATCCTTCCCGCCGGAGACGCCGACCAGGATGCGGTCACCCGGCTCGATCAGCTCGAAGTCGCCGATCGCCTCGCCGAGCCGCGCGAGCAGGCGCCGCTCCAGCCGATCGCCCTCGTTCAAAGGTGGCATCCGTCCTCTGGCGGGATGCCCGGATTGTAGCCCCGCCCCTGCCCCGACTCAACCGCGAGGACGCTCCGTAGCGCAGTTGACATCGTCCGGGGGCCCTCGTAAATAGCCTCCATGCCCGCGCCCGCCTTCCGGCTCGACGGCCGCGTCGCCCTGGTGACCGGTGCCAGCCGGGGGATCGGCCGGGCGATCGCCCTCGCGCTGGCGCGGGCGGGCGCCGACGTCGCGCTGGCCGCCCGGAAGCTCCCAGACCTCGAGGCGGTCGCCGAGGCGATCCGGGCCGAGGGACGGCGGGCGCTCGCCGTTCCGGCGCACCTCGGCCGGCGGCCCGAGATCGAGCGGCTGTTCGAGGCGACGCTCGGCACGTTCGGGCGCCTGGACGTCCTCGTCAACAACGCCGGGACCAACCCCGTCTACGGGCCGCTGGTCGAGCTCCCGGAGGACGCCTGGGACAAGCTCATGGCACTGAACGTCAAAGGGTACCTGCTCGCCGCCCAGCACGCGGCTCGCTCGATGACCCGGGCCGGTCGCGGCGTCATCCTCAACGTGGCCTCGACGGCGGGCCTCCGGGCGAGCCCCGGCCTCGGCGCCTACTCGGTCTCCAAGGCCGCCGTCATCATGCTGACCCGGGTGCTCGCCCGGGAGCTGGCCCCTCAGGGGATTCGCGTGAACGCGGTTGCCCCGGCACTCATCGAGACGCGTCTCAGCGAGGCGCTCTGGAAGAACCCCGAGACCCTCGCCCGCTACCTCGCGAGCACGCCCATGGGACGGACGGGCCAGCCGGAGGAGGTGGCCGAAGCCGTGGTCTACCTCTGCTCCGATGGGGCTTCCTACGTCACCGGGCAGACGCTGGTGCTCGACGGGGGCCACCTCGCCTGACGTCGGCGGGAGGCTTGCCGCCGCGCCACCACCACTCACCCGGGCGCTCGCGGGCTCGCCGGGGCGGTCGGGCCGGGCTTCACGCGCCGTCCAGCGCGAGGTGCTCGCCGCCCGCGTAGACGCTGAAAGCGTCGTGCCGCAGGTAGCCGACCACCGTGATCCCGAGCTGCTCCCCCAGGCTCACCGCCATCTCGGTCGGCGAGGTCCGGGAGACCACCAGCGGGACGCCCATGCGCGCTCCCTTCAGGAGCATCTCGGATGACACGCGCCCGGTGCTCAGGAGGATGCGGTCGCGAGTCGAGAGCCCCTGCAGGAGGGCCGCGCCGCACACCTTGTCGACCGCGTTGTGGCGCCCGACGTCCTCCGCCATCACGAGCAGGCGCTCGGGATCGCTCAGGGCCGCCCCGTGGATGCCGCGCGACGCGCGGTAGCCGACCGCGTGCAGGTAGAGCTCCTTCATCCGCTCGAACAGGCGCGCCGGCGCGACCCGGAGCGACGATTCGAGCCTCGGCACCACGCGTGGATCGATGCGGAACGTGATCCCGCCGCCACAGCCGGAGGTGAGGATCCGCTCGCGCGGCAGCTCCACCGGGTGGACCAGCTCGACGTCGGCGCGCCCGTCGACCTCCGACACCGCCAGGCGGCGGATCTCGTCGAGGGAGGCGATCACCTTCTCGAGCCAGAGATAGCCGACGACCAGCGCTTCCAGGCTCGCCGGCGTGCTGAGCAGCGTGATGAATCGCTCCCCGTTGACGTACACCGTCAGCGGCTGCTCGCGAACGACGTCGCCCTTGACCTCGCGGAGCTGTCCGGCCTTCCAGGTGTAGTAGGTTCGCATCGCATGCCGTCGTCCAGAGGCTAGCCCGCCGGTCTTTCGAGCGTCAAGGCGGCGCGCGCCTCGGTGGGCGGCGGCTCGGGCTCGCGCCGGCGCTCGCGGCCGCCAGGCGCGCCGAGGGCCGGCCGCCCGTGGGCGTCGCCCCGGAGGAGCCGCCGCTCGAGGCAGGTCGCGGCCACGAGCCCGATGGTGCCGCCGGCGCCGGTCCACCCCACCTCGTGCCGGCCGGCGGTCAGGTCGTGCCACCCGGGGCGGATCGGCCGCCCGTCGACCGCGACCGTGGTGCCCGGGGGCACCGTCACCAGGTACAGGGCCGGGACCAGCAGCGAGACGGTCGCCCGGCCCTCGCCGCCGGCGGCCGGAATCCGGGCGCCGGCCAGCAGGAACCCGTCCGGGCCCCGGACGTAGTAGCGCCGGAGGAAGTCGGCGACCGGTCCGATCATGGCCCGCAGCCGCCGGTCCGGATACGCCACGCGCGGGCGCGCGGCCTCCAGGTCGGCCACGATCGTCTCCTCGGCGACGACCCCCTGCGCCACCCAGTAGCGCACGCCCGTGATCAGGGCGCCGAACCGGTAGGCTGCCGGGCGGAACACCGCGAGCGCGGTGCCGTCCAGCACCGGCTCGCCCGGGCACGCGAGCCGGAGCGCCTGCCGCGCGGCCAGGAGCTGTCCCGCGTTCTGGTCCCGCACCGCGAAGAGGACCGACTCGCCGAGCGGCACCAGCAGGGCCGCGGCGAGCCCCGCCGCGGCCAGCGCCCGCCAGCGCGGCACGGCGCGGCGCCGCGCCCACTCGGCGAGCGCGGCGACCCCCAGCCCGGCGTACGTCGCGACGACCGGGAGGACCGGGAGCCAGGCGTGCTGGTACACCGCCGGCGTCCACGGCGCGGCCAGCGCGGCGGCGATCACGGCCGCGGGGATCAGGAGCGCGCCGTGCGCCGGGTGCCGCAGGAGCCCCCACCCGCGCATCCGGGCGAGCAGCAGGAGCGCCAGGCCCGCCACCGCGAACGTCCCGATCTCGCTCCCGTAGACGGGCCAGGTCTTGCTGCGGTCCACGAACCCCAGGGAGCCCCGGATCACGTCGCGGGCGAACCCCGCGAGCGCGGCCGACCCGCCCCGCCCGGTCAGCCACCCCAGGACCAGCGCGCAGGGCGCGGCCGCGCCGGCCGCCACCCGGAGGAGCGCGCCCATCCGCCCCGCCCGCGGTCCGGCGCCCGGCCCGGTCGGGCCCGCCACGGCGGCGGCCACCCCGAGCACCCCGAACGCGGCCTTGAGCGAGAGGGCCAGCGCGAGCCCCTGGCCGGCGCCGGTCAGCCAGAGCCAGCGGTCGCCGCCCCGCTCCCGCCACCGCACGAGCGTCCAGAGGCTCAGGACGTGGGCCAGGAGCGCCGGGACGTCCGGCCGCGTCTCGGTGGACGTCTCCGCGAACTGCGGCAGCGCGAGCAGGATCAGCGCCGCCCACACCGCGCCGTCCGCGGAGAGCCGCCGCGCGATCCGCCACGTCACGACGACCACCGCGGCCGCACACAGGGCCATCAGCCCGCGGGCCGCCCAGTAGACCTCGGGCCGGTCGGTCAGCGCGGCCACGAGCGGCGCCATCGCCGCGTGGAAGAGCGGGACGTGGTGCTCCCAGAAGTCCCGGTAGGGCACCTGGCCCCCGGCGACCCGCCAGGCCGCGTGGAGGTGCTGGCTCTCGTCGGGGTCGATGGCCCGGTTCACGACGACGCCGGCGCGCACCACCACGGCCAGGACGAGCGAGCCGAGCAGGACCGACGCGGGGACCCGGCGCATGGCGAGGCGCATGATACTCCCGCGCTCGTGGTACGATCCCGCCCGATGCGATGGGGCGTCGCGCTCTGCAGCTGCAACGAGACGCTTCGCTTCGACCCGCGCCGCCTGGCGGCCGCGCTCGGGACCGACGGCCCGCCGGCCGTGTTCGCCCGCCTGCCGAGGGACGAGATCCACGCGTTCGTCGACTGGGCGAGCCGCGAGCGTCCGGACCGGGTCGTGGTCGCGTGCTGCGGGGCGCCGGAGCTCCTCCGGGAGGCGCTCGCCGCCGCGGGGCGAGAGCCCGGCGCGGCGCTGGTGGTGAACCTCCGGGAGCAGGCGTGGCTCTCGCACGACCCCGCCGCCTGGGAGCGGAGCGCCGCCCGCCTCCTCCGCGCGGCGATGCGGGCCGCGGAGCACGCCGCCCCCGGTCCCGAGCGCGCGCTGCGCGTGGGACGGACGGTCCTGATCTTCGCCGACGGGCCGGCCGGGTTCAGGCTGGCGCAGCGGCTGGACGGGGTCGCGCGCCCCGTGCTCGTGCTGGACGACCGGTCGACGGCGTTCGACGCCGAGCCGCCCGGTCCGTTCCCGTGGAAGACCGGCTGGGGCCGTCTCGTGCGCCTCGAGGGGACCCTGGGCGCGTTCCGGGCCACGATCGAGCGCCAGCAGCCGCTCAGCCTCGAGGCGTGCATCCGCTGCCACCGCTGCGTTCCGGTCTGTCACACCTCGGCGATCACGGAGGGGCTCAGGCTACGAACGGACCTCTGCGACCGCTGCGGGGACTGCCTCACCGCGTGCGGCGCCATCGGCGCGATCCGGATCCCTCGCGACGAGCGGGAAACCGTGCGCGCCGACCAGGTGGTCGTGCTCTCGGCGGCGGCCGCGGCGGCGGCCGCGCCGGCGCCGCGCCGGACCGGGCACCACGTCGCGCGCGCCGACGAGCCGGGGGTGGTCGACCAGCTGGCCTGGACCGTCCTCGGGCTGATCGGCGACTTCACCCGGCCCGAGCACGTCGCCTACGACCCGGGGACGTGCGCCGGCGGGGCCTCCGGGCACGCGAGCTGCGGCCGGTGCGTCGGCGCGTGCCCGTACGGCGCGATCGCCCGCGATCCGCGGGCGCCGCTCCGGATCGCGGTCGACCACGCCGCGTGCGAGGGGTGCGGCGCCTGCGTCGCCGTCTGCCCGACCTCGTCCCTGACCTTCACCGACCCGACGCCCGGCGCGCTCCGCGCCCGGCTCGGCACGCTGCTGGCCCCGATCCCCGGCGCCGCGGAGCCCGACCGCCCGGTCGTGGTGTTCCACTGCCCGGAGCGGGGGGAGGCCGTGCTCCGGGACGCGGCGCGCCGCCGACTGCCCGCGCCCCCCGGGCTGCTGCCGGTGCCGATGGCGTGTCTCCGGCACGTGTCGGAGGCCGACGTCCTGGGCGCATTCCGGCTGGGCGCGGCCGGCGTCGCGCTCCTCGGGTGTGCCGAATGCCCGCACGGCCCGCGCGAGGCGCTCCTGGAGCGCCTCGGCCGCCTCCGGGCGGTGCTCGACGCGTTCGGGTCCGGTGGGGACCGGATCGCGCTGATCGCAGCCGACGGGGGCGACCGGGACCGGGCGGCGAGCGCCCTCCGGGAGTTCGCCGCCGCGGTCGGCCCGCCCCCGATCCGGTGGGACGGCCAGGGCGCCCTCCCGGCCGCCGACCGCGAGGTGATCGCGGAGGCGGTGCGCGCGCTCCTCGACGCGACGCGCCGCGAGCCGGGACCGCTGGCCGTCGCGACCGACGCCCCCTACGCCGTTCCCCGGATCGACCCCGCGAGGTGCACGCTCGCCCGCGCCTGCGTGAACGCCTGCCCGACCCACGCGTGGCGGTTCGACGAGAGTCGGCAGGCGCTCGAGCTCCGCGCCGTCGCCTGCGTCAACTGCGGGCTCTGCGTGAAGGTGTGCCCCGAGG
Source organism: Candidatus Methylomirabilota bacterium (assembly GCA_035652475.1). Lineage (GTDB taxonomy): Bacteria > Methylomirabilota > Methylomirabilia > Rokubacteriales > DASRDR01 > DASRDR01. The sequence continues at coordinate 18,787 of DASRDR010000013.1, read as the reverse complement.
GGGCGATCACGCTGGAGCCCGCGATCCCGCTCGAGGCGCGCGCGCTGGACTGGCACGTCGAGGTGCGGGACGAGCCGGCGGCGTGCTCCCGCTGCGGTCGGCCGTTCGGGAACCGCCGCGCCGTCGAGGCGGTCGCGGCCAAGGTGCTGGCGCTCCCGGCGATGCTCGACGTCTTCGCCGGGGGGCGCCGGGAACTCCTGCGCATGTGCCCCGACTGCCGCGCGGTCGCGGCGATGCTCGAGGTGCACAAGGGCTGGGAGCCGTGAGGCCGCGCGGCCGCCGGGCCGCATGATCGGCGACCGCGAGCTCCTGGGCTTCCGCCAGGGCTACTACGACCTCCTGGTCGGGCTCCTCTGGCGGGAGCCGAGCGACGAGCTGGTGCGCGCGCTGACCGCCGGGCTCGGCGAGCGGGTCCAGGCGGCGGGCGCCCTGCACCGGCTCCTCGGCGAGGGCTGGGCCGCGCTCGCCCGGTTCGCGGCGGACGTCGGGCCCGCGGAGCGGGGGGAGGCGGTCCGCGACGAGTACACCCGGCTGTTCCTGGGTCCCGGTGCGCCGGAGCTGGCCCTCTACGAGTCCCACTACCTGACCGGGCGACTCCTCGATCGCCCGCTGGCGGCGCTCCGGGCGACGCTGGCCGAGCTCGGGATCGAGAAGCAGCCGGAGTACCCGGAGCCGGAGGACTTCGTGGCCTTCGAGCTGGAGGTGATGCGCTGCCTGGTGCGCCGGCAGGGCGAGGCGCGCGATCCGGACGGCGAGACGCCGGCAGTCGACGCGCAGGCGCGCTTCCTGAAGCGACACCTCCTGGTGTGGGGCCCGGCGGCGGCGCGGGACCTCGCCAGCGCGCGAGCCCCCTTCTACGGCGGCGTCGGCCGGCTGCTCCAGGGATTCCTGGCGCTGGAGCAGGACCTCCTCCGCGAGTGGGGACCCGAGCCGCTGGTCTCGCTCGAGGCCGCGCGCGGCCGCTACGCGGGCCGGCCCGGCTTCACGGGGCGCGTGTTCGAGGTTCCATCCGACTGAGCCGGCGCCCCGGCTCCACTCCCCGCCTCGCGCGCCGGGCCGGGGCGTGTTCGAACCCGAGGAGCGCGACCGGCGTCGCCTGACGCAACGCGTCAGGCGACGCCTGTTGACAGGCGTCCGCCTTCTCTGCGACGATGTCGCATCTCGGTCTGCTGGTCGGACCGGGCGCGACTCCACGCCTCGGTCCAAGATCTCCACGCGATGCTCCCGAGGGGGTGAGGGACATGGCGTACGGTCAGATCCGCCACATCGATCCACTCCAGCGAACCGCCGTGATCGCGCTCGACGACGGGCGCGAGATCGCCCTGAGCTTCCCGCCCGACGCCAACATCGAGGTGGTGGAGCCGACCACGCTCGGCACGATGGGCGGCACGCTCGACGACCTCCGCGTCGGTTACTGGGTCGAGGCGGCGATTCCCACGGCGGGCACGAACGCGTGCTCGTGCGCCTCGCTCACCTGCCTGAGCTAGAGGAGGGCCCCATGAAGCGCGTCAAGACCGCGGTCGGGCGGCGCGGGTTCCTCGCCGGGCTGTTCACGGGCGGCGGGCTCGCGGCGGCCCTCGGGACCACGACGGGCCGGGCGGCCCCCAGGACCGCCGCGCCCGCTCGCCAGCCGTCGCCGGGGGAGCCGATCCTGTTCCGGCGCTCCGCCGAATCCGAGCGCTACTACCGGACCCTCTACCGTTGACCGAAGGGAGGGTGGCATGAAGCTCAAGCGAGTCGACCGCCACGTCGCTCCCGACGAGGCGTGGCTCCCCGCGGCGGCCCGCGCACTGGACCGGCGCGCCTTCCTGAAGGCGGCCGGGACCGGGGGGCTCGGGATGGCGGTGGCGATGACGCCGTCGCTCGCCCGCCAGGCGGCCGCCCAGACACCGCCCGCGCCGAGGGCGCCGGAGCTCCGGCAGGCCAAGACGATCTGCACCAAGTGCGCGGTGGGCTGCGGCTTCATCGCGGAGGTGCAGAACGGCGTCTGGGTCAGCCAGGAGCCGTGGTTCGAGCACCCGATCAACCAGGGCAGCCTCTGCTCCAAGGGAGCCGGCGCCCGCTCGACCGTCACCAGCGCCAAGCGCCTCCGCTACCCGATGAAGCTCGAGGGCGGGAAGTGGAAGCGGCTGTCGTGGGACCAGGCGATGTCGGAGATCGCCGCCAAGCTCCAGGACATCCGGAAGCGCCACGGGCCGGATGCGCTCCACATCAACTTCTCGGCCCACATGTCGAACGAGAACGGCTACGCCATCCGGAAGTGGGCCGCCATGTGGGGGACCAATAACGCGGACTTCCAGGCCCGTATCTGACACAGCACCACTGTGGCCGGTCTGGCCAACGTGTTCGGGTACGGGGCGATGACGAACCACCAGAACGACATCCGCAACAGCCGGAGCATCATGATCATCGGCATGAACCCGGCTGAGAACCACCCGATCTCGATGCAGCACATCCTGACCGCCAAGGAGACCAACCGGGCGGTCGTGATCTCGGTGGATCCGCGGTTCACCAAGACGTCGGCGTTCGCCAACAAGTACGTGCGCATCCGCTCCGGCACCGACGTTGCCTTCGTCTACGGCCTGATCCACATCGTCCTGGCCAACGGCTGGGAGGACAAGAAGTTCATCCAGGAGCGCACGTACGGGTTCGAGGAGTTCCGGGCCGAGATCGCCAAGTACGATCCCGACACGGTCTCCGGCATCACCGGCGTGCCCCGCAAGGACCTCGAGTGGGTCGCCAGGACGCTCGCCGACAACCGGCCGGGCACCGTCATCTGGGCGATGGGCGGCACCCAGCACACGAACGGCACCGGCGTGGTCCGGACGTACACGCACCTCCAGATGGTGCTCGGGAACATGGGCGTGCCGGGCGGCGGCTGCGACGTCTTCCGGGGCCACGACTCCATCCAGGGCGTCACCGACATCGGAGGCGGCCCGGAGACCCTGCCGGGCTATTACGGGATCGGCGAGTCGGCCTGGAAGCACTGGAGCAAGGTCTGGGACGTCCCCTACGACTGGCTCCTGTCCCGCTTCAAGTCCAAGCAGATGATGGAGAAGCCCGGGTTCACCGTCGCCCGGTGGTACGAGGGCGTGCTGCTCGACCCGAAGGAGCTCGGCCAGGACACCCCGCTCAAGGCGGTGATGTTCTGGGGTCACTCGACGCAGTCGATGCAGCAGATGGACCGGGTCAAGAAGGCGCTCGAGAAGATCGAGCTGATCGTCGACATCGACCCGTTCGTCACGAACACCGCGGTGCTGCCCGAGCGTACCGACGGCATCTACCTCCTCCCGGCGGCGAGCAACTACGAGCAGGTCAACTCCTCCGTCAACACCAACCGCGACAACCAGTGGCGCCAGAAGGTGGTCGACCCGGTGTGGGAGGCGCGGACCGATCTCCACATCATGATCGACCTGGCCGACCGCCTCGGGTTCCGCAACGAGTTCGCCCGGAACATGAAGGGGCCCTGGAAGGGCGTGCCGGCCGACGTCCGCCAGGCCAAGGTGCTGCCGGACGAGACGGTGGAAGGCATCCTGCGCGAGATCAACATGGGCGCGCTCTCCGTCGGCTACGCCGGACACACGCCCGAGCGGCTCAAGCGCCAGCAGGAGTGGGCCCACGTCTTCGACATCAGGACCAAGAAGGCCGAGGGCGGGCCCGTCGACGGGGAGCAGTGGGGGCTCCCCTGGCCCTGCTGGACGGACACCCACCCCGGCACGGCGATCCTCTACCGGAACGACATCCCGGCCGCCGAGGGCGGCTGCGGGTTCCGGGCGAACTGGGGCCCGACCGCGCCCGACGGCCGCACCCTCCTGGCCGCGGAGGGCTCGGCGCCGCCCGGTGGGCCGCCCGGCGGGTACCCGGCCGAGAAGGACTACGCGACCGACCTCACGCTCGGCGCCATCAAGAAGGCGCTGGCCGAAGGCCGGAGCCCGTACGGCAACGGGCGGGCGCGCTTCAACTCGTGGAACATCCCGGACCCGCTGCCGGTCCACCGCGAGCCGATCCACAGCCCGCGGCCGGACCTGATCGCGAAGTGGCCAACCTACGACGACGTCAAGGAGCACTACCGCGTCCCGCAGCCGTACAAGTCCATGCAGAAGCCCGACTGGGTGAAGGCCTACCCGCTGATCCTCACCACCGGACGGGTCGTGGAATACGAGGGCGGAGCCGCCCAGGAGCGCAGCAACGAGTGGCTGGTCGAGCTCAACCCGGAGATGTACGTCGAGATGCACCCGAAGCTCGCCCATGACCACGGGCTCCGGCACGGCGACTGGTGCTGGATCGAGTCGCCGGAGGACATGGACGGCCGCCCGAGCCGGATCAAGGTGAAGGTCAAGGTCACCCGGCGCGTCGGCCCCGACACGGTCTTCCTGCCGTTCCACTGGGGAGGGGTGTTCGAGGGCAAGTCCCTGGTCGACAGGTACCCCGAGGGTACCGCGCCGTACACCATCGGGGAGTCGGCGAACACGGTGACCGGCTACGGCTACGACCGGCTCACGCAGATGCAGGAGACGAAGACCGGCCTCTGCCGGATCAAGAAGGCCTGAGGGGGTGGCGAGCATGGCTCAGAGCACCGTGACCGTGCCGTTCCGGCAGGCGGGCGGCCCCGAGCTGAAGTACGCCGCCACCCGCATGAAGTTCTACATCGACGTGAAGCGCTGCATCGAGTGCGGGGGCTGCGAGGTCGCCTGCAAGAACGAGAACAACGTCCCGCAGGGGATCGCCCGCATCCGGGTGGTGACCATCAACGAGGGCGAGCCCGGCGAAACCAATGTCGCCGTCCCGTGCATGCACTGCTCCAAGGCGCCGTGCGTCGCGGTGTGCCCGGTCGACGCGCTCTTCACCCGGCCGGACGGCATCGTGCACGTCAACAAGGAGACCTGCATCGGGTGCGGCTACTGCCTGTACGCGTGTCCGTTCGGCGCCCCGCAGTTCCCGAAGGGGGCGCCGTTCGGCGCCCGCGGCGTCATGGACAAGTGCACCTACTGCGCCGGCGGCCCGGAGGTCGCGTTCTCCGAGCGCGAGCGGCGGATGTACGGTTCGAACCGCGTCGCCGAGGGGAAGCTGCCGATCTGCGCCTCGGTCTGCGCCACCAAGGCCCTGGTCGCCGGGGACGCGGAGGAGGTCGCCAACGTCGTGCGCATGCGCGTGGCCGCCCGCGGCTCGGGCGGCGGCGCCTGGGGGTGGGAGTCGGCGTACGGACGAGGCAACTGAAGCGCGGGCAGCGAGGCACGCCCCCGCCGGTCGCTGAACGGAGCGAGGCGCGCGGCGAGGACCGCACGCCGCGGCGACCCCCGGGGCCCCGGGGCTCCGGTCGGCGTCGTGGCCCGGATCCCCATCCGGCTCAGCCGGGTGGGGATTCGTGTGCCGGCCGCCTGCGTTCCGTCGAGGTGGATCGATGGACCCCATCGTGCTCTGGCAGCACAAGTGGAGCCAGGATCTCTTCGTCCCGACGTACCTGTTCTGCGGCGGGCTCGCCGCGGGCCTCTTCATCGTCGCCGCGCTGGCGGATCTGGTCAGCCTGGGGGTCCGCCGGTTCGAGGCGCTGGGCCGGGGCGCGGCCCTGGCGGCAGTCCCGGTGCTCGCGGTCGCGGGCATCACGCTGACGGTCCACCTCGGCAAGCCGGAGCGGGGCCTCGGGTTCCCGCTCTTCTTCACCAACTACAACTCGTGGATGACGAGGGGGGGCTGGGCGCTCGGCTCGGCCTCCCCCCTCGTGGTTGCCTACGCGGCCCTGTGGTACTTCGGGGTGTGGCCGACCCTCCGGCGCGTGGTGGCGGTGCTCGGGCTCCCCGTCCTGGCGTTCCTCGCCGTCTACACGGGGCTCCTCCTGAGCGGAGCGGGGTTCGTCCCCCTCTGGTCACGCGAGCACCTGCCCAGGCTCTTCCTGACGTCGGGCCTCACGACCGGCACCGCCGCCGCCGGCCTGGTCAGCGTCCTCGCGTGGCGGTGGCTCGCGCCGGGCAAGCCCGCGGCCGCCGTGATCCGCGCCGTCGGGATCGCGCTCGTGGTCCTGATCGTGCTCGAGGGATACGAGGTCCGGGCGTTCCTGCGCCACCTCTCGGAGGGAGCCCCCGACAAGTCCGCCGCGGTGACGACCCCGAGCGGGCTGTTCGTCGCGCCCAGCGGCAGCCGGCTCGCGCACCGGTACCTGACCGGCGGCCCCGGATACCCGGCCCGGCTGCTCCGCTGGGGCGAGGCCGCGGAGGCGGCCGAGCCCGGGACGGTCGCCGGGCACCCGACCCTCGCGCCGTGGTTCTGGGGCGGGTTCGTGGGGCTCGGGCTCCTGCTCCCGCTGGCGCTGACCGTCGTGGAGTGGCTCACGGCGGCGATCGCGTCGCGGGCCGCCGACGCGGTCGCGGTGGTCAAGTTCCTCGCAGTCCTGGGCGGCGGATTCGTCCTGCGGATGGTCGTCGTCTGGGGTGGCGACCTGAAGGCGCCGCTCCCCTTCCCGCCCTCGTCGTGGCCGATCCCGGGCCTGGGTGGATGACGCGCCGCCAGGGCCGCATCCGGCGGGCCGCCCTCGCGGGGGCCACGGTCACCGCCCTGTGGCCGCACCTCGCCGGCGCGGCCGGCGACCCGGCCCGGGGGCGGGCGCTCTACCTCGAGCGGTGTGCCCTCTGCCACGGCGAGCAGGGACAGGGCTGGGACTGGGGCCGGAAGGTGGAGACGCCTCCCGTTCCCGTCCCGGACCTGGCGCAGGTCGCGACCCGGCGCTCGGACGACTTCCTCTTCGAGATCGTCAAGCACGGGGGCGAGGCGGTCGGCCGGACACGGTTCATGCCGCCGTTCGGGTTCCAGCTGAGCGACGCGGACGTCTGGGACGTGGTGGCCTACGTGCGGTCGCTCGGGCGCCGGCCGTGATCTCCCGGACCGCCGGCGCCCCGAGCGAGCCCGCGCGTCGCACGCGCACCGGCCGCTGGACCGCCGCGGCCTGCGTGGGGGTCGCCGTCGCGGCGACGGCCGCCGGGAGCCAGCCGGCCGCGCCGCCGATGCACGAGCCGACCGGCCTCGTGCCGCACGCGCTGGCCGTCGCCGACCTGAACGGCGATGGGATCCCCGATCTGGTCGTGCCGGCGGCCGCCGAGCGGAAGCTCACCGTCCTGCTGAGCGACGGCCACGGCGGGTTCGCGAGCCGGCAGACCTATCCGGCCGGCATCGGCCCGAGCTGGGTGGAGGTCGGGGACTGGAACGGCGACGGGAAGCCCGACCTGGTCGTGGCCAACACGGGTGGGGGCACGCTCACGCTGTACCACGGCGACGGCACCGGTCGCTTCGGCACCCCGCAGGAGATCGGGGGGATTCCCGGGCCGGCGTCCCTGGCCGTCGGCGACTTCGACGGGGACGGGCGGCCCGACCTGGCGGTCGTGCAGGCGCGCGACGCCCGGGTCGTGATCCTGCGGAACGACGGTGACCGGTTCCAGCGGGCCGGCCAGTATCCGGTCGGTCGCGGGCCCCACATCGTCACGGTGGTCGACGTGAACGGGGACGGCCGCCCGGACCTCGTGGTCGGCACCTTCAGCCCCCACGCGCTCGCACTCCTCCTGGGTCGCGGCGACGGAGGGTTCCGGGCCGCGGCGGAGGTCCGCGTGTCGCGGTTCCCCCACTATGTCGCCGCCGGGGACTGGGACCGCGACGGGCACACCGATCTGGCCGTCGTATGCGCCGGCGACGACGCGGTGGTGCTGCTGCGCGGGGACGGGACCGGCGCGTTCCGGACCGCGTCGACGCTGGCCACCGGGTCCAACCCGCACGGCCTGGTCGCCGCCGACCTGAACGGCGACGGCATCCCCGATCTGGTCGTGTCGACCCGGAGCCAGGGCCAGCTCGACATCTACCTGGGAGACGCCCGCGGCGGCTTTGCCCGCCAGCGGCCGTTCCGCACCGAACAGGACATCATCACCCTCGGCGCCGGGGACTTCGACCGCGACGGCAAGATCGACCTCGCCCTGGTCTCGACGAGCCACAACGCCGTGGTGATGCTGCGCGGCGACGGCCGGGCGGGCTTCACCCCGTTCGGGCAGACCGCGAACCCCTGAGCGTGGGCCCCGCACCGGTCGCGCCGAGCCCCTCGCCGCCCGAGACCCCGGAGGTCCGCGCCCCCTGGGGGCCCGCTGCGATCGCGGGCGTGATCGCTGCGCTGGCGGTCGCCGCGATCGTGGCGACGACGCCCTCCGTGTGGAGCCTCCTCGGCGCCGGCCGCGGGCTGGTGCCGGACGCCTACTACCCCGTCTCGGGCTTCGTCCTCGTGCTCGCCACGACGGTGGGACAGGTCCTCGGCTGGGCGGGGGGGTCTGCGCTCCTCGTCCACGTGCTGGGGCTCGCCGGGTATCCGGCCACCTGGCTCCGCGTCCGGCTCGCGATGAGCGTGGTCTACCTCGGTCTGGCCGCGCTCCCGCTGGGGGTCTACCACGTCCTGGCCGGAGGCTGGCTCCTCGGGTTGCCGCGCATCGGCCTGGCGGAGTGGCTCGAGGCGAACCACCCCGACGCGCGGTGGCTCCTGCTCACCGCGCACCCGGTGATCGACCTCTCGCTGATCCCGCTGGCCGCCCTGTTCCTGCTGTCCCTCTGGGGCGCCCTCGGCGACGCGCGCCGCAGCCGGGCGGCGCAGACCGTCGCCGCCGTGGCCCTGGTCGGCACGTCGCTGGCAGTCGCGCTCTCGCTCGCGATCCACTCGACGCTGGTCCACATCCGGCTCTGAGCCGCCCCAGTTTCATCCGACGCGAGTCGTCGCAGTCGGTGGCGAACTGATCTGACACCGGTCCTCCATCCGGGACGGCGCTGGACCGTCCACCTCCGGTCGAACCGCAGCTACCGGACGCCCGGCGCGGCAAGTCGCCCGGGCCGGTGCCACCACGTCCTCGGCCGGCCGGTCGCCCACCACGAGGCCGTGCCGCACGCCGCCAGCGACCGGGTCCCGCCGGCTCGTCCCCCCGGCGTGAGGGTAACGCCCCCCGCGCGCGGCCAGTGCGCCGGACCGGACGGGCCCGATCATCTCGCCCGCCCGCGGCTGGCGCGCCGCGGCGGCCGCGCTCCAACCGGCCGCGCGGCGCAGGCGAGCGGCCGGCCGGAGGATCCCGCGGGCGGCGCCCCTCAGGAGATCGTCGGGAGCGGAGCCGGAGCGAGGGTGCGGACGCGCGCGGCGACGGCCGCGGCCAGCGTCCGGAACGCGTGCGCCTCGGCGGATCCCGGGCGGCGGACGATGACCGGCTCCCCCTCGTCGGCGCCGGCCCGGAGGTCCGGATGGAGCGGGATGGCCCCGAGCAGCGGGACGTCGCACTCCGCGGCCAGGCGCGCCCCGCCGCCCTCGCCGAAGAGCGCGAGCCGTTCGCCGTGCGGGCAGACGTAGAAGCTCATGTTCTCGACGATTCCCAGGATCGGGACCTTGAGATCCCGGAACATGCCGATCCCCTTGCGGACGTCGAACACCGAGACGGCCTGGGGCGTCGTCACCATGAGCGCGCCGGTGAGCGGGATGGCCTGCGCCAGCGTGAGCTGCGCGTCTCCGGTCCCGGGCGGAAGGTCGATCAGGAGGTAGTCGAGCTCGCCCCACTCCACGTCGAACAGGAACTGCCGGAGCGTCGACGAGAGCATCGGTCCGCGCAGGATCGCGGCCTCCCCCTCGCGCGTGAAGAAGGCGAGCGAGATCAGGCGGACGCCGTGGCTCACCACAGGCAGGATGCGGTCGGCGAACATCCCCGGCCGGCCGCGGGCGCCCATCATGAGCGGCAGGTCAGGGCCGTAGACGTCCGCGTCCAGCAGCCCGACCCGGGCGCCGCCCTCGGAGAGCGCCCGGGCCAGGTTCACCGAAACGGTCGACTTCCCGACCCCGCCCTTCCCCGACGAGACGGCGATGGTCGCCCGGATCTGCGGCGGCGCGCTCACGGTCCTCCGTCCCTCCCCGGCCCGGCGCGGACGGGTCCCTGCCGGCGCCGGCCGCCGCCCGGGAAGAGCGGGAGCGGATAGCGGACGCTCAGCAGGAAGAGCCCGGCCGCCGGCGCGGTCGGCCCCGCGCCGCGGCGGTCTCGGCCGGCCAGCACCGCCCCGGCCCACTCCACCGGCCGGCGGCCGCGGCCGATCTCGACCACGGTCCCGACGACGTTCCGCACCATGTGATGGAGGAACGCATCGGCCGAGAGAAGCACCCAGACCTCGTCGCGGCGGACGACGACCCGTGCGGAGCGGACCGTGCACACGGGGTCGCGCTCGCGCCCCGGTGCGGCGCAGAAGGCGGAGAAGTCGTGCTTCCCGCGCAGGGACGCCAGCGCCCGCCGCATCGCGCGCACCTCGACCGGCCGCCCGAGCTCCCACGCATAGCCGCGCAGGAACGGCGACGGTACCACGGTCGTGCGAAGCCGGTAGCCATACCGCTTGAGCCGCGCCGCGCGGCGGGCGTCGAACCCGTCCGGGGCCGCGCGCGCGGCCAGCACGCGCACGTCCGGCGGGAGCCGCGCGTTGAGGACCGCCATCACGGTCGACGGCGCCAGTGGTGCCGGGCTGACGACGCTTGCCACCTGACCCAGCGCGTGGACGCCCGCGTCGGTGCGGCTGGCCCCGACCACGCGGACCGCCGGCCCGGCGAGCGGGACCAGCGCCGTCCGGACCGCCGCCTGGACGGTCGGGACGTCGGGCTGGGTCTGCCAGCCGTGATACCTCCGGCCATCGTACTCGAGGAGGAGCGCCAGCCGGGTCGAGGGCGCGGCGGCGTCGATGGGGCTACCGGGCCGGCGTGGCGCCGACCAGCGCCTCGGCGATCTGGACGGCGTTGGTCGCCGCGCCCTTCCGGAGCTGGTCGCCGACGACCCAGAAGTTGAGGGCGCGATCGTGGGACGGGTCCATCCGGATCCGCCCGACCACGCAGTCGTCCTGCCCCTCCACCGTGACCGGCATCGGGTAGCGCGCCTGCGCCGGATCGTCCACCACCCGGAGCCCGGGGAACCGCTCGAACAGCTCCCGGGCCCGCTCGACTCCGACCGGCTCCTCCGTCTCGACGTTCACCGCGACGGAGTGGGCGGTGAAGACCGGCACCCGGACCGTGGTGCCGCTGATCCGGAGCTCGGGGGCTTCCAGGATCTTCCGCACCTCGTTGATCAGCTTCCACTCCTCCCCGGTGTACCCGGCCTCGCCGAACCGGTCGATGTGGGGGATCACGTTGAAGGCGATCTGGTGCGGGAAGTACCGCGGCACGACGGCCTCGCCGCGGGCCCACGCGAGGACCTGCTGGCGCAGGTCCTCGACCCCCTGGACGCCGGCCCCCGACACCGCCTGGTAGCTGGTGGCCAGGACCCGCGTGACCCGGGCCGCCCGGTGCAGGGGGGCGAGCGGCATCACCGTCACCACCGTCGTGCAGTTGGGGCTGGCGACGATGCCGCGGTGGCTCCCCAGGGCATGGGCGTTGATCTCCGGGACGACCAGCGGAACGCCCGGGTCCATCCGGAACGCGCTGGACTTGTCGATCACGACGGCGCCGGCCTGCACCGCGAGCGGCGCGTACTCCTTCGACTGGGCGCTCCCGGCCGAGAAGAACGCCAGCTCCACCCCGCGGAAGGCCTCGGCAGCCACCTGCTCGACCCGGACGGGCTCGCCGCGGAAGGTGACCGTCTTGCCCACCGAGCGCGCCGACGCGTACGCCCGGAGCTCGCGGACCGGGAACTTCCGCTCCTCGAGGATCCGCAGCGTCATCGAGCCGGCCGCGCCGGTCGCCCCCACGACGGCCACCCGGTATCCTGCCATGGCGCCTCCGAGCCCGCCCGCCGGGCGGGCGGCTCCGCGCTCCCCCGCGCTCAGCGGTAGAGCGCCTCGAGCTCCCGGACGACCTGGTCGCCCATCGCGGTGGTCCCGACCAGGGTCGTCCCGGGACGGTGAATGTCCCTCGTGCGGTACCCCGCGGCGAGCGCGCGCTCGACGGCCTCCTCGACCCGCTCGGCATCGGCCGCGCGGTCCAGCGAGTACCGGAGGAGCATCGCCGCCGACAGGATCGCCGCCAGCGGGTTCGCGATGCCCTGCCCGGCGATGTCGGGCGCGGTCCCGTGGATCGGCTCGTACAGCCCGCGCCGGCCGCCGGCGTCGCGCGCCTCGCCCAGGCTCGCCGACGGCAGCATGCCCATCGAGCCGGCGATGATCGCCGCCTCGTCGGAGAGGATGTCGCCGAACGTGTTCTCGGTGACGATGACGTCGAACCGCCGCGGATCGGCGACCAGCGCCATCGCGCAGTTGTCGACCAGCAGGTGGTCGAGCTGCACGTCGGGGTAGCGCCGTCCGACCTCGCTCACGACCTCGCGCCAGAGCTGCGACACGACCAGGACGTTCGACTTGTCGACCGAGGTCAGCCGCCGGCGGCGGCCCCGCGCCACCCGGAACGCAAGGTCGGCGATCCGCTCGATCTCCGCGGCCGTGTAGGCCATCGTGTTGACGCCGCGCCGCTCCCGTCCCGCACCTTCGATCCCGCGCGGCTCGCCGAAGTAGAGGCCGCCGGTCAGCTCGCGGACGACCAGCAGGTCGGCGCCCTCGACGATCTCGCGACGGAGGGGGGAGCTGTCGACCAGCACCGGGTACAGCCGGGCCGGCCGGAGGTTCGCATAGAGATCGAGCTCCTTCCGGATCCGCAGGATGCCCCGCTCCGGCCGCTGATCGGGGCGGAGATGGTCCCACTTCGGGCCGCCGACCGCTCCGAACAGGATCGCGTCGGCCTCCCGGCAGAGCCGCAGGGTGGCCTCGGGGAGCGGCGTCCCCTGGGCATCGATCGCGCCGCCGCCGATCGACGCCTCCTCGAGATCCAGGCCCACCCCGGCGCCCTTCGCGACGACGCCGAGGACGCGGACCGCTTCCCGGGTGACCTCCGCGCCGATCCCGTCTCCGGGGAGGACCGCGATCCGGTGGGTGGCCATCTACGGCCCGCCCTCGGACAGCCGGCCGGGGGCGGCCGGCCGCATGAGCCGGTTCACCGCGTTGAGGTAGGCCCGGGCGCTCGCCTCGATGACGTCGGTCGACGAGCCCTTGCCGGAGACCACCGCCCCGTCGAAGTCGACCTTCACGCTGACCTCGCCCATGGCGTCCTTGCCCTGGGTGACCGCGCGGAGACCGTAGTCCAGCAGGCGGCCCTTGACCCCGGTGATCGCGTCGATCGCGCTGTACACCGCCTCCACCGGCCCGTCGCCGGTCCCGGAGTCCTGGAACGTCTGGCCCTCCCGCCTGAGCCGCACGGTGGCCGACGGGATCAGCCCGGTCCCGGAGACGAAGTGGAGGTAGTCCAGCGCGTACGTCTCGGCGACCTGCGTCATCTCCTCGTTCACGATCGCGAGGAGGTCCTCGTCGTAGACCTCCTTCTTCTTGTCGGCGAGGTCCTTGAACCGGCGGAACGCCTTGTCCAGCTCGCCCCCCTCCAGGTCGACTCCCAGCTCCTTGAGGCGGATCTTGAACGCGTGCCGGCCCGAGTGCTTCCCGAGGACCAGCTTGTTGGCGGACCGGCCGATGTCCTCGGGCTTCATGATCTCGTAGGTCAGACGCTCCTTGAGCACGCCGTCCTGGTGGATTCCGGCCTCGTGGGCGAACGCGTTCTCGCCGACGATCGCCTTGTTCGGCTGGACGTGGATGCCGGTGAGGTGCGAGAGCAGCCGGGAGGTGCGGTAGATCTCCTCCGTCCGCACGTTGGTGGACACGCCGAAGTAGTCCCGGCGCGTCCGGATCGCCATCACGATCTCCTCGAGCGAGGCGTTCCCGGCGCGCTCGCCGATCCCGTTGATGGTGCACTCGATCTGGCGGGCGCCGGCCTTGATCGCCATCAGCGAGTTGGCGACCGCCTGCCCGAGGTCGTTGTGGCAGTGGACCGACAGCACCGCCCGGTCGCTGTTGCGGACTTGCTGGCGGATCCGGGAGATCCGCTCGAACCACTCTTCCGGAATGGCGTACCCCACCGTGTCCGGGATGTTGATGGTCCGGGCGCCGACGTCGATCACCGCCTCCAGGACCTCGCACATGTACCCGAAGTCCGACCGCGAGGCGTCCTCGGGCGAGAACTCCACGTCCTCACAGTAGCCGCGGGCGTGGCGAACCGCCTCCACCGCCGCCCGCAGCACCTCGGCCCGGGACTTCCGGAGCTTGTACTTCAGGTGGATGTCCGAGGTGGCGACGAACGTGTGGATGCGGGGCCGCTTCGCGTGGCGGACCGCCTCCCAGCACCGGTCGATGTCGCCGAGCCCGACCCGGGACAGGCCGCAGATGCTGGGGGCGTCGTCCAGCTGGCCGACCGTCTTCGCGACCTCGCGGACCGACTGGAAGTCCTCGTCCGACGAGATCGGGAACCCGGCCTCGATCACGTCCACCCGCAGGCGCGCCAGCTGCCGGGCCATCTCCAGCTTCTCGACGACGTTCATCGAGAACCCCGGGGACTGCTCCCCGTCCCGCAGCGTGGTGTCGAAGATGATGACCCGATCGGACGCGCCCTCGACCATGACCGCCTCTCCTCCCGTGTTAGGCCTCGCCCGGCCCCGAGCCGCGCAGGCTCTCGCGGAGCACCCCCGGCGGGGCGGGCTCCCGGCGCCGGAGCAGCACCCAGCGCGCCGGGCCGGACAGTGCGTACACGCTGAACAGCAGGAACAGGAACGTCTGCGGATGCTGGAACACCATCAGCATCCCCAGCGCCACCACCAGCAGCACCCCGAACGGATGCCGCTTCGCCAGGTTGAGGTCCTTGAAGGAATAGTAGCGGACGCTGGAGATCATCAGGAACGCCAGGAGGTAGGTCGCGCACGCCAGCAGGAACAGGCCCGCCCGTCCGAACTCCGGCGTCTCGAAGAAGAGCACCATCGACGCCACCACCCCCGCCGCCCCCGGGATCGGGAGCCCGATGAAGTAGCGGCGGTCAGTGATCCCGGTCAGCACGTTGAAGCGCGCCAGCCGGAGGGCCCCGCAGATGACGTAGAGGAACGCGGCCCCGGCGCCGACGCGGCCCAGCGGCTGGAGGGCCCACGCGTAGAGGAGCAGGGCCGGCGCCACCCCGAACGAGACCACGTCGGCCAGCGAGTCGAACTCCACGCCGAACTGGGTGGTGGTCCGGGTCAGGCGCGCCACCTTGCCGTCGAGCATGTCGAGCAGCATCCCGATGAACAGGGCCAGCGCCGCCCAGAGGTGATGCCCGTCGAGCGTGAGCACGATCGAGTAGAACCCGCACAGCAGGTTCCCGGTCGTCAGGAGCCCGGGCAGCAGGAAGACCGTCTGCCGGCGCCGCTCGTGCAGCTCGGACCAGCGGCGGCGCCGGACCCCGGCTGGCCGGCGTCTCACGACAGGACCCCCACGACCGTCTCGCCCCCCCGGACGTGGTCGCCGACCACGACCCGGAGCCGGGCGGACGCCGGCACGATCAGGTCCGTCCGCGACCCGAACTTGATCAGCCCGAACCGCTGGCCGGCCACCAGCTTGTCCCCCGGCCGCACCCGGCAGACGATCCGCCGGGCCAGCACGCCCGCGATCTGGCGCACGACCACGCGGGCCGTCTCGCCCTGGAGGGCCACGCTCGTCCGCTCGTTCAGCTCCGAGGCCTCGCTCCGGTACGCCGCGGCCCGGCGCCCGGGCCGGTACTGCACCTCGGCCACGAGGCCCCCGATCGGCGCCCGGTTCACGTGCACGTCGAGCGGCGAGAGGAAGATCGAGACCCGCCAGGCCGCCCCGACGAACGGGTCCGCCACGACGGCCCGGACGTCGACCACCCGCCCGTCGGCCGGAGCCAGGATGGCGCCGGAGACCGCCGGGGCGACCCGCTCCGGGTCACGGAAGAAGAACGCCATGAAGGCAGCGACGACGGCGATCAGCGCGGCGACGCGGGTCCAGCCGCCGAGGACGAGCGCCAGCGCCACCCCGAGCGGGACCAGGATGAAGGGCCAGCCCTCGGGGGCGATGGGCAGCAGGCGCTCCGGCACCGATCCCCCTTACATCCGGGGCGGGGTGATCCAGCTCATCATCGAGCGGAGGCGCTTGCCCACCTCCTCGATCTGATGGTCGGCCTCGACCCGCCGGGTGGCGAGGAAGCTCGCGCGGTTGGCCTGGTTCTCGAGGACCCACTCCCGCGCGAACTGCCCGGTCTGGATCTCGTGGAGGATCTTCCGCATCTCGGCCCGGACCCGGTCGTCGATGATGCGGGGACCCCGCGTGTAGTCGCCGTACTCGGCCGTGTCGGAGACCGAGTAGCGCATGTATGCGAGCCCGCCCTGGTAGAACAGGTCCACGATCAGCTTCATCTCGTGCATGCACTCGAAGTACGCCACCTCGGGCTGGTAGCCGGCCTGCACGAGCGTCTCGAAACCTGCCTTGATGAGGGCGGAGACCCCGCCGCAGAGCACGCTCTGCTCCCCGAACAGGTCGGTCTCCGTCTCCTCCTTGAAGGTGGTCTCGATGACGCCGGCCCGGGTGCAGCCGACCGCCTTCCCGTACGCGAGCGCGACCTCCCGCGCCCTCCCCGACACGTCCTGCTGCACCGCGAGCAGCGCCGGCACCCCGGGGCCCTGGACGAACAGGTCGCGCATGATGTGGCCGGGCGCCTTGGGGGCGATCATCGCGACGTCGACGTCCGGGGGCGGGACGACCTGGTTGAAGTGGATGGAGAATCCGTGGGCGACCATCAGCGTCTTGCCCTTGCCGAGGGCGCCCCGGATCGACTCCTCGAACGTCTGCCGGTGGACCTGGTCGGGCAGCAGGACCATGACGATGTCGGCCGTTTGCGCCGCCTCGGCCACCGTGGCGACCCGGAGCCCGTCCTTCTCCGCCTTCGCCCAGCTGCGCGACCCCTTGTAGAGCCCGACGACGACGTCCTGGCCGGAGTCCTTCAGGTTGAGCGCGTGGGCGTGGCCCTGGCTGCCGTACCCGATGACGGCGATGCGCCGCCCCCGGAGCAGCGACAGGTCGGCGTCCTGGTCGTAGTAGATCTTCGCTGGCATCGTCCTCTCCCCGGACCCGTTCCGGGCCCGCTTCGCTCGGCTAGTCGACGAATCCGGTGACGCGCGGGTCCCGCGCCTCCCCCCGCTCCCCGCCCGCGTCGCGCCGGCGCCGCTGGGCGTCGGGCTTCCCGAGCGGCTCCTCGGGGCGGCGGCGAGCGGTCTTCGATCCCCGCGCGATGGCGACCTTCCCCGTCCGGACGAGCTCCTGGATCCCGAACGGCCGCAGGAGATCGATGATCGCGTTCAGCTTGGACTCGTCGCCGGTCAGCTCCAGCGTGAAGGTGACCGGCGTGACGTCCACGACCTTGGCCCGGAAGATGTCGGCGATGCGGAGGATCTCGGCCCGGTGCTGGGGCTCGGCGTTCACCCGCATCAGCACGAGCTCCCGCTCGACGTGGTTCTCCTCGGTGAGGTCGGTGACCTTGATGACGTCGATCAACTTGTGCAGCTGCTTGACCGCCTGCTCGATCACGAACGCGTCGCCCCGGACGACCAGCGTCATGCGCGACACCGACGGGTCCACCGTCTCGCCGACCGAGAGCGACTCGATGTTGTACCCCCGCGCGCTGAACAGGCCCGCCACGCGCGAGAGGACCCCGAACTTGTTCTCGACCAGCACCGCGATGGTGTGCTTGCGGATGCCCTGCCCGTTCTGCACCCGACCCCCCCGCTAGAAGCCCGTCTGGACCTTGGCGGCCTTCGCCTTCACGTCCTTGTTCGGCCGCTCGAGGATCATGTCCTTGTTGGCGCCGCCGGCCGGGACCATCGGGAAGCAGAGCTCGTCCCTGTCCACCATCACGTCGACCACGACCGGGCCGGGCTCCGCGAACGCCCGCTCGAGCGCGGGCACGACCTCGTTCGGCTTGGATGCCCGGATCCCCACCGCGCCGTACGCCTCGGCCAGCTTGACGAAGTCCGGGCTCGCCGAGAGGTCGATGGACTGGAAGCGGCCGCCGTAGATGACGTCCTGCCACTGCCGGACCATCCCGTGGCCGCCGTTGTTGACGATGACCACCTTCACCGGGAGCTGGTTCTCGACGACGGTCGCCAGCTCCTGGGAGTTCATGACGAAGCTGCCGTCCCCATCGACCAGCACGACCAGCCGGTCCGGCCGGGCCACCTGGGCCCCGATGGCCGCCGGGAGGCCGTAGCCCATGGTCCCGAGCCCGCCCGAGGTCAGCCAGTGGCGGGGGTGGCGGAACCGGGAGAACTGCGCGGCCCACATCTGGTGCTGCCCGACGCCGGTCACGATGACGGCCTCGCCCCGGGTGAGGTGCGCGATCTCCTCCACCACGTACTGGGGCTTGATCAGCTCGTCGTCCCAGTCGTAGCGGAACGGGTGCTTCTGCTGCCACTGGGCGATCTGGCGGAGCCACTGCTCCCGGGCCTCCCGGATGGCCGACTGGGACTGGCCGGCCCCCTCCTCGCGGAGCGCCTCGATCAGGCGCGCGAGCACGCGGCGCGCGTCGCCGACGATCGGGATGTGGACCTTGATGTTCTTGGAGATGGAGGAGGGATCGATGTCCACGTGGATGATCTCGGCCTGCGGGGCGAACTGCTCGACCTTCCCGGTGACGCGGTCGTCGAACCGGGCCCCGACCGCGATCAGGCAATCCGAGTTGTACACTGCCATGTTCGCGGCGTAGCCGCCGTGCATCCCCAGCATGCCGAGCGAGAGCGCGTGATCGGACGGGAACGCCCCCAGCGCCATGAGAGTCGTGGTGACCGGGATCCGGGTCAGCTCCGCCAGCTCCAGGAGCTCGGCCGCGCCGTCCGCCGCGATCACGCCGCCGCCCACGTACAGCACCGCCCGCCGGGCGCGGAGGACCGACCGGGCCGCCTTCTTCACCTGGCCG
>DASRDR010000012.1:0-12194 GCA_035652475.1 Candidatus Methylomirabilota bacterium | reverse complement strand
GATCGGCGCGATCCGGGGCTCGGTCGAGGTGCTGCGGGAGAGCCTCGAGCCCCGGGACGACGACCGGCGGCTCATGGACATCGTGCTGCGGGAGTCCGACCGGCTGGACGCGATCATCCACGAGTTCCTCCAGTTCTCGCGACCGCCGCGGCTGGTCCGGGTGCCCACCGACCTCGGCGCGCTGGCCGACGAGATCCTGCTGATGCTCGAGCACCAGCAGGGAGCGCCGCGCGTCCGGATCGCCCGCCCCGACCGCGAGGCGACGATCAAGGCGCAGGTCGATCCCTCCCAGATGCGGCAGGCGCTCTGGAACCTCTGCCTGAACGCGGTCCAGGCGATGCCGGACGGGGGCGAGCTGCGCGTCGGCGTCCGGGCGCCGGCCCCGGCGGGCGGTCCCCCGGTCGCGGAGGTGGTGGTCGAGGACACCGGGATCGGGATCGGCGAGGCGGCCCTGCCCCACGTCTTCGAGCCGTTCTACACCACCAAGACCAGGGGCACCGGGCTCGGCCTGTCCATCGTCCACCGGATCGTCGAGGACCACGGCGGGGAGATCCGCGTGGAGAGCCAGCCGGGCGCCGGGAGCCGGTTCACGCTCCTGCTCCCGATCGGCGAGGTGTGAGGATGGTCGAGCGCGTGCTCGTCGTCGACGACGACCAGAGCCTGCGGGAGTTCCTCAGCATCACGCTGGCCCGGGACGGCTACGACGTGGTGGCCGCCGCGTCGGGGCAGGAGGCGCTCCGGGCGATGGCGGAGACGCCGGCGGACCTGGCCCTGGTCGATCTCAAGATGCCGGACATGGACGGCCTGGAGACCCTCCGGCGCCTCAAGGAGCTCAGCGAGGCGGTCTCGGTCGTGATCGTCACCGCGTTCGCGACCACCGAGACCGCCATCCAGGCGCTCAAGGAGGGGGCGTACGACTACCTGATCAAGCCGTTCAAGCTGGACGAGCTGAAGCTGGTCGTCCGCAAGGCGCTGGAGGAGCGGCGGCTCCGGTGGGAGAACCAGCGGCTCCGGCGGGAGGTGGAGCTCCGCTACACCCTCGGCAACATGGTCGGCAAGAGCCCCAGGGTCCAGGAGCTCTTCGCCACCATCAGCCGCCTGGCGGAGTCCCGGGCCACCGTCCTGCTGACCGGCGAGAGCGGCACGGGCAAGACGCTCCTCGCCAAGACGATCCACTTCAACTCGAGCCGCAAGGGCGGCCCGTTCGTCGCAGTCAACTGCGCCGCGATCCCGTCCGAGCTCATGGAGTCGGAGCTGTTCGGCCATCTCCGGGGCGCGTTCACCGGCGCCATCGCGAACAAGCAGGGCCTGTTCGAGACGGCGGACGGCGGGACGATGCTCCTCGACGAGATCAGCGAGATGTCGACCCACCTCCAGGCGAAGCTCCTGCGCGTCCTGGAGGACCGCGAGATCCGCCCGGTCGGCGGCACCAAGCCGCTCCGGGTCGACGTGCGCATCATCGCGGCGACCAACCGCGACCTCGAGCAGGCGATGGCCCGCGGCACGTTCCGGGAGGACCTCTTCTACCGCCTGAACGTGATCTCGGTCGCGCTCCCGCCGCTCCGGGAGCGGCGGGAGGACATCCCGCTGCTCGCCAACCACTTCCTCCAGAAGTTCACCGAGCTGGCGGGGGCGCCGGCGAAGGTCCTCTCGCCGGAGGCGCTGGCCTGCCTCGAGGCGTACGCGTGGCCGGGGAACATCCGGGAGCTCGAGAACGTGATCGAGCGCGCGGTGACGCTCGAGCCGGGGCCGGTGATCCGGCCCGAGAGCATGCCGGAGCCGATGCGCCGGCCGCGGGCGCCCGAGCCGTTCCAGGTCGACCTCCCCCCGGAGGGGATCGACCTCGACCGGGTCATGGAGCAGATCGAGCGCGACCTGATCCGCCGGGCGCTGGAGCGCGCCGACGGCGTCCAGACCCGGGCCGCCCAGCTGCTCGGCACCGGGTTCCGGTCGTTCCGCTACCGGCTCCAGAAGTACGGGATGGTGGAGCGCGGGAGCGCCGGCGAGGCCCCGGAGGAGCCCCGGCAGTGACAATTTGCGGGCGGAGGCGCGCCGAAGTTGACAGGCGGGGTTTCCGGCCGCAGCCCTGGGGACTTGGACCCCGAGACGGGCGGCTCCGGATGACGGGATCTCGCCTTTCTTGCGGCGTTCGGGGCCGTGCGGCGGCCTGAAGGAGCGGTTTCCGGCCGGCACCGGAATTGCTCGCTTCCTGGCGAACTCGCGGGGGCGGGTCCCACTACCGTCGCAGTGCACCTTAACCCACAGGAGGAGGCACACAGATGTCGAGGCAGCTCCGGGGCCAGAAGGGCTTGACGCTCGTCGAGCTCATGGTGGTGGTCGCGATCATCGCGATCATCGCCGCGATCGCGATCACGCTCTATCAGGACATCCAGAAGAAGGCCAAGCTGGCCGCCGACCAGGGCAACGTGGCCTCGATGCGGTCGGCCATCGCCATCTACTACGGCAAGAACAACGGCACGTTCCCGGTCAGCAAGGCCGCGGTGAACACGCTGGTGTCGCCGGTGAGCCCGACGTTCTACTGCGGGACGCCGTCCTACATCACCAGCAACGGCAAGGTCAACTACTCGGCGACCGTCGGGAACTGCCCGTAACACGGCGGCACGCGAGCGGGGGAGGACGCCTGTGGCTCGGATCGAGGTCTCGGTGGTGGTGCCGGTCCTCGACGAGGTGGAGAGCCTGGGCGTCCTCCACCGCGAGCTGACCGGGGCGCTCGAGCGCCTCGGCCGCCCGTACGAGATCATCTTCGTCGACGACGGGAGCCGCGACGGCTCCTTCGACCGCATCCAGAAGCTCCACCGCGCGGACGACCGCGTCCGGGGGATCCAGCTCCGGCGGAACTTCGGCAAGGCGGCCGCGCTGGCGGTCGGGTTCCGGGAGGCCCGGGGCGACCTGATCGTGACGCTCGACGCCGACCTCCAGGACGACCCCGCCGAGCTGCCGAAGCTCGTCGCGCGGCTCGAGGAGGGGTTCGACCTGGTGTCCGGCTGGAAGGCCCGCCGCCAGGACCCGCCCTCGAAGACCTGGCTCTCGCGCGTCTTCAACTGGGTCACCGGCCGGGTGACCGGGCTCGCGCTCCACGACTTCAACTCCGGGTACAAGGTCTACCGGCGGGAGGTCGTGCAGGAGATCCGGCTCTACGGGGAGCTCCACCGGTTCATCCCGGCGCTGGCCGCGTGGCGCGGCTTCCTGGTGACCGAGGTGCCGGTGCATCACCGGGCGCGCCAGTTCGGCCGCTCGAAGTTCGGCTCGGCGCGGGTCTGGCGCGGGTTCCTGGACCTGCTGACCGTCCTGTTCCTGACCCGCTACACCCGCCGGCCGCTCCACCTGTTCGGGGGGCTCGGGCTCCTGGCCTGGACGGTGGGCTTCGGCGCGAACGCGTACCTGACGGGGCTGTGGCTCTCGGGCGTCCACCCGATCGGGACGCGGCCGCTCCTCGCGTTCGGCGTGCTGAGCATGCTGGTCGGCGTCCAGTTCTTCGCGGTCGGGCTCCTGAGCGAGCTCGTGCTGAGCTTCCAGACCCGGGCGGTCGACGACGTGTCGATCCGGTCCCGCCTGGAGTGAGCGGAGGCGGCGCGCGGAGCGACAACGAGGCGAAGTACCGGTCGCGGAACCCGGTGGTCCGACACCTGGTCGCGCGGTTCCTGCGGCAGGTGGGAGACCTCGCGGTCGCGCAACGCCCTCGCCGCGTGCTCGAGGTGGGCTGCGGCGAGGGTATCGTGCTGGAGTACCTGGGCGCGCGGCTGCCGGACGCGCGCCTCGAGGGCCTGGAGCTGGACGAGGGGGCGCTGGCGGGGGCGCGGGCGCGCTGTCCCGGGGCCACGCTGGTGAGGGGGGACGCATGCGAGCTGCCGTTCGGGGGGCGGTGCTTCGATCTCGTGGTGTGCCTCGAGGTGCTGGAGCACCTGCCGGACCCCGCCCGCGCGCTCGCCGAGCTCCGCCGGGTGGCGCGGCAGGGCTGTCTCGTGAGCGTGCCCCATGAGCCCTTCTTCCGGCTCGGCAACGCGCTCCGGGGCAAGAACCTCACCCGCTTCGGCGACCCGACGGACCATCGCCAGCACTGGAGCGCCGCGACCTTCACCGCGTTCTGCAGCCGGGAGCTCTCGGTCCGCGTCCGGACCGGGGCGTTCCCCTGGCTCATCGTCTACGGCACGGTCTGACCGGGTCCGCGCGCGCCCGCCGCGCGCGCCGGAACCCCGCGCATGAGCGAGCTGCTCGCGCTCGAGCCCGTGCCGGCGCCGCCGCCGGTGGCCGGGCGCCCGGCCGTGGCCGCATCCTCGGCGGCCGCCGTCCGCCCGGCGGTTCGCCGACTCGCGTCGGTGGTGCCGGTCCTGGTGCTGGTCGCGATCGGGATCGCGAACCTCCAGCCGATCGAGGACCCCGACTTCTGGTGGCTCCTCCGCGGCGGCCGGTACGTGGTCGAGACGCGGACGTTCCCGACCGCCGACCCGTTCTCGGCGACCGCCGCCGGCGCGGAGTGGCTGAACCACGCCTGGGGGTTCGAGCTCCTGCTCTACGGCGTCCATGCGGTCGCGGGGCTCGCCGGGGTCGTCTGGCTCCAGGGGCTGCTCGCCCTGGCGACCTTCGCGGTCCTGTACGGGACCCTGCGGCGGGAGGGGCTGGGGGTGGGCCCGGCGCTCGGGATCGTGGTCGTCGGCGCCCTCGCCACGCGGGGCTTCTGGTCCCCCCGCCCGCAGCTGGCGACCTACCTCCTCCTGGCCGTGTTCGCCGCCGTGCTCGCCGGCGCCGCCCGCGGCCGCACCCGCGGACTCCGGTGGCTGCCGCCGCTCGCCGTGGTGTGGGTGAACGTCCACGGGGGCTTCCTGATCGGCCCGGCGCTGATCGTGCTGGCGGCGGCCGGGGAGCTGGCCGGCTGGTTCTGGGACGGCGACCGCGCGGCGCTGCGCCGGACCGGGATGCTGGCCGGGACGGCCCTCGCCACGCTGGCGGCCTCGCTCCTGAACCCGTTCCACTACCGGGCCCTCCTGTTCCCGCTCGCGGTCATGTCGGACCGGGTCGGGAAGGAGGCGATCATCGAGTGGGCGTCGCCCGCGTTCAGCGCCCCGCAGGTCATGCTGCTGGAGGCGATGTTCCTGGCCGTCCTGCTCGTGTCCCTCCGGACCGAGCGTCGCGTCGCCTGGCGGGAGCTGGTGGTCCTGGCGCCGCTGGTCCACCTCGCGCTCCAGTCCACCCGGAACACGCCGATCTTCGTCATCGCCGCGACGCCGGTCCTCGGCCGCGTCCTGGCGGACTGGCGCCCCGGGTGGCGCCCTCGCACCGTGGCCGGAAGGCTGGCCGCCGGGGCGGGGCTCGCGGTCGCGGTCGCCGTCGCCTGCGCCCTGTCGGTCGGGTCGTGGAGCCCGGGGCAGGTGGGGCGCGCGCTCGCCCCCGGCTTCGGGACGGCCGGGCCGTTCCCGGCCGAGGCCGTGCGGTTCCTGGATCGGAGCGGCGGGTCGGGGACGCTGCTGAACGAGTACGGGTGGGGCGGCTACCTCATCTGGCACCTCTACCCCGCCTACCGGGTCTCGATCGACGGGAGGATGGCCGTGTACGGGCCCGCCCGGTTCCTCCAGCACGTCACGGTGACCGAGCTCCGGCCCGGCTGGCGGGAGGTTGTCGCGCGGCTCGACCCGACGCTGGCGCTCCTCGACACCGCGTCCCCGCTGGCGCGCGCCCTGCGCGCGGACGGCTGGACGGTCCTGCACGAGGACAGCGTGGCCACCGTCCTCCGGCCGCCGGAGAAGCGCGGATGAGCCGGGACCGGGCGCTCGGGGCCGGGCTCACGCTCGCCACGCTGGCCGCGGTCGCCACGCTCGCGCTCGCCACGCCGACCCGGTCGGGATTCTGGCCGGCGCTGGCCGGCGGCGAGCGGATCCTGGCGGCCGGCGTGGCGCATGCGGAGCCGGACAGCTACACCGCCCCGGCGAGCGCGGCCGACCCGGCGTGGGCCGCGCAGGCGCTGCTCGCCCTCCTCTGGCACCGGGGCGGGCGGACCGCCCTGCTGGCCCTCAAGGCGGCCGTGCTCACCGGGACCTTCGGCCTGGTGCTCCTGACGGCGCGCGCCCGCGGCGTGGGCGCGCTCGCCGGCGCGGCGACCGTGCTGCTGGCCGCGTGGGCCGGGAGCGAGTTCTGGCAGGTCCGGCCGGCCCTGTTCACGTATTTCGGGCTGGCGGCCCTCCTCTGGCTCCTCCGCCCCGGGTGGGAGCGGCGGCCCCGCTCGCTCGCGCTCGTGCCCGCGCTGGCGGCGCTCTGGGCCAACCTCGACCCGGGATTCCTCGCCGCCGGTCCGGTGATCGCGGTGACGGTGGCCGGCTCCGCGCTCCCGCGGCTCGCCGATCCCGCGCGGCGGCGGGAGGGGGCGCGCGTCCTGGCGCTGGGCGCGGCCGTCGCCGCCGGCGCCGGGCTGGCCGCCCTGGCCACGCCGTTCGGGCCGCGAACGCTCGCGACGGCCTGGCTCGCCGGGCGCGACGTGCCGCTCATGGCGGCCACGGCGGAATGGTTCGGGCCGAACTTCCACCATCCGGGGTTCCGGGGGTTCGAGCTGCTCCTGCTGCTCCTGTTCCCGGCGTTCGCCCGGGGGCGCCGGCGGCTGACCGCCGTCGACGTGGGGCTGACCCTCGTGTTCGCGCACCTCGCCCTCGCCTCGATGCGCCACATCCCGCTGTTCGCGATCGCCGCCGCGCCGGCGCTCGCCGGCGCGCTGGAGACGGCGCTCGCCGCGCCGGCGGCGGTCCGCGGCGGGCGCCTGCGGGAGGCGATCCGGCGCGGCCTGCCCTCGATCGGGGGCGCGCTCGCCTCGTCGCGGGCGCCGGTCGCGGGCGCGGTGCTGGCGATCGGGCTCGGGGTCGCGGTGTACTGGGCGGCCACGGTCCGCGTCGGGCTGACGCCGTGGCAGGTCGACCTGGACGAGGGGCGCTACCCGGCCCGCACGGTGGCGTTCATCAGGGCGGAGCGGCTCCCGGCCCCGCTCTTCAGCGTGGGGGCGTGGGGCGGGTACGAGCTGTGGCGGCTCTCGCCCGACTACCGGATGTTCGTCGGCGCCCAGCCGTTCGCGCATCCTCGCGCCGTGCTCGGCGACTTCGTCGAGGTCGTCCACGGGGGGGCCCGCTGGGCCGCGGTGCTGGACCGCTGGGACGTCCAGACGCTCCTGGCCGTGCCCGGCTCCACGCTCGCCGAGCTCGCCCGGCTCTCGGGCCGGTGGCGCCTGGTCTTCACCGCCCGGGACGCCGCCGTGTTCGTGCGCGACTCCGAGGCCAACCGGTCCGTGCTGGCGCGGCTCGGGCTGGAGGCGCGCGAGGCCGGCCCGGCCCAGGCGGCGGGGCCGGCCCCGGACGGCGCCGTGCGGATGGTCACGGTCGCGTCGGGCCCGGCCCCGAGCCGTCCTCCGGTGCCGCGATGAGGGCCGGGGAGCGCGCGTCCACGACGCTGCGCGCGGGGCGTCCCGAGGAGCCCCGCCCGGGCGGCCTCCTCGCGGGCGGGACGCCGGGGCGGCCGGGGTCGGCCGCGACGGCGCTGCCCGAGGCGCCGCGAGGCGAGGCGGCTCCCGGCAGCGAGCGCGTCCTGGTCCTCTTCCTGCGGGCCCTGATGGCCGCCCGCCGGTCGCTGACGCTCTACCCGCCGGCGAGCGAGATGGCCGCCGGCTGGGTGCACCGCCTGCACACCTCGCTGGAGGGCTTCTTCGAGCAGGGCCTCTGCTTCCCGGTCCGGATCGAGTCCGACCGCTTCGTGTGGGCGGGCCCGGACGTGGTGACCGACGACCCGGCGCTGGAGACGTTCCGGTTCGACCTGGAGACGCGCGGGATCCGCGGGATGGAGATCGATCCCGCGGTCCGGGACTGGGAGCTCCAGAAGTTCCTGGAGCTCCTGAACACCCCGGGGGAGGAGCTCGGGCAGCTCGGCGGCGCGGCGGCGTTCCTCGCCGGCTACGGCGTGAGCCACGTCCGGGTCACCGCGCCCGGCGGCGCCCAGCCCGAGGTCCTCGACTCGGACGAGGCGACCCGCCACGCGCTCCAGACCGGTCGCGACCCGGTCGACCTCTTCGTCGACACGCTGCTCGAGCTCACCGAGGCGCGGCTGGCCGACCTGGGCTACGACCGCGCGGGCCTGGCCGCCTGGCTGACGGACGTCGCGAAGGGCGACGCGGCCCACCTCTACCGGCTCCTGCTGATGCTGCACGACGCCGCCGAGCGGACCAGCGACCGCGAGGTGCGGACGCGCACGCTGGTGGAGTCGCTGCTCGCGCTCCCCGAGCCGCTCCTCCGGGCCGTGTTCACCGAGCACCTGATCCCCCGGGCCGGCCAGGACGTGCTCGCGCTGAACCTCCTGAGCCAGCTCACCGAGAACGAGCTCCGGCACGTCGCCCAGCTGGTCCCGCACGAGGCGCTGCTGGCGCTGAACTCCGAGCTCCTGGAGTTCCCCTGGGAGGAGAGCAAGCGCCGGCGGCTGATCGAGTCCATCACGGCCGCGGTCCGGATCGACCACGAGCCGGAGCTGCGCCCGGCGCGGGAGGCGATCCCGGCCAACGACCCCGTCCTGGTCGAGCTCCGGGAGGAGATCCTGGCCGCCTGCGCGCCCGAGGTGCTCCTCGACCGGAGCGCGGACATCCTGCTGGCGCTCCTGTTCCAGCCCGACTCCGACGAGTTCACGAGCTCCACCCTGGACGCCATCGAGGAGATCGTCGGCGAGGCGCTGGCGCGGACCCGGCTGGACATCGCGGTCCGCGTCCTGGCGACGCTCGGCAGCTCGGTGCACGTCGGCGGCGTCAGCGCCCGGGAGCGGGCCCGCCACCTCGCCCTGCTCCAGCAGCGGCTGGCCGGCCGCACGCACGTGGCCCTCGTCGCGGGCGTCCTGCGGCAGCCGAGCACCGACCAGCAGCTCGCCGCGGTCGCCGAGTACCTGGCGCTCCTGCCGCGCGACGCCATCCAGGAGTTCACCGCGATGCTGGCGGACGAGGGCGACCGGCAGATGCGGGCGCGGATGTGCCAGGTCCTGGCGAAGATCGGGCCCCCGGCGGTGCCGGTCCTGCTCCAGTGGCTGGAGGACCGGCGCTGGTACGTCGTCCGCAACGCCGTGCACGTGCTGGGGAAGATCGGCGCCGGACAGGTCGGCCCGTCGCTGGTGTCGCTCCTCGGTCATGCGCACCCGCGCGTCCGGATCGAGACCATGCGCGTGCTGGCGGCGCTCTCGCCCGAGGACACGCTCCCGCACCTGGTCGAGATGGTCGAGGACTCCGACCCGGCGGTGCGCCTGGAGACGCTGCGGGCGCTCGGGGCGCTCCGGAGCGACGCGGCCGTGCTGCCGCTGCAGGCCGTCGCGACGGGTCGGAACGGCGTGACCGACCCGGAGACGCGGCGCGAGGCGATCGAGGCCCTGGCCGCGATCCAGAGCGAGGCGGCGCGGAGCGCCCTGGAGGCGATGGCGCGCCGGCGGCTCTGGCCCTGGCAGCGGGTGGAGCGGCAGCTCCGCGCGGCGGCGGCGGCCGCCCTCCGGAAGCCCGTCACGGCCGCGGACACCGACGATGAGTAGCGCCCCCGCGTCGGGACCCCAGCTGGTCTTCACCTACCTGCACGGCATGCTCCGGGCGGCCGGCCTCTACCTGCCGAACCACCCGCAGACGCACCGGGCCAAGCGGGTCCTGTTCGAGGCGCTCACCGCCTACCTGGGCGGCCACGGGCGGCTGAGCTACCGGTTCATGGGCGACCTCCTGGTGGCGAACGACCGGATCATGCCCCGGGAGAGCCTGCTCCACCGCCGGTTCCTCGAGGTCTGCCAGTTCGAGCGCGGCATCGGCGGGATCACCTTCACGCGGGGGGTCACCGAGCGGGAGATCGACGCCCTGCTGGAGGCCCTGACCGAGGG
The DNA here is from genome assembly GCA_035652475.1 of Candidatus Methylomirabilota bacterium. Classification (GTDB taxonomy): domain Bacteria; phylum Methylomirabilota; class Methylomirabilia; order Rokubacteriales; family DASRDR01; genus DASRDR01. The sequence continues at coordinate 2,318 of DASRDR010000012.1, read as the reverse complement.
CGTCGGCGCCTCGCCCGCCGAGTGGAGCGCGCGGAAGCGGCTGGCGCACCTGCACCTGGCGCCGCCGAGCCAGCCCGACCGCCAGACCGGGGAGAGCGTGGCCCGGCGCGCGTACCACGGCTCGATCGAGGTCCTGCGGGACGTCGAGTCGACGATCCGCGCCCGCCAGGCGCCGAACCTCGAGCAGGTCGGCACGCTCCGGGTCTACACGTCCACGATGCTCGAGCAGATGCTCCAGACGCCCGGCCTGGTCGTGCGGCTCGCCAGCATCAAGTCCTACGACGAGTACACGCTCTACCACTCGGTGAACGTGGCCGTGATCTCGATGGGGCTCGGCCTGGCCCTCGGGCTCCCGCACGACGTGGTCCGGGAGCTCGGGATGGCCGGCATGCTCCACGACATGGGCAAGATCGCCATTCCCCTCGAGGTGCTCCGGAAGCCCGGGCTCCTCGACCCCGAGGAGTGGCGCATCATGCGGCGGCACCCGGCGCTGGGGGCGGACCTCCTGTCGCGCCTGCCGAGCTCGAACCGGCTCCCGATGATCGTCGCGTTCGAGCACCACATGCGCTACGATGGCCAGGGCTACCCGTTCGTCCGCGAGGGCTGGCGGCAGCACGTCGTGAGCCGGCTGGCGTGCCTGGCGGACGTCTACGACGCCATGACCTCCCGGCGCGCGTACAAGCAGGCCATCCCGGTCGAGCAGGTGCGCACGTTCGTGCGCGACGAGGCGGACCGGACGTTCGACGCGCGGCTGGCGCGCGCGTTCGAGCGGATGCTGCAGATGTTCGCCGAGTCGCCGGCGGGGGAGGCCTCGGCATGAGGGCGTGGTTCGAGACGGTCACGCTGTCCGGCCGGACGCTCCGGGTCGTCACCCGGGAGCCGCTGCCGGCGGACGCCGCGACCCTCGCGGTGGCGTCCGCGATCCGTGTGCTGGAGCGGTTCCCGGCGCTCGACCAGGTCTGCCTGGTGGCGGGCGACGGCGAGCGGGAGATCTCCCGCCAGGAGGTCGAGCGGCTGCTGGCGCCCGACGGGTACGCGGCGCTCCAGGAGCGGGGCCGCTGGCCCCAGCTCCTGGCCCGGGCCGTCCAGCGCTACACGGCGAGCGGGGAGCGAGAGCCGGCATGATGGCGGGCGGGCTCGCGGTGCCGGGCGAGTGGCTGTGGCCGACGAGCGTGATCCTCGCCGCGCTGCTGGGGAGCTTCCTGAACGTGTGCATCTCGCGCCTGCCGCGCGGGGAGAGCGTGGTGCTGCCGGCCTCCCGGTGCCCGCACTGCCACGTCCCTATCCGGCCGATCGACAACCTCCCGATCGTGTCGTTCCTGGCGCTCCGCGGGCGCTGCCGCGCCTGCCGGGGGCGGATCTCGCCGCGCTACCTGGTCGTCGAGGTGCTGGCGGTCGGGCTGGCCGTGCTCGTCCTCTGGGCCCTCGGGCCCACCTGGACGGCCCTGCGGAGCTTCGTCCTGGCGCTGGCCCTGCTGGCGGTGACGGTCACCGACGCCGAGACGCACCGGATCCCCGACCGGATCACGCTGCCGGGCATCGTCGCGGGGCTGGTCCTCGCGCCGGAGGGGCTCTCGCGCGGGAGCGCGGGGGCGCTCGCGGGCGCGCTGCTCTTCGGCGCGATCGCGAGCCGGTCCCGCGACGCCGGCGCGGCCCCGGCGGCGCGCGTGGACCCCGACCCGGAGGACGAGGTCGTCGACCCCGTGGAGCGGCGCCGGCTGGACACGCTGTGGGCGGCCACGTGGGGGGCGCTGCTCGGCCGCGAGGTCGGCCTGGTCGCGCCCGCCCTGATGGCTTCCGGCGACCGGGCCGGCGCCTGGCGCGCCCTGGGGGTGCTGGATGCCCCGGTGGCCGGCTGCCTCGTCACGGGCGGGGTGTTCTTCCTGGTGGCCTGGGTGAGCCACCGGCTCCTCGGCCGGACGGGGCTCGGCGGCGGCGACATCAAGCTGGCCGGCCTCATCGGCGCCTTCCTGGGCCCGGGCGGCGGGCTCGTGGCGGCCTTCGTCGGCATCCTGCTCGGCGGCGTCGCGGCCGTCGCGCTGCTGGTGACCGGGCTCCGGCGCTTCGGCGACTACCTGGCGTTCGGGCCGTTCCTCGCCGCCGGCGGGCTCGTCGCCGCGCTCTGGGGCCCGCGCCTCCTGGGGTGGTACCTTGGCTGAGCGCCGGCCGGGCCCGCAGGACCTCGTGCTGCGGGGACGGAGCCCGCGGGCCAAGTTCGCCTTCGGCTTCGTGGTGGCCGGCCTCCTGCCGCTGCTGTTCCTGCTCTACCTGGGCATCCCCCTGCTGGTCCCGGGGGCCGCGACGGCGACCCTGTACCC
>DASRDR010000011.1:0-4123 GCA_035652475.1 Candidatus Methylomirabilota bacterium | reverse complement strand
GCCGGGTTCGTGTTGCCGAGGACGCCGACCAGCTCGTGCTGGATCTGCTGGGCGAGCTTGCGGGACTCCGCCTGGCGGACGTGGACGTAGACGCCCTCCAGGAGCCGGCGGAAATCGGCCAGCTGGTACCCGGACTCGCGGTTCTCGGTGCCGGCGAGCGCCTCGGCCCGGGGATCGTCGGCCGGCCCGAGGTAGTACGTCTCGACGGCGTGGCAGTCCTGGGAGGGCACCGAGTTGACGTGCACCGAGACGAAGAGGTCGGCGCGCTCGGCGTTCGCGCGCTGTGCCCGCTCCCGGAGCGAGAGGAACGCGTCGGCGTCCCGGGTCAGCACGACGTCGTAGCGCGCCGCCTGGAGCAGCCGCCGGAGCTCGCGTGCGACGTCGAGCGTGATCTCCTTCTCCCAGATGCCGGCGGCCCGCGCGCCCGAGTCGTGCCCGCCGTGGCCCGGGTCGAGGACGATGCGACGCACCGCGAGCGCGGCCGTGACCGGCGCCAGCGCCCGGGGGGCCGGGAACGTGGCCAGCATGGTCCCGGCCCGGGCCGGGTCCGCCGCCGGCGCGGGGACGCTCCGCGACGCCACCTGGAAGATCAGGACGGCCAGCGTGGGGACCAGCGCCAGGAGGGCGCCGCGCTCCAGCGCCCGCCAGAGGTGGGAGCGGGTGCGGAGGGCGCGGAGCGGCCGCCCCCGGATCGTGTCCAGGTTCGCGCGGACGGCCTGGCGCAGGAGGCGCTGCTTCAGCCGGGGGGCGGGCACCATGCGGAGGGCGGCTCAGAGCTCCAGCAGCCGGGCCACGCGCTCGCGGTGGAGCGTCGCGTCCCCGAAGGTGACCTCCGATCCCTTGGCGCGCTTGAAGTACAGGTGGAGGTCATGCTCCCAGGTGAACCCGATCCCGCCGTGGATCTGGATGCCGTCGCCGGCCACCTTGCGGGCGGCATCCGAGACGTACGCCTTGGCCATGGACGCCGCCAGCGGGGCGTCGGGCGCGTCCTGGTCGGCGGCCCACGCCGCGTAGTAGGTGATCGACTTCGCGTTCTCGATCGCGACCAGCATGTCGGCGCACCGGTGCTTGATCGCCTGATAGGCGCCGATCGGCCGTCCGAACGCGACCCGGACCTTCGCGTACGCCGTGCAGAGGTCGAGCACCTGCTGGGCGCCGCCGCACATCTCCGCGCACAGGGCGACCGCGGCCCGGTCGAGGACCCGGGCGAGCAGCGGCCAGCCGCGGTGGACGGGCCCCAGGACGGCGTCGGGGCCGACCGCGACGCGCGCCAGCGTGACCTCGGCGAGCTTCCGGGTCTGGTCCATGGTCGGCAGCGGGGTCGCCGTGACCCCCCGCGCGTCGGCGGGGACCAGGAAGAGCGTGACGCCGTGGTCGGGGTCGTCGCGGGTCGCCCGCGCCGTCCGCGCCGCGACCACCAGCACGTCGGCCGTGTGGCCATCGAGGACGAACAGCTTGGTCCCGGACAGCACGAACCGGTCGCCGCGGGCGGGCTTCGCGGCCAGGGTCACGCCGCCCGCATCCCACCGCGCGCTCTCCTCGAGGAGCGCCAGGGTGGTGCGCGCCTCGCCCGCGACGATCCGGGGCAGCCAGGCGGCGCGCTGCGCCTCCGACCCCGCGGCGAGGATCGCCGCCCCGCCGAGCAGCACCGTCGAGAAGAAGGGCCCCGGCATGACGGCGCGCCCCATCTCCTCGAGGACGACGGTGAGGTCGACCAGCCCGAGCCCGCTCCCGCCCCACGCCTCCGGGTAGATCAGGCCGAGCCAGCCGAGCTCGGCCAGCCGGCGCCAGAGCTCGGGCGTCGTGCCGGCCGGGTCGTCCATCATCCGGCGCACGAAGCTGGTCGGGCACTCCTTCTCGAGGAAGCTCCGGGCGGTCTGCCGCAGGAGCTCCTGTTCCTGGCTGAACCCGAAGTCCACGGCGGCCTCAGTCCTTCGGGAGCCCGAGCACGCGCTCGGCCAGGATGTTGCGCTGGATCTCCGTCGTCCCGCCCTCGATCGAGTTGGCGCGGGAGCGGAGGAACGTGTACTGCCAGTTCCCGCCATCGACCGCCCACGGCGTGCCGCGGCCCAGCTGGCCGTAGACGCCGAGCAGGTCCTGGGCGAGGTCCTGCAGCGCCTGGTGGCGCTCGCACCACCAGATCTTCCCGGCCGACGCCTCGGCCCCCGGCATCTCGCCCCGGAGGAGCTTCGTGATCGCGCGCTGGGCGGTGTACTTGAACACCGCGTTGTCGATCGCGAGCTGGGCGAGCCGCTGCCGCAGCACCGGATGCTGGGTCGCCGGCCGGCCGTCCCGGCGGGTGCGACGGGCCAGGTCCACGGTCGCGGCCAGCGCCATCTCGAACCGAGCCTGGAGCCCGAACCCGAGCGCCAGCCGCTCGTACATGAGCGTGGTGATCCCCACCTGCCAGCCCTGGTTCTCGGCCCCCAGGACGTTCTCGACCGGCACCCGCACGCTCTCGAGGAACACCTCGTTGAACTCGCTGTCGCCCGTCATCTGGCGGAGCGGGCGGACGGTCACGCCGGGCGCGTGCATGTCGAGGAGGAGGTACGTGATCCCCCGGTGCCTCGGCGCGTCGGGATCGGTCCGCGCCAGCAGCATCATCCAGTCCGCGATCTGGGCGAGACTCGTCCAGACCTTCTGCCCGGTCACCACGTAGTGGTCGCCGTCCCGGATCGCGCGCGTCTGGAGCGACGCCAGGTCCGAGCCGGCGTTCGGCTCCGAGTAGCCCTGGCACCAGATCTCCTCCGCGGTGAGGATCTTCCGGAGGTACCGCCGCTTCTGCGCCTCGGTGCCGTAGGCGATGATCGTCGGGCCCGCCATCCCGAGGCCCAGGACGTTGAGCGGGGGCGGCGCGCGGTGGCGGACCAGCTCCTCGTGGAGGATCAGCTCCTCCATCCACGAGAGCCCTCGCCCCCCGTACTCCCGCGGCCACGTGAGCCCGAGCAGCCCGGCGTCGTGGAGCTTCCGCTGCCACTGGCGCCCGAGCTCGTGGAGCTCCGACCGCGGCGTGTCGGTGACCGGGCGGGTCGCCCAGTCCGGCGGCAGGTTCGCCGAGAGCCACGCGCGCACCTCGGCGCGGAACCGCTCCTGCTCGGGCGTCAGCGTGAAGTCCATCGTCCTCCGCAGGGTGAGAGCGTCACGCCAGTATATGCCATCCGGCCGGAAGGACGCGACGAACGCGGGGGCCGCCGTTGAAGCGGCGGGGGCGGCCGCTATACTGACCGCTCGTGGACACGCCTCGCCCCGTCTGGCCGATCGTCGTGGCCGTCCAGCTGGGCGTGCTGCTGGCGGCCCTCGACGCGACCATCGTCGGGACGGCGATGCCGACCGTGATCGGCGCGCTCGGCGGGGCGCGCCTCTACCCATGGGTGTTCTCGGCGTACATGCTGGCCTCGACGGTCGTGATGCCGGTCTTCGGGGCCGTGTCGGACCGGCTCGGCCGGCGGGGGCCGTTCCTCGCTGCCATCCTGGTCTTCTGCACCGGCTCGTTCGTGGCCGGCGCGGCCGGCTCGATGCTCGTGATGATCGTCGGCCGCGGGGTCCAGGGGATCGGCGCGGGGGGGATCCTCGCCCTGTCGCTGATCATCTTCGGGGACCTGTTCGCGGGAGCGCGGCGCGGCCGGATGCAGGGGCTGATCACCGCCGTGTGGGGCCTGGCGAGCATCGTGGGGCCGCTGCTGGGCGGGTTCATCGTCGATCACTGGAGCTGGCGCTGGGTCTTCCTCCTGAACCTCCCGCTCGGCGCCGCCGTGGTGGCGCTGGCGGCCGGCCGCCTGACCGAGACCGGCCGCCGCGCCCGCGAGCGGCGGCTCGACCTGGCGGGGGCCGGGACGTTCCTGGCCGGGGTCACGGCGCTCATGCTGGCGGTCCTCGACCCGGCCAGTCCGGGGGGCGGCGCCGCCCTCGCGGTGCGGCTCGCGGCGAGCGCCGTCGCGGCGGTCGGGCTCGGGCTCTTCGTGTGGGTCGAGCGGCGCGCCGGGGATCCCTTGCTGCCGCTCGGCCTCCTTGCCGACCTGCCGTTCGCCGCCGGCTCGGCGGCGGCGTTCTTCGCCGGGGCGGCGATGTTCGGGGCGCTGGTGCACGTGCCGCTCCTGGTCCAGTGGGGCCGGGGAACGGACGC
>DASRDR010000010.1:0-2742 GCA_035652475.1 Candidatus Methylomirabilota bacterium | reverse complement strand
GCGCGAGGCGCCCGCACGGGAAGCGGCGGGCGCGGCCCCGGGGGGGGACACGCCGGAATCGGCGAGCCGCGGCTCGTCGGCCGACCCGGGTGGACCCGGCCTCGACGCGGGCTCGCAGCCAGGCCCCGGCCATGTTACGATTCGATACAAGCAAGCCGCCATGCCGCAGTCCGGGGTGCTCCTGATCGATCCCGACCAGACCCTGGTGGCGCCTGTCCGACAGGCGCTCGAGGGCGCGCCGTACGCGCTCCGCCTCGCCGGCTCCGGCGCCCACGCGCTTGAGGCGATCGGCGACGGCGAGATCGAGGCGGTGCTGGTGAGCCTCGCGCTGCGCGAGCCGAGCGCGCTCACCCTCGTCGGCGACATCGCGCAGCGCTGGCCCGATCTGCCGCTGGTCGTCGTCACCGCGCCGGGCGGCCGGGCCGACGGCCTGGCGGCGCGCGACGCCGGCGCGTGGGATTTCCTCGAGCCGCCCGGCGATCTCGGGCGCGAGCGGCTGCTGACCGTGCTCGCCAACGCGCTGGATCGCCGCCGCCTCCGTCGCGAGCTCCACGCCGCGCGCGCGGCCGCGCCGGAGACGCTGAACCTGGAGACGCGCGAGCGCCAGGCCATCGTCGCGGCGCTCGAGTCGACCCGGTGGAACAAGCAGGCGGCGGCGCGGCTCCTCGGCCTCCACCGGCCGACGCTGTACGCGAAGATGCGGAAGCACGGGATCCCCCAGGCCCGGCCCACCTGATCGCGCCGGCGGCGCCCGTCGCGGCGGGGCGTCCCGTCCCCGCCGGCGGGGAGCGCGGGGCGCACGCGCCGGATCGCCGGGCGACGCCAGCCCGTCGTCGAAGGCGGCCGCGGCCCCGAGCCGCCGGGCGCGCCTCGCGGCGGCCCGCGCGACCCGTTGCGAGGGCCCGGCGCGTGTGCCACAATGACGCCGGTGAGCGGCCCCCTTGCGGGGCCGCACGTGTTTCCAGCAACGTATCGCGCCAACGGGGGCGGCCGATGACGACTCCGACGCCCGGCAAGGGACTCGAAGATGTGGTGGTGTCGACGTCCGAGATCTGCTTCATCGACGGCGATCGCGGGCGCCTCCTCTACCGCGGCTACGACATCCACGACCTCGTCGCGCACTCCTCGTTCGAGGAGACGGCCTACCTGCTCTGGTACGGCTCGCTCCCGTCGCGCGCGGAGCTCGAGCGCACGCGCCGGGCGCTGGCGACCCAGCGCCGCCTGCCTCCCAAGATCCTGACGCTCCTCCGGAGCCTGCCCCGCCGGGCGAACCCGATGGACGTGCTGCGCACGGTCGTCTCCGCGCTCGGGCTCTACGACATCGAGGGCGACGACGCCTCGCGGGAGGCGAACCTCCGGCGGGCGCTCCGCATCCAGGCCCAGGTGCCGACCATCGTGGCGGCGTGGGGCCGCCTCCGGCGCGGGAAGGCACCGGTACCGCCCAACCCGCGGCTGTCGCTCGCGGCGAACCTGCTCTACATGCTCTCCGGCCGCAAGCCGACGCCGCTCGCCGCGAAGGCGATGGACACCGCGCTGATCCTCCACGCCGATCACGAGCTGAACGCGTCGACGTTCGCCGCCCGGGTGACGGTGGCGACCCTGTCCGACATGTACTCCGGCGTCGTCTCCGGCATCGGCGCCCTCAAGGGCCCGCTCCACGGCGGCGCCAACGTGGGCGTGATCCGGATGCTCCTCGAGATCGGCGAGGTGGACCGGGCGGAGACCTGGATCAAGAACGCCCTCGCTCAGAAGAAGCGGATCATGGGCTTCGGGCATCGCGTGTACCACACCGAGGATCCGCGGGCGACCCACCTGCGGCAGCTCTCGGAGCAGCTCGGGCGGGAGGCCGGGGAGCTCAAGTGGTACGAGATGTCCCGCATCGTGGAGCGGGTGGTCAACGCCGAGAAGGGCCTGAACGCCAACGTCGACTTCTACTCCGCCTCCACCTACTACTCGATGGGGATCGACCCGGACCTCTACACGCCGATCTTCGTCGTCTCGCGCGTCTCCGGCTGGACCGCGCACATCCTGGAGCAGCAGGGGAACAACCGCCTGATCCGCCCGCGCGCGGAGTACGTCGGCCCCCGCGAGGCGACCTATGTCCCGCTCGACCGCCGGTAGCCGGCTTCCGGCGGGGCGGCCTGCCCGCCACGCCGGGCGAGAGGACGGCGCAGCCGAGACGCCGCCCGCCGGGTCGCTCGGCCGGAACGGGGGGACCGTCCCGGGCCCGGCCCGGAGGGCGGTGCACCGGCCCCGCGAGACCGGCCGCCGCGTGGCCGCCACCGCGATCGCCGCCGCGCTGGCGCTCGGGCTCGCCGCCCCGGGTCGGGCCGACGTGGCGATCGAGCGGTTCACCCGCAGCGAGGGGCTGGGCGGCCTGGGCGCGTTCGAGAGCACCTCGCGACAGACGACCTCGGCGGTGGCCCGGCGGGACGAGTCGTCGTTCAAGTTCACGGGCGGGTTCATGTCGGCGATCCAGCGGATGGCCGGCCTCGGCGACAGCGTGCGGATCACGCGGCTGGACCGCGGGCTCGTGTGGACCCTCGACCCCGAGAAGCAGACGTACACCGAGGCGCCCCTGACCCTCCGCACCGAGCAGGAGCGGCGGAGCCCGGGCAGCCCGCCGCCGCGCCCCGAGCGGCGCGAGCCGTCGGACGTGGTCGTCACGCGGAGCGAGTTCAAGGTCGAGCGGACGGGGACCCGCAAGACGATCAACGGCTTCCCGTGCGAGGAGTACCTGGC
>DASRDR010000009.1:0-5916 GCA_035652475.1 Candidatus Methylomirabilota bacterium | reverse complement strand
GTCCCCGGCGCCTCCAGCTCGACCGGCAGCAGGTTGGCGCGGCCCAGGAACTCGGCCGCGAAGCGGTTCGGCGGGTACCGGTAGAGCTCGCGGGAGGCGCCGTGGGCGACCAGCCGGCCGTCGCGCAGGATCGCGATCCGGTGGGCGAGCGTCAGCGCCTCCGCCTGGTCGTGCGTGACGTAGAGCACCGTGAGCTCCGGGAGCTCGTGGTGGAGCCGGGCCAGCTCCTCCACCATGCTCCGGCGGATCTGGGCGTCCAGCGCCGACAGGGGCTCGTCGAGGAGCAGCACGCGAGGCCGGATCGCCAGCGCGCGCGCGATGGCGACCCGCTGCTGCTGGCCCCCGCTGAGCTCCCGCGGGTAGCGCTCCAGGAAGTCCACCATCCCGACCATCTCGAGGCACGCCCGCACCCGCTGGCGCACGGTCTCCTCGGGGGCGCCGCGCGCCCGCAGCCCGAAGGCGACGTTCTCCGCCACCCGCATGTGGGGGAACAGGGCGTAGTTCTGGACGACCATGCCGAGCCCGCGCGCCGGCGGCGGGAGGTCGGTGACGTCGCGCTGGCCGATCCGGATCCGCCCCCGCGCCGGCCGCACGAAGCCGGCGACGGCCCGGAGGGCCGTCGTCTTGCCGGACCCCGACGGTCCGATGAGGGCGAGGATCTCCCCCGGCGGCGCGGCGAGGGTCAGGCCGCTGAGGACCGCGTGGCCGCGATAGGCCACGGTGACGTCGTCGAACTCGATCCCCGAAGCGCCGTTCGGCGAGGCCGGCCCCGCCGCCGCGGCCCGACCCGCCTCGCCGGGGCCCGGGTCGGCGCCCCCCATCCCTAGCTGCCGGTCACCTCGTGCCAGCGCGCGACGTCCGCCTCGAGGTCGCTCAGCACCTTGGCCCAGTCCGGGGTCAGGATCTTCACGCCCTGGAGCATCGACTGGAGCTGCTTGTAGTTCTCGTCGGTCGGCTGGATGTCCTGGCGCACGGGCAGCCCCTTCGCGATCGAGCTGACGGTGGACTGCGCCTCCTTCGAGAGCAGGAACTCGATCAGCTTCTTCCCGGCCGCGGCGTGCGGCGCTCCCTGGACGAGGCCGACGTAGTACGGCAGCGCGAAGGTGGCGCGCTGGCCGTCCGGGCCCGCGGGCCAGAAGATCCTGATGTTCGGGTTGGCGGCCATCTGGGAGAAGTTCATCTGCATGTCGCCGTTGGCGACCCAGAGCTCGCCCTTGTTGACCAGCGCCGTCAGCTTGCCGGTCGACGACGAGGGCCCGCGGTTGTTCGCCTGGAGCTTCCGCAGGTACTCGAAGCCGGCGTCCTTGCCGCCGAACACCGCGTGGGTGAGCAGCATGACCGCGGTGCCGTCGCCGGCCTGGCCGGGGGTGGAGTACTGGATCTTGTTCTTGAACTTCGGGTCGAGCAGCGCCTCGAAGGAGGCCGGCGGGGCCGGCAGCACCGCGGCGTTGTAGATGAAGTTCATGTAGTTGTTGACGAGCGCGTGGTAGAAGCCGGCCGGGTCCTTGCTGGCGGCCGGGATCTGCTCCGCCCCGGCCGGGGTGAACGCGGTCAGGAGCCCGTCCGCCTTCGCCTTCTGGATGAACGGCGGCAGCGTCACCAGCACGTCGGCCTGGGGGTTGGTCTTCTCCTTGGCGACCCGCTGGACCACGACGCCCGAGCCGCCCTCGACGTACTGGACCTTGATGCCGGTCGCCTTCGTGAAGGCGTCGAACTGCGTCTGGTACCAGTTCGGCTGGCCGTCACGGAGGCCGTCGGCGCTGTAGATCGTCACCACGTCCTGCGCCCACGCCGGGCCGCCGGCCCCGAGCGCCGCGGCCAGCACGAGCCCGACCAGGATTCGCACCGCGTTCCGCATGGTCGATTGCCCCCTCTCTGTGGTTCGATCGTGAGTCCCGAGCCAGCGATCGCCGCGGAAGATCGCCCGAGCGCGCGGGACGGCGACGTGCCCGTGGCGGATCCCCCGGGTGGAGAGTCCCCCCGGGCGCCCCGCCCGGGCGCGCGCCGCCGTCGACGTGGGCGGAGTGTAGCGCAGCGGCGGCAGGCCGACAAGCCGACGGGGCCCCGCGGGGGCCGGGCGCCGGAGGTGGCGCCCGCCGGGCGTCGGCGCGGGGGGGCGCGGCGCGCCGATGGTCGGACGGCGGGGAAGTCGAGCACCGCCGAGAGCCCGGCCGGGAACATCCGGCCCCTCGCCGGGTCCCCGGTCGTCGCCGGGCCGCGGGGCATCCAGTCACGCTCGACCCGGCCGGCGGCTCCGTCGTCGTCGACCTGAACGACGCGATCTACGGGGTCTCGCGGGACGGCGCCGTGGGCGTCGTCCACCGGCGCCCGCCGCTCTTCCGGCCGTCGGGGATCGTCGTGGTGCCGTGAACCACCCGGCCTGCGACTCGAGTCCGCGGCTCCGCCGGGCCGGCCGTCCTGTCCCGCTTCGAACCCTCGGGGGTGGTCGTCGGCGCGCCGTGACCGGACGCGACCGCCGACGCGGCGCGGGCGACCTCGACGGCCCCCGGGTCGCGGTCGAGCCGCCCATCGGCGAACGGTCGGACCGGGTCGTCGATCGCGTCGCGGGGCGTCGCCGGCGGGAAGTCCACCACCCGGACGCGGGGTCGGCGGAAGAGCTCCAGCACGCCCCGGTCGAGCTCCGGCGTGTCGTCGGGAAGCGCGTGGAGGTGCGCCGGAGTCGACGGCCAGCCACCCGCGTCGGGGGTGGCGCTCGAGCGCCGCGACGACCTCCGGCAGCGTGGCGTGGCCCAGCGCCCGCAGCGCGCGGACCATCGCTCCGGCATCGCGCTCCGCGCCTCCGTCCCGCGCCGGGGGCCTCGCCTCCCGCCGCCACGAAGATGGCCGGCCGCTCGGGCCGGCGTCCCATCACACCGCCGCGGCATTCGCCCCCGAGAGGCGGCCGGGACCGGCGCGCGGCCCATGACGGCCACCGTATGATGAGGGCGTGCCACGGCTCGAGCGCGCGGGGGTCGTGACGGCGTACGCCGTCGAGGGCGCCGGGCCTCCCCTGCTCCTGATCCACGGGGTGGGCGCGCGGCGGGAGGCCTGGGACGGCGTCGTCGCCGCGCTCGGAGGCCGGTTCACGACGATCCGCTTCGATCTCCGCGGACACGGCGAGTCGTCGAAGCCACCGGGCCCGTACTCGGCCGCCCTCTTCGCCGAGGACGCGCGGGCGCTCCTGGATCACCTCTCCGTCGACCGGTGCCACGTCGCCGGCCACTCGCTGGGGGCCACCGTCGCCCTCCGCCTGGCGCTGGACGTCCCCGACCGGGTCGCGCGGCTGGCCCTCCTCAGCGCCGCCGCCGGCCGCACCGAGGAGGAGCGGCACCGCGTCCTCGAGCGGCTCGCGATCGTCGAGCACGGCATCCCCGGCGAGCACTTCCGCCGCTCCCTCCCCCGCTGGTTCTCGGACGAGTTCCGCCGGGCCAACCCCGAGCTCCTCGAGCGGTACGCGGCCCGCAACATGGAGAACGACCCGCGCGCCTACGCGGCGGCGTACCGCGTCCTCGCGACGACGGACCTGGCCGACGAGGCCGCGCGGGTCCGCGCGCCGACGCTCATCGTGACGGGCGAGGGCGACATCGGCTCGACCCCGCGGATGGCGCGCCTCCTGCGCGCCCGGATTCCCGGCTCGCGGCTCGAGGTCCTGCCCGGCCTCCGGCACGCCATCCTGATCGAGGCCCCGGAGCGCGTGGCGGCGCTGCTGGCGGGCTTCTTCGCCGGCGCGGCGACCGGCGCGGAGCGGGGTTGACGGCGGTCGCGACGCGGGTCGGGCGGCGCCGCCACCCCGGCCGCTAGCCGCCTCCCGCTCGGCCGCCCGCGCCGCCGCTCGCGGCGGATTCGGAGCAGCCTGACCACCGTCTCCGGCGTGACCGGCAAGTCCGCGAGGCAGGGATCGTGCTCGTCGCGGGCGGCTCGGGGATCAGCCGGCCACGGCGCAATCCCGATGCTGACGTGCGCCTGCCACGTCGCGTCGAGCTGCTGCGGCAGCGCGGGCTCGCCGGCGCCGGAGGCAGGGTCTGGTGGCCGGCCGGCGGCGGACCGCGACCGGGGCCACTCCTGGCTCGGCTCGACCGGCCTTGACGCCGCCGGCCCGTGTGCCCTACGGTGCCTTGCATGGTACATGGTGCGGCGAGTCGAGCGCCTGAACTCCGGTCGGAGAACCCCCGCGCTCCGCTCGCCGGGTGGCCGGCCGACGTGGCGGAGCCGTGCGACTGGGTGCGGGAGCCCGGCGCGCGCGGCCCACTGGCGGAGATGCCCCCGACCGGCCAGTCCGCAGCAGATCGTCCCCGGGGTGACCGGACGGTTGTGACGTCGAGGCCCGAAGCCGTCCGGTGAGCGACGGCCGGCCGGGCGCGGGCGACCCCGTCTATGCCGTCCTCACCGACGGCGTGCACGCGCAGGTGACGAGCGCGCTCCGGCGCGCGATCGTGTCGGGGCTGCTCCAGCCGGGCGAGGCGCTCTCCGAGGCCGCGCTGGCGCAGCGGTTCCACGTGAGCCGCACGCCGGTCCGCGAGGCGCTCAAGCAGCTCGAGCGCGAGCGGCTGGTGGACATCGTCCCGCGCGTCGGCACCTACGTGCGCAAGGCGACCGGCGAGGAGGTCCTCGACGCCCTCGTGGTGAAAGAGGTCCTCGAGGGCGCCGCGGCTCGCCTCCTGGCGGCGCGCCCGGATCCCCCCGAGCTCGCGGCCCTGGTCCAGGTCACGGAGGACCTGGAACGCGCGGCCGCCGCGGTCGACCTGCCCCGCGTCGTGGAGGCGAACCAGCGCTTCCACGAGCTCATCCACCAGGGCTCGGGGAGTGCCAAGCTGCGGTTCCACCTGGAGCTGCTCCTCAACGAGTTCCGGGTGCCCTACCAGCGGCTCGTGTCGCTCACGATCAGCCAGCCCGGGCGGCTCCGCCGAGTGCTGGCGGAGCACCGGCGCATCGTGACCGCGATCCGCGCTGGCGATCCGGCGGGGGCGGAGCGGGCCATGCGTGCGCATGCCCGGGCGGGCAGGCTCGAGCTTCGGCGGGTCCATCTGAGGGCGAGCGGATCGGAGGGCACGGCGACGGCCGGCGAGCGGCGCCGGCCGCGGTCCTTCCGGGCCGCCGCGCGAGGCTGAGCGCCGTGCCGGGCCGGCACCTCACCGGCGGACCCTCGCACGCGCGCCTCGGCGCGGAGACGGGGCTCGCGACATCGCACCTCAAGGGAGACCGAGCACGATGAAGTTCGACTACTTCCTGACCCACACGCGGACGGACGCCGGCGAGCCCTACGAGCAGGTCTACGCCGACGGGCTCGAGCAGCTCGTGCTCTGCGACCAGATGGGGCTGAACACGGTCTGGTTCCCCGAGCACCAGTTCACGAACCAGCTCTGCTCGCCGGCCCCGCTGATCAACGTGGTGGACGCCGCCCACCGGACCCGGCGCGTGCGGCTCGGCACCGCGGTCGTCATCACTCCCTACTACGACCCCCTCCTCGTGGCGGGGCAGGTCGCCCTGGCGGACCATCTCACCCGCGGCCGCCTGGACGTCGGCTTCGGCCGCGGCGGGTTCAAGTACGAGTACGAGCGGCTCGGGATGACGGAGCCGCTCGCCGCCGCCCGCCAGCAGGAAGCCCTCGAGATCATCCTCCGGGGGTGGACGGAGACGGACTTCGCCTACTCGGGGACCCACTTCAAGTTCCCCGAGGTGACCGTCGTCCCGCGGCCGTTCCAGCGGCCGTGCCCGCCCACGTGGATCGCCGCCCGGACGCCGGACAGCCTCCGGTTCGCGGCCGAGCACCGCCTCGGCATCATGATGGCGCCCCAGCGGCAGCCGATCGGCCGGCTCCAGGGGCAGATGCGGCTGCTCGACGCCATCTGCGAGGATCTCGGCGTCCCGCGGCCCCCGGTGCGCATGAGCCGCGAGGTCTGGGTGTCGACCAGTCCC
>DASRDR010000008.1:0-2611 GCA_035652475.1 Candidatus Methylomirabilota bacterium | reverse complement strand
CGGTCGCGTCCAGCACCGTGAAGCCGGCCGGGAAGCGGGGGGTGACCTGCTCGGCGACGAAGCGCTGCCACTCGGCGTCGGTGACGAGCGCGCCCCCGGGACGGAGCCGTCCGAAGAGCAGCTCGCTCCGGAGGAGCGTGGCCGGGCCCGCGCGGCCGGCGACGGCCGGTGCGGCCGGCGCGCAGCCGCCGCCGCCCACCAGGAGGCCGAGCGCCAGGAGCGCGGCGGGAGCCCTCACCGGGAGTACTTCGCCAGCGCGTCGAGGTTCAGCTGCACGCCGAGGCCGGGGCCGGTCGGGATCCGGAGCATGCCCTCCGGGTCCAGCCGGAACGGCGGGTCGATGATCTCGTCGATGTAGGGGACGCCGGTCTGGTACTCGACCCAGCGGGCGACCGGCAGGGCGGCGGTCAGCGCCAGGTCGGCCGCCACGCCGATGCCCGTGTTCCACCCGTGGGGGACCAGCAGGACGCCGTGGTCGTGCGCCATCCACCCGATGCGCCGCGCCTCGGAGAGGCCGCCGCACTTCGTGACGTCCGGCTGGATGACGTCCACCGCGCGGTCGACGAGGAACGGCTGGAAGGCCTGCCGCCGCGTCAGCACCTCCCCGGTCGCGATCAGCACCGGCGAGCTCTGGCGGAGCTCGCGGAAGCCCGCGACGTCGTCCGGCCGGAGCGCCTCCTCGAACCAGACCACGCCGTAGTCGCCGAGCATCCTGGCCGTCTCCCGCGCCCAGCTCACGCCGTGCGGCCAGAACTGCTCGCTCCCGCCCGCGTCCACCATGAGCTCGACGTCGTCCCCGACCGCCTCCCGGGCGGTCCGGACCAGGAGCTCGTCGAGCTTCCGGCTCACGCGCCCGAACGGCCGCCAGCCCATCTTGATGGCGCGGAACCCGTGGGCGACCTGCCGGACGAGCGCGTCCCGCAGCGCCGGCGGCTCGTCGAAGAGGATCGAGGCATACGGCTTGACGCGATCCCGGTAGTTGCCGCCGAGCAGGCGCGAGACGGGCTGGCCGAGCGCCCGGCCCTGCAGGTCCCACAGCGCGATGTCGACGCCGCTGATCGCGTGCTCGACCGCTCCGCCCCGGCCCTGCCAGAACGTGCACTGGCGGAGCGTCTCCGCGACGCGCTCGGCCTCGAGCGCCGTCTCGCCGATCAGCATCGGGCGCAGGAGCTGGAGCGCGGCCTCCACGAGCGGCTGGCTCGTGAAGCAGCTCCCGATCCCGGTCAGGCCCTCGTCCGTGCGGACCTCCACCAGCGTGTTCATCTGCTCGTCGGCCCGGGTCCCGCCGGGCCAGCCGGTGTCGTGAGTGGCCCCGCGCAGCGGGATGGTGCGCACCGCGGTGATCTTCATCGCCGAGATACTGCCACAGCGCGCCACGCCCCGCCACGCCGCGTCCGCCCGCGAGTGCGTCCGGCTCCTCCGCGAATCGGCGCCGGAGCCCGCGGCCGCGCTGCCGCGCGAACCGCGGGCGTGGTACGCTCGCCGCCGTGGGCGGGCGCCACCGGGCGCGGCGCCCGGAGACCACGAGCGGAGGTCGAGATGGCGGATGCCCGGCAGCTCCGGCGGCTGATCGCGTACAACCAGTGGGCGGACGAGCGGCTGCTGGCCGCGATGCGGGGGCTTCCCGCCGAGGAGCTCGCGCGCCCGCGCGAGGCGTACTTCGGGAGCCTGGCGGCCAATCTCCGCCACATCCTCGGCGCCCAGCGGATCTGGCTCGCCCGCTGGCAGGGCGCGTCGCCGCGGGTCGACGAGCCGGCGCCCGATGGCGGGGCGGCGGCGTTCGCGGAGACCCACCGGGCGCTCCGGGAGTTCGTCGGCGGGCTGTCCGACGCCGACGCCGATCGGGTGATCCGCTACACGGACCTCCGGGGGAACGCGCGCGAGATCGTGCTCGCCCAGGCGATCATCCACGTGGTCAACCACGGCACCGCCCACCGGGCGGAGACCGGGGTCTTCCTGGAGCGCCTGGGACGCTCGCCCGGCGACCTGGACTACCTCTACTACTGCTTCGAGCACCCCTGACGCGGCGGGCGCGTCAGGGCGGTGCGCCGCCGGGCGCGGCCTCGAGCCCGAGGACCCGGAGGGCCTCGACCAGCGCCGCCTGGTTGCTGGTGACGACCGGCACGCCGAGCGCGTGGGCGATCGCGTTCCGGGCGTCGAAGCCGCGGAAGGTGCAGCACGCCACGAGGACGGCGTCGGCGGGGCTCCGCCGGAACGTCTCGACCGCGAACCGGGCGATGCTCCCGGGCGGGACGGCGGCGATCGCGAGGCTGTCGCGGAGGCCCAGACCGGCGGCCACGGGGACCGCGAAGCCGTCCGCCTCCAGGCCGCGGCGGACCGCGGCGGTGAGGTCGTCCGGGTACGGGGTGACGAGGGCGAGCGAGCGCGCGCCCGCTCGCTCGAGCTCGGCGCGGACCGCCTGGAGCGTGCTGACGACGGGCGCCTGGACGATCGCCCCGATCTCCTCGCAGAGCCCCGCCTCGTAGGCGCGCCCGCGGATGGCGGCGGCGGACGTGCAGGAGAACACCACGACCTCCGGCCGGATCGTCGCCAGGTCGCCCGCGGCCGGGAGCACGTGGCCGTCGAGCATCCGGATCTCGTCCGCCTCCGT
>DASRDR010000007.1:0-4647 GCA_035652475.1 Candidatus Methylomirabilota bacterium | reverse complement strand
ATCGCGCTCCACCCCGTCGCCACCGCCGCGTGGTTCGGGTTCTTCGTGACGGCGCTGAACCTGATCCCGGCCGGGCAGCTCGACGGGGGCCACATCGTCTACGCCCTGTTCGGCCGCCGGCACGCGCTGATCTCCAAGGCGGCGGTCGGGGTGCTGGTGCTGCTCGGCTTTCTCTTCGGCAGCGTGAACTGGCTCATCTGGGCGGCGCTGATCGTCGGGGTCATGGGATTCCACCATGGCCCGACGATGGACGACATCACCCCGCTGGACGGCCGCCGGCGGGCCCTGGGCCTCTTCGCCCTGGCGCTCCTCGTCCTGCTCCTGCCGCCGGTGCCGCTCTCGCCCCGCTGAGCCACCGGGGGGCGGCGTGATCGCGCCCTGCCGCTCGGGAGGCTCCTGCTGTCGGGCGCCGAGCGGCCCGCGGCGGCGACCGGTCGCCGCCGCGCCGCGGGGGCCGGGGGACATCGCCATGGCGAACGCCGGCGGCGCGCGCCCGTCGCCCGCCGTCCCGCGCCCGGCCGGAGTGGCGGCGTCTCGCACGACTGCGCTAGGATGAGGGGCCACCTCCGACCCGATCGCTTGAGCCCGACAGGGGAGGGAAACGCGGTGCGCGTCGCGCTGATCCAGATGAACAGCCAGGACGAGAAGGCCGAGAACCTGGAGCGCGCCGAGATGCTCGTCGCGCAGGCGGCGGCGTGGGGGTCGGACCTCGTGCTCCTGCCGGAGCTCTGGACGTACCTCGGGCCGCGCAAGCGCCACGCCGAGGTCGCCGAGCCGATCCCCGGCGACACGACGGAGTTCCTGGGCCGGCTGAGCGCCCGCTACCGGTTCTGGCTCGTCGGCGGCTCGTTCCTCGAGGCGACCGAGGGATCCGAGCGGCTGCACAACACCTCGGTGGTGATGAGCCCGGACGGGGAGGTCGTGGCGCGCTATCGCAAGCTCCACCTCTTCGACGTCGAGGTCGACGGCCGGACGTACCAGGAGTCGGCGACGATGGTCGCCGGCGACGAGGTGGTGGTGGCGTCGCTGGCCGGGGTGCCGGTGGGGCTGTCGATCTGCTACGACGTGCGGTTTCCCGAGCTCTACCGCCGCCTGGCCGCCTGGGGCGCGCGGCTCGTCACCGTGCCGGCCGCGTTCACGCTCGAGACCGGGAAGGATCACTGGGAGGTGCTCCTGCGGGCCCGGGCGATCGAGAACCAGCTCTACGTCCTGGCGGCCGCGCAGTGCGGCTCGCACCCGCCGGGGAACGCCTGCTTCGGGAACTCGATGATCGTCGATCCGTGGGGGACGGTGGTCGCGCGGGCGGGGTACCGGGAGGGCGTGGTCGTCGCCGACGTCGACCTGGGCCACGCCGAGCGCGTCCGCAAGACCCTGCCGGCGCTCGCGCACCGGCGCGGAGACCTGTTCACCTACTAAGCGCCGCCGGCGGCCCGCCCCGCGTCCCGGGCGTCCGCGCCGCCAGGCACCGAGGGGGGCCATGCCGGGCAATCTCGCCCTCAAGGAGCTGGCATCGCTGGTCGAGCAGGACGCCATCGACACGGTCCTGACGGTCTTCCCCGACGTCCAGGGCCGCCTGATGGGCAAGCGGGTCGTCGGCCGGCACTTCGTCGAGCACATCGCGAGCGAGGGCGTACACGCCTGCGCGTACCTCCTCACCGTCGACGTGGACATGGAGCCCCTCCCCGGGTACCGGTTCGCCTCCTGGAACACGGGCTACCAGGACATGAAGGCGGTCCCGGACCTCTCGACGCTCCGCCGGGTCCCGTGGCTCCCGAAGACCGCGCTGGTGTTCTGCGACCTCTACACCGAGGACGGGGAGCCGATCGCGGTGAGCCCGCGCCGGATCCTCCAGACCCAGGTCGCCCGGGCGGCGCGCCTGGGCTACCGGGTCATGGTCGCCTCGGAGCTCGAGCTGTACCTCTTCCGGGAGTCGTTCACCGAGGCGCGGTCCAAGCGCTATCACGGCCTGACGCCGGTTTCCCAGTACCTCGAGGACTACCACATCCTCCAGACCACCAAGGAGGAGGGCCTGGTCCGCGCGATCCGGAACGCGATGGAGGCGGCGGCGGTGCCGGTGGAGTTCTCGAAGGGGGAGTGGGGCCGCGGCCAGGAGGAGATCAACCTCCGGTACGCCGAGCCCGTGGAGATGGCCGACCGGCACACGCTCTACAAGCACGGCGTCAAGGAGATCGCGCACGCCCAGGGGGTCTCGGTCACGTTCATGGCGAAGTACGACATGGGCGCCGCCGGGTCCTCGTTCCACCTCCACTCGAGCCTGTGGGACCGGACCGGGAAGCGCAGCCTCTTCTTCGAGAAGGGCCGGCGCCACGGGTCGGCGCTCTTCGGGCACTGGCTCGCCGGACAGATGGCCATGGCCCGAGAGTTCGCGTACTTCTACGCGCCGTACGTCAACTCCTACAAGCGGTACCAGGCGGGCTCGTTCGCGCCGACGCGCATCGTCGCCGGGTGGGACAACCGGACCTGCGGCTTCCGGCTCTGCGGGGAGGGGGCGAGCTTCCGGGTCGAGAACCGGATCCCGGGCGCCGACGCGAACCCGTACCTCGCCTTCGCGGCGACGATCGCCGCCGGCCTGCACGGGATCCAGAAGAAGCTCCCGGCGCCCGGCATCTACGACGGGAACGCCTACGAGGATCCCGCCCTGCCGCAGGTGCCCAAGACCCTGCGCGAGGCGCTCGGCGAGCTCGAGCGGTCGAGCGTCGCCCGCGAGGCGTTCGGTGACGCCGTCCTGGAGCACTATCTCCACACGGGGCGGCTCGAGCAGCAGGCGTTCGACCAGGCCGTCACGGACTGGGAGCTGCTGCGCGGCTTCGAGCGCCTCTGATCCCGCGCGGGACCGCCGCGCGCGCCGCGCCCGTCGATCCGCCGCCGGCGGCCGGCGCCGGCCGGTCCGGCTCGGCGGTGATCATCGTCAACCCGGTCGCCGGGCGGCCGGCGACCCGGGACGGCCGCGACCGCGCCGCGCTCGCCGCCGGGGCGCTCGGGCGGGCCGGGATCCGCGGCGCGGTGCACCTGACCCGGGGCCGCGGGCACGCCGCCGAGCTGGCCCGGGTGGCGGTGGCCGGGGGCGCCTCGCTGCTGTGCGCGTGGGGCGGCGACGGGACGGTCAACGAGGTCGCCCGCGCGTGCGTGGGCGGGGCGGTGTCGCTCGGGATCGTCCCGGCCGGATCCGGCAACGGGCTGGCGCGGGAGCTGGGCCTGCCCCGCGACCCGTCGCGGGCCCTGGACGTCGCCCTGGGCGGCCGGGAGCGGACGATCGACGCCGGCGAGGTCGACGGCCAGCTGTTCGTGAATCTGGCCGGCCTGGGCCTCGACGCCACCGTCGCCGCGTGCTACGACCAGCGGGGCCCCCGGCGGCGCGGAGGCTGGCCGTACGTCGCGATCTCGGTCCGGGAGCTCTTCCGCTACCGGCCCGGCGAGTACGCCATCCGGCTCGACGACGGCGAGCCATGGCGCGGCCCGGCGCTCCTGGTCGTGTGCGCGAACGCGCGCCAGTACGGCGGCGGTGCGGTGATCGCGCCGGCGGCCCGGCCCGACGACGGCCGGCTCGATCTGGTGGTGGTCGGCCCGCGCCCTCCGCTCGCGACCCTGGTCGCCGCTCGCCACCTCTTCCGCGGCACGCTGCCGCGGGCCGCCGGCGTCCGCACCGCGACCTTCTCGGTGGCCGAGATCCGCGGCCCGGCGCCGCTCGCCTTCCACGTGGACGGCGAGCCCGGCCAGGGCGGATCGGCGCTGACCGTCCGGGTGCGGCCGGGCGCGCTGCGGGTTCGCGTGCCCTGAGACACCGATACACGGTAGGATGACCCGGTCGGCGCAGGCATTCCACGGCGCGGGAGGACCATCATGACGAGGGACTCGGCCGGGCTGGGGCCGCGGCTTGCGGGGAAGACCGCGTTCATCACCGGCTCGGGCATGGGGATGGGACGGGAGGCTGCGGTGCTGTTCGCGCGTCACGGCGCGCGGATCGGCGTGGCGGACGTCAACAAGGCGGCCGCCGAGGAGACGGTGGCCCTGATCGAGTCGGCCGGAGGCCAGGCGCTCGCCGTCACCGGCGACGTCGCCGTCGAGGCGGACGTGCGGCGGATGATCGAGGAGACCGTCGCCCGCTTCGGCGCCCTCCACGTGCTCTACAACAACGCCGGCGTGCTCTGGAAGGACCGCGACCGCTCGGTCCTCGAGACGGACGACGGGTGGTGGGAACGCGTGATGGCCATCAATTTGAAATCCGTGTTCTGGGTGACCAAGCACGGCGTCCCGCACCTCCGGCGCGCCGGCGGGGGCTCGATCGTGAACGTGGGGTCGGTGTCCGCGCTGGTCGGCTTCACCCGCGCCCAGGACGCCTACACGTCGGCCAAGGGCGCGCTCATCTCGCTCACGAAGTCGCTGGCCATCCAGTTCGCGAAGGACCGGATCCGCTGCAACATCATCCACCCCGGGATCGTGGACACCCCCCTCCAGGCGCCGTACCTCGACGAGGCGCTGCGCAAGGAGTTCGAGACCAGCATCCCGCTCGGACGGATCGCCCATCCCCGTGAGATCGCGTTCGCCGCGCTGTTCCTGGCCTCCGACGAGTCGTCGTTCATGACCGGGGCGGAGCTCGTGATCGACGGCGGCTTCACCGCCGGCTAG
>DASRDR010000006.1:0-22002 GCA_035652475.1 Candidatus Methylomirabilota bacterium | reverse complement strand
CAGAGCACGATGGTCTGTCTCGGCGGGGACCCGATCCTCGGCACGACGTTCCGGGACGTGCTCCCGCTCTTCGAGGCGGACCCCGGGACCGCCGCGGTGGTGCTGATCGGCGAGATCGGCGGCCCCGACGAGCTGCTGGCGGCCGAGTACGTCCGCACCATGCGGAAGCCGGTGGTGGCGTACGTCTCCGGGCACGCCGCGCCGCCCGCCCGGAAGATGGGCCACGCGGGGGCGATCGTGACCGGCGGCCGGGACACCGCGGCCGCGAAGAGCGCGGCGCTCCGGGCGGCGGGCGCCCGGGTGGCCGCGATCCTCCCGGACGTGCCGGCGCTGGTCCAGGCCGCGCTGGCCGGGCTCCCGCCGCCCGCGTCGCCGCCCGCGTCGCCGGGACCACCCTGACAGGAGGGACGATGTACCAGCACATCCTCTTCGAGCGGACCGGCCGCATCGCCGTGGTCACCCTGAACCGGCCGCACGTCCTGAACGCGCTGAGCGTCGCGCTCAAGAGCGAGCTCTCCGACGCCCTCCGCCGCGTCCACGCCGACCGCGCGATCCGGGCCGTCGTGCTCACCGGCGCCGGCGACCGCGCCTTCAGCGCGGGGCAGGACCTCAACGAGGCGAAGGACCTGGACGGCCCCGGCGCGGAGGAGTGGGTACGCGAGTACGAGCGCCTCTACGAGGACTTCCGCGCGCTGGAGGTCCCGATCGTCGCTGCCGTGAACGGCTGGTGCATGGGGGCGGGCTGCCAGCTCGCGCTGCTGGCGGACATCCGCATCTCCTCGGAGACCGCGCGGTTCGGCATGCCCGAGATCCGCGACGGCATCCCGGCGATCTTCGGGCTCGGGCTCCTGTGGAACCTGATCGGCATGAGCCGGAGCCTCTACCTGGTGCTGAGCGGCGAGACGCTCGACGCCGAGCAGGCGCGGGAGGCGGGCCTGACGGTCCGGGTCGTGCCGCAGGGGCGGCTCCGCGCCGAGGCCGAGGCGCTGGCGGCCCGGCTGGCCGAGTTCGCCCCGCTCGCCATGCGGGCGAACAAGACGTGGGCGCGGCGGCTCACCGACGAGCACTTCCGGGCGACGGCGCGGTTCTGCGTCGAGGCGCAGCACGCCTCGTTCGCGGCCGGCGACGCCCGGCGGGGAATGGAGGCGTTCCTCCGCAAGGAGCGCTGACCGGCGGGGATCCTCGATCGCGCGGCGCCCGGCGGGGGCGCCGCCGGCCGGGCGGGAGGTGGCGGTGGACTACGAGAACATCCTCTACGAGCGGCGGGGTCCGGTCGCGATCGTCACGCTGAACCGCCCGCAGGCGCTCAACGCGCTGAGCGTCGGCCTGATCCGGGACGTGCACGCCGCGTTCGACCGGCTCGAGGCGGACCCGGAGGTCCGGGTCGTCGTGCTGCGCGGCGCCGGGCGGGCGTTCTCGGCCGGGTACGACCTCAAGGAGACCGGCGCGGCGCCGGTCCGGGGGGTGGTCGAGTGGCGGGCGCGGCTCGAGCGCGACGTCCGCTTCACGCTCCGGGTGTGGGACTGCCCGAAGCCCGTCATCGCCGCCGTCCACGGCTACTGCCTGGCGGGCGCCTGCGACCTCGCGATGATGTGCGATCTCACCATCGCCGCCGCGGGGACGTTCTTCGGCGAGCCCGAGATCCGCTTCGGGAGCGGCGTGGTGACCCTCATCATGCCGTGGGTCATCGGGATGAAGAAGACGCGCGAGCTCCTCTACACGGGCTTCGACCGGCTCACCGCCGAGGAGGCGCTCGCCCTCGGCCTGGTGAACCGGGTCGTGCCGCCCGAGCGCCTCGAGGCGGAGGCGGTCGCGGTCGCCGAGGAGATCGCGCGCAACGACCCGGAGGCGATCCGCCTGACCAAGATCGCGCTGAACCGGACCTACGAGCGGATGGGGCTCCGGGACGCGCTGGCGATGAACCTCGAGCTCGACACGATCATGGAGGCGGCCGAGACGCCGATGCGCCGCGAGTTCAACCGGATCCGGGACGCCGAGGGGCTCCGGGCCGCGATCGCCTGGCGCGACGCCCGCTTCCGCCCCTCCTGACGGGGGCGCGTGACGAGAGCCACGCGCTCATCCGCCTGCCCGATGCACTGGCTGGGTTCATCGGCGCACCGCGGGTGGCCAGGCGGAATCCCGCCGACGACTCGCGCCACGCCGAGAGCGCAAGCCGCAGCCTGTGCCCGATCGCCTCGACGCTCACCAGAGGCGTGACCGGAGGCGGCCGAGGAAGCGGGCGCCCCCTTCCTCGATCACGATCTCGCGCTCGATCCGGACGAAGGCCTTGCCCGGCAGCACGAACCCCGACTCGAGGCACAGCACCATGCCGGGCGCGAGCGGCATCGTCACCTCGCGCTCGAACCACGGGTTCTCGACGACCTCCAGGCCGACGCCGTGGCCGACGATGCTGAGCGCCGGGCCGAACGGGCGGGCCCGGAAGTGGTCGATCGTCTCGCCGACCCATTCGCCGACCGGGAGCCCGGGGCGCGCGGTCTCCCGCATCCGGTCGGTGAGGAGCGCGCCCTCCTCCAGCAGCGCCCGCTGCCACGCGGTCGGCCGCGGCACCGCCCAGCAGCGGGCCTCGTCCCAGACGTAGTTCCGGTACCACCCGACGAAGTCGATGTAGACCAGATCGCCCGCCCGGACGCGATTCGCGGTCGACAGGGGCCAGCGCCCCCAGGCGACCATCTCCCGGCCGGCGCGGACCCGCACGCGGTCGACGCGGTCGGCGCCGGCCCGCATGCTGGCGAGGTACGCCGCGTTCGCGATGTCGACCTCGGTCGCGCCGGGCTGGCTGGCGCGCCAGGCGGCCTCGATCCCGGCGTCGGAGATGCGGGCGGCCGCCTCCAGGCACCGGATCTCGAGCGGGCTCTTGACGATCCGGAGCCCCTCGATCAGGTCGTCGGCCGGATCGAGGCGGAGGTGCGGGCACTCGCGGGCCAGGCGCGCGCCGTAGTAGACCGGCATGACGTCGGTGCCGGCCAGCGCCAGCCGGGCGCGCTCGAGCCCGGCGTCCCGCAGGGCCTCGCGCAGGAGCCGCGCGAGATCGAACCCCGGCCGGACGTCCCGGACCAGCGGGGGGACGGCCCGGCGATCGAAGCGCGTGCCGGGCAGGAGGATCGGGAGGCCGTCCACCGGCAGGACGACCGCGGCGAACCCGAAGCCGTTGTTCCGCTCGTTGAACGACCACGGCGCGTTGGTGATCTTGTGGTTCGTGAGGTAGCAGACGTGGCCGTCCTTGGCCAGGAAGCTCGCGAACGCGAGGAGCCCGTCGAACCCCGCGCTCCGGAGCGCCCGGTGGGTGCGGGCGAGGCGGTCCTGGATCTCGCGGTCGGGCGGCCGGAAGGGACGGAACCCCCCCGCCCCGGCGCGCGCGGCGACGGGGGCAGCCGGGCGGCGCCGGGACGCGGGGCGGTCCGGGGTCACCGGCGCCTCCCCGGCCGGGCCGTCGCCGCGTCCGCCTTCCGGGGCGCTCCGCCCGGGGGCGCCACCGAGGCCAACGCGATGGACCGGTTGGCGGCCAGGCCCCTCGGCGGTCTCGCGGGCGCCCTGCCGGCCGGGCGGAGGAACTCGAGGGCGGCCAGCGCGTGGACCCGGACGGTGTCGAGGAAGTCCGCCACCGTGACGTGCTCGTCGGCCTGCCCCATCCCGTGGGGCGTCGGGCCGAAGACCGCGACCGGGATCCCCACCCGCCGGAACACGCGCGAGTCCGTCCCCGGGCTCGAGATGTTGAAGTGCGGCGCCTCGCCGCGGACGCGCGCCGCGGCGTCGCGGACGGTCCGCATGAACGGGAGGTCGGGCGAGGTCCAGTTGGGCTCGCTCAGGTGGAGGACCTCGTAGCGCATGCCGCGGTGGCGGCGGACGACGCGCCCGACGTGGCGGAGGATCTCGCCGGTGCTCACGCCCGGCGGGAGGCGGACGTCGACCTCGGCCTCGCAGCGGTCGGCGACCAGGTTGACCTTGGTCCCGCCCTGGATCAGTCCGGCGTTGACGGTCACCGAGGCGAGCGTGTCGCTGGTGCCGGGCCCGAGCAGCGCGTCGGTGGCCTCGCGGGCGGCGTCGATCCGCTCGGTCACCTCGCGCGGCACCGCCCAGGCGAGCCCTTCGAGCTCCCGGAGCTCCTGGAGCGCCGCCGCGATCGCGAAGATCGCGTTCCAGCCGGCGTGCGGGTAGGCGCCGTGGGCGCTCTGGCCGCGGGCGACCAGGCGGACCCACACCATCCCGCGCTCGCCGAAGCGGACCGTCCGCGGCGTGCTCGGCTCCCCGATCAGGGCCGCGTCGGCCCGGAGCCGCGGGCGGTGATCGACCAGGTAGCTCGCGCCCCACGGGCCCATGGTCTCCTCGTCGGCGACGGCGGCCAGGGTGACGCGCCCGGCCCAGGCCGCCCGGCGCTCGGCGAGGAGCGTGAACGCGGCGAGCGACGCGGCGAGGCCGGCCTTCATGTCGGAGACGCCGCGGCCGAAGATCTTGCCCTCGGCGATCTCGCCGCCGTACGGGTCGCGGGTCCAGAGCGCCGGATCGCCGACCGGGAACGTGTCCAGGTGGCCGTTCAGCACGAGGTGCCGGCCGGGGCCGTTGTCCAGCGTGGCCACGACGTTCGGCAGCGTCGGCTGCCCGGCGATGACCTCCGCGCGGTGGCCGCGCTCGGCGAGCCACGCCAGGACGAACGCCGCCGCGGCCTGGGTGTCGCCGGGCGGGTTCGGACTGGGCTGGCGCACGAGCCCCCTGACCAGCGCCAGCCACTCGGCCTCGCGCCCGTCGACCGCCTTCAGGAGCTCGGTGCCGGCGTCCATGCCGCCTCCCGCCGGGGCTCGTCGCCACCGCCCGGGCCCGCGGCACCCCGATGTTACCCCGGGCGCGCCGCGCGCGGCGCGCCGCCGACGGCCCGGGCGGGCGGATCGGCCCCGGTGGTTCCGGGCGCGGTCCGAGGCGATTCACGCCAGGAGCGGTGGCCCGTGGACCGCGATCTCGGCCGGTTCCCCTCGGCCGCGGGGTCAGTCGGGGTGGTAGCGCAGCATCAGCGCGCGGAGGTCCTGGCGCAGCTCCTCGAGCGTCGGCCGCCCCACGAACCAGCCGCCGTCGTACACGCGGTGGATCGCCAGGTCGGGACCCACCGAGAAGCTGTAGGGGTACGCGATCCGGGGGTGGCGGGGGTCGGTCTCGTCGACGATCTGGAGCTCGGTCACCGCCCGGCGCTCGTGGTCGCTCAGGAACGTGAACGTCGCGCCGAGCCCCGCGCGGAACGCCGCGGCGACCTCGGGCGGATCGGTGCTGATCACCGCGAGGTGGCAGTAGTTGACGTCGAGCTCGCGCTGGAACTCCGTCAAGTGCCGCAACTGGCACTGGCACTTCGGTCACCAGTATCCGCGGTAGAAGCTCACCACGAGCGGATAGCCCGCGGCGAGCGCGGAGAGCCGGACGGGCGTCTGCCGGTGATCCGGCAGCTCGAGATCGGGAAGGCGGCCGCCGGCGGTCAGGTCCGAGCGCATGGGGAGCCTCCTCTCGCGGGGTGGTGCCCGGCCGGATCGCGCGGCGTCGCGGCCGGCTCACGTGCCGCCGGCGCCGCCCGGGTCCGGGTCCCCTGGTGGCGCGTGGTCGGCGCATCCACGGGCAGGATCCGGGAACGTCATGGCGCTGCGGTCAGCTTCTCATGGCTCGCTCGTGTCGAGGTGCGGCGCCCGGCCCGCCGCTCGAGCGCGCCGCCGCCGGCCCGCTCCGAGACGACCGCCCGGTCGCGGGACCGGCTCCGCCCGCCGCCGCGTCCAGGGAGGCGGCCGGGGCTGCCGCGACGAGATCCTGCCGGCGGGGGCTCGGGCGAAACCGGGCGCCGCGCTCCGGATTGCGGGAGCAGGGCCCCGGGGCGCCGCCCGGACCGCGCCAAGGCGCCCCGGGGGCGTCCGGGGCGCGCCGGGGCCCTGGGGGCGGTCGGGATCGCCGGCGGGCGCGGGCGGGCCGGCGCCGGGGCGCCCGCCGGGCGGCGTGATAGAGTCGCGGTCGTGCGCGCGAGCTACCGCATCGGCGTGATGCCGGGGCCGTGGCCGGCGGGGCCGGACGGGCGCGAGCTCTTCTGGCGCCTGGTCGAGCTCTGCGAGCGGAGCGAGATCGACTCCCTGTGGTTCTCCGAGCGGCTCTCGTCGCCGCTGCCCCTGCCCGAGCCGATGACGGCGATGGCGGCCGTCGCCGCCCGGACCAGCCGGCTCAAGTTCGGCCCGAGCGTCCTGGTCGCGCCGTTCCGGACGCCGGTGATCGCCGCGCGCGAGATCGCGATGATCGACTACCTCTCGAACGGCCGCCTGCTGCCGGCGTTCGGCGTCGGCGCCGAGGCCGAGCCGGCGTTCGCGGCGGCCGGCGTGCCGTTCCGGGAGCGCGGGCGCCGGACCGACGAGGCGATCGCGATCATGCGGCGGTGCTGGAGCGAGGAGGAGGTGACGTTCGCGGGCGAGTTCTGGCGGCTGGACCGCGTGCGGGTCTGGCCGAAGCCCGTCCAGCGGCCGCTGCCGGTCTGGATCGGCGGCGCCAGCGAGGCGGCGATGCGGCGGGCCGGGCGGCTGGGCGACGGGTGGATCCCGTCCTTCATCCCGCCCGACCGGTTCGCGGCCGGCGTCGCGCGGACCCAGGCGTTCGCCGCCGAGGCCGGGCGCGCCGTGCCTGCGGATCACTTCGGCGCCCTGATCAACTACTGCCTCGACCGGGACCCGGCCGCCGCCCGCGCGCTCGCCAGGCCCTTCGTCCCGCCCGGACGGATCGACGACGCGGGGCTGGCGCGGTGCACCGCGTTCGGGCCGCCGGCGCTCCTGCG
The DNA here is from genome assembly GCA_035652475.1 of Candidatus Methylomirabilota bacterium. Lineage (GTDB taxonomy): Bacteria > Methylomirabilota > Methylomirabilia > Rokubacteriales > DASRDR01 > DASRDR01. Next base: position 15,200 of record DASRDR010000006.1, on the reverse strand, counting down.
GGAGCGGCTCGACGAGTACGTCGCGGGCGGGGGCTCGAAGTTCATCCTCCGTCCCCTCTGCCCGCCCGAGCGGATGCTCGACCAGCTCGAGCGCCTCGCCGCCGAGGTGGTCCCCGCGTTCCACCGCCGGACGGGGTGACGGCGGTGGCGCGCGCCCGGCGCGGGAGACCGGCCGCCCGGCGCGCGCGGCGGTGACCCGGGGCCAAGAGGCAACAGCAGGGCGGCCACGCGCCTTGACCGGTCCGAAGGGGTGACCGAAGATAGACCGGCAGTTCGGCTCGTCCTGCACGCACACGACCACGAGGAGGCCCCGAGATGAGCACGCGGGCCAGCGGGATCGGCATCGGGATCGCCCTGCTACTGGCGACGCTCGCCGCGGCGGCGCCGGCGGCCGCCCAGGACGAGATCCGGGTCGGCGCCTTCGCGCCGCTGTCGGGGATCAGCGCCGACGTCGGCGCGCAGATGCGGGCCGGCGCGGAGGTGGCGCTGGAGCGGCTCGGCGAGCTCCGCCTGGGCGGGCGGGCTCACCGGATCCGGCTCATCTGGTACGACACGGAGGGCAAGGGCGACGTCGGCCTGAACGCGGTCATCCGGGCGCTGACCGTCGATCGGGTGCACGCCGGGGTCGGCTTCCTCTCGAGCGACGTGTTCGTCCGGATCATGGACGAGTTCCAGAAGGCGGGCACGCCGGTCGTCGCGTGCTGCGCGGCCTCGCTGAAGATCGGGGACAAGATCGCGCAGAACCGCATGGGGCTCGTGTTCCAGCTGAGCCCGACGGCGAGCGACATCGCCCGCTCGCTGGCCGCCGCGGTGGCCGAGCACGTCAGGCCGAGGAAGATCGCGCTCCTCAACGAGAACACCGACGCCGGCCGCGACTTCTCGCGGCTCACCCGCGAGTGGTTCGGGACGAACGCCCGGGGCGTCGAGGTCGTCGCCGACGAGTTCGTCGACCGCGGGGTGACCGATCTCACCCCGCAGCTCGCCAAGATGAAGCGCGTCGGCGCCGACGCCATCCTCGGCGAGATCTACGGCTCGAGCGGGCCGGTGCTCTTCGAGCAGTGGTACGAGCTGAAGGTTCCCGCCGTCCTCGCCCACATGGGCGCGACGGTGTCGGCCCAGACCTTCATCGACCAGCACGCGCGGCAGATGGAGGGCGCGATCGTCAACAACCGGTGGTGGCCGGCGCGCTACTCGGACGTCTCGGAGCCGATGATGGCGGCCTACCGGAAGAAGACCGGGACCGACCCCACGAACTTCGCCGTCCAGGCGCACGACGCGACGCTGGTCGTCCTGGAGGCGATCCGGGCCGCGGGCGCGCTGGACGGGGCGAAGGTCGGCGCGGCGCTGGAGGCCGGGACGTTCGTGACCGCCTGGGGGACGCGGCGGTTCACGCCGCTCGCCGAGGGCCACCGGATGCCGATCCAGACGGTGGTCGTGCAGATCCAGAGCGGGAAGAAGGTGCCGATCTATCCCGCCGCGGTCGCGGCGGCGGCCGGGGGCCGGTTCGTGCCGCCGCCGCCGTTCGCCTGGGAGCGGAAGTAGCCGCGCCCCCGAAGCTGGCGCTGCGCGGCCTCTCGCGCGCCTTCGGCGGCATCCGGGCCGTCGACCGCTGCTCGTTCGAGGTCCAGGCCGGGACCGTGGTCGGCCTCATCGGCCCGAACGGTTCGGGGAAGAGCACGGTCTTCGACCTGATCACCCGGCTCGTGCGGGCCGACGCCGGCGCCGTGTTCCACGACGGCGACCGGATCGACGGGCTGCCGACGCACCGGATCGCCCGCCGCGGGATCGGCCGCACGTTCCAGACGGTGAAGGTGTTCCGCGATCTCCCGGTTCTGGAGAACCTCGCGATCGCGGCGATGGGGCACGGCCGGACCGGCTGGGAGGCGGCCGGCCGCGAGTGGCTCGCCCGGCTCGGGCTCGAGGGGCTCGCCGCCGCCCCCGCGGGCACGCTCTCGATCGGGCAGCAGCGGCTGCTCGAGCTGGCGATGAACTTGACGGTCGCCCCGGACCTGCTCCTCCTCGACGAGCCGCTGGCGGGCGTCCATCCGGCGATCCGGCAGCGCATCGCCGACACCGTCCGCGGACTGCGGGGCGCCGGCCGCACGTTCCTGATCGTGGAGCACGACATGCCCTTCGTGATGGCGCTGTGCGACCGGGTCGTGGTGATGGACCACGGCGAGAAGATCGCCGAGGGCCCGCCGGCCGCGATCCGGGACGACCCGCGGGTCCTGGCGGCGCTCCTCGGGCGGCCGCGGGCCGCCGCGCCCGGCTGATGCTCGTCGTGGAGGGGGTGCGCGCCGGCTACGGCCGGCTCGAGATCCTGCAGGGCGTGTCGCTCACCGTGGAGCCCGGGGCGTTGGTCGGGCTCATCGGGCCGAACGGCGCCGGGAAGTCCACCCTCCTCAAGACCGTGTTCGGGTACCTCCGGCCCGGGGCGGGGCAGATCCTGTTCGAGGGCCGGCCGGTCACGGGGCTTCGGCCGGACCAGGCGCGCCGGCGCGGGCTCGGCTACGTCGCCCAGGACGGCGGGCTCTTCGCCGAGATGACGGTCCACGACAACCTCGTCCTCGGAGGCTACGTCCTGCCGTCCCGGCGCGCGGTCCGCGCGGCGATCGAGGCCGCGCTCGAACGCTTTCCGGTGCTCCGTGACCGGCGGCGGCAGGTGGCCGGGAGCCTCTCGGGAGGCGAGCAGCGGATCCTCGCGCTGGCCCGGGCGCTGGTGACCCGGCCGCGGCTCCTGCTGGTCGACGAGCCCTCGGCGGCGCTGGCGCCCGGCATGATCGACCGGGTCTACGACGCGCTGGTGGCGCTCCACCGGACGGGGCTCGCCCTGCTGATCGTCGAGCAGAACGTCGAGGCGATCCTCGGGGTCGCCGGCCGCGTCTTCGTCCTGGACCTCGGGCGGAACGCCTTCGACGGCACGCCCGCGGAGCTGCGCGGCTCCGATCGCGTCCGCCGGCTGTACCTCGGCGAGGCGGTCGCGTAGGCGCCGCCCGTGCCCTGCCGGGGCCCGCGCGCGGCCGTCTGAGCGTCCGTGCTGGAGTCGCTGCTCGAGTTCGCGATCCAGGGCGTCGTGCTCGGCGGCCTGTACGCGCTGTTCGCGGTCGGCCTCTCGCTGATCTTCGGCGTGCTCGACGTCATCAACATCGCCCACGGCGAGTTCTTCGCGCTCGGCGGCTACCTCGCGTTCGCCGGCATCGTGCTGCTGCGCTGGCCCGCGGGCGCGGGCGTGCTGGCGGCCGCGATCGGGACGGGCCTCCTCGGCCTCGCCGTCCACCCGCTCCTCCTCGGGCCGCTCCGGCGGCGGCTGGGGCGCCGGCCGGCCGGGCCGCTCTATCTCGTGCTGACGCTCGGCCTCTCGACGTTCCTGCAGTCGACGCTCCTGCTCGCGGCGGGCGGCGAGTACCTCCGCGTGCCGCCGCACGTGCGGGGCGTGCTCGATCTCGGCGTGACCGCGGTCGCCTACCAGCGGCTGCTCGTGCTGGGCGCCGCCGTGCTCGCGCTGGCCGCGCTGTTCGCCTTCCTCGCGCATCACCGGCAGGGGCTCGCGATCCGCGCCGTCGCGCAGAACCCGGACGCCGCCCAGGCGATGGGGATCCCCCTCGGCCGGGTCCATACCCTCACGGTGGCCCTCGGCGTGGGCCTGGCCGGGCTCGGCGGCGCCCTGATGGCGCCGCTCTTCAACGTCTATCCGGCGGTCGGCTTCCCGCTGACCATCAAGGCCTTCGCGATCGTGATCGTGGGCGGGATGGGGAATTTGGCCGGCGCGCTCCTGGCGAGCTTCGTCGTGAGCCTGGCCGAGGCGTTCTCGGTGATGGCGATCCCGTCGGAGTGGCAGAACCTGATCGCGTTCGTGGTGATGATCGCGGTGCTGCTGCTGCGACCGCAGGGCTTGCTCGGGCGGGCGGTCGTCCGATGAGGCGCGGGGCCGCGGGCGCCGGCCGGCCGGCGGCCGGCGTCCGGGCGCCGGCCGGGTCCGCGCCGTGAGAGCTCGTCTCCCGCGCGCCGCCGGCTGGACGGCGCTCGCGGCCCTGGGGCTCCTGCCGGCGCTCCTGCCGCACCCCTTCGTGCTGACGCTCGCCACCCAGGCCGCGATCTGGGCGCTCCTGGCGGCGAGCTGGGACCTGCTGAGCGGTTACACCGGCCAGATCTCGTTCGGCCACGCCGGATTCTTCGCCGTCGGGGCCTACGCCGCGGCGGCGGCGACCAAGCACGCGGGGCTCTCGCCGTGGCTGGGCCTGCCGTTCGGCGCCGCCGTGGCCGGCGGGCTCGGGATCCTGGCGGGGTTCCCCGCCCTCCGGTTGCGCGGGCACTACCTGGCGCTGGTGACGCTCGGCCTCGCCGAGATCATCCGGCTCGTCGCGCAGAACTGGCTCGAGCTGACCGGCGGCCCCTTCGGCATTCACGACTTCGCGAGCTATCCCGGGCTCCCGGCCGGGCCGCTCGCGCTTCGCCGCGCGCGCTACGTGGTGACGCTCGGCGTCGCGGCCGCCGCGGTCGTCGCGATGGCGGTCGTCTGCACGCGCACCGCGGCCGGCCGGGCCTTCCGCGCGATCCGGGAGGACGATGTGCTGGCGGCGAGCCTCGGCGTCAACACGACCGCGTACAAGCTCCTCGCCTTCGGGCTCAGCGCGGCGTTCGGGGGCCTGGCCGGCACGCTCTACGCGTACGACGTCCAGCTGGTGAGCCCGTCGGTCGCCTCGGCCGCGACGACGTCCCTCGTGATCGGCATGGCGGTGTTCGGCGGCCTGGGCACGATCTGGGGACCGGCGCTCGGGGCCCTGCTGCTGTTCGCGGTCGGCGAGGCCCTGCGCTTCGCGGGCGTGGTCTACAATCTGATCGCGGTCGGCCTGGTGATCATGGTGTTCGTGATCTTCCTGCCGCGCGGGCTGGCCGGGCTCGCGAGAGGCCGATGAGCCATCGCCTCGGCGTCGACGTCGGCGGCACCTTCACCGACCTGGTCCTGGTCGGGCCGGACGGGCGCGCCCGCACGCGGAAGGTCCTCTCGTCGACCGGCGACTACGCGGCGGCCATCGTCCAGGGCGCCCGCGCGCTGCTGGCCGACGCGGGGATCGCGCCGGCCGACGTCGACGAGCTCATCCACGGCACCACGGTCGCGACCAACGCGATCCTCGAGCGCCGGGGGGCCCGCACGGGCCTCCTCGCCACCGCGGGGTTCCGCGACCTCCTGGAGATCGGGCGGCTGCGGCTGGCCCGGCTGTACGACCCGGACTTCGAGCGCCCGCCGCCCCTGGTCCCGCGGCGGTGGCGGCGGGAGGTCGTCGAGCGGCTCGGGCCGCGCGGCGAGGTCCTGACCCCGCTGGACCCGGCCAGCGTGGCCGGGGCGGTCGACCGGCTCGCGCGGGACGGCGTCGAGTCGATCGCGATCGCCTTCCTCCACGCCTACGCGAACGCCGCGCACGAGCAGGCCGCGGCGGCGATCGTCCGCGAGCGGGCGCCCGAGATCCTGGTGACGCTCTCGTCCGAGATCCTTCCCGAGGTGCGGGAGTTCGAGCGGACGAGCACCGCGGTGGCGAACGCCTACGTCATGCCGGTCATGAGCCGGTACCTCGGGCGGCTGGAGACGGAGCTGCGCGCGTGGGGGGTCGGCGCGCCGATCCTGGTGATGCAGTCCAACGGCGGCGTCATGACCGCGGCCGGCGGGCGGCAGCGTCCGGTGCACGTGATCGAGTCGGGGCCGGCCGCCGGCGTGATCGCGACCGCCGAGCTGGCGCGCCGGATCGGGCGGTCCAACGCGATCAGCATCGACATGGGCGGGACGACCGCGAAGGCGTCGGTCATCGAGGGCGGCGAGCTCCAGCGGGCAGGGGAGTTCGAGATCGGCGGCACGCTCTCCCAGGGGAGCCGGCTGAACCGGGGCGGCGGCTTCCTCCTGCGGGTGCCCGCGATCGACATCGCCGAGGTCGGCGCGGGGGGCGGGAGCGTGGTCCGCGTCGACGGCGCCGGGCAGCTGCACGTCGGGCCGCGGAGCGCGGGGGCGATCCCGGGCCCCGCGTGCTACGGCCAGGGTGGGAAGGACGCCACCCTGACCGACGCCAACGTCGTCCTGGGCTATCTCCACCCGGAGCGCCTGCCGAGCGGGCTGGCCCTCGAGTCCAGTCGCGCGCGGGAGGTGATCGCCGAGCAGGTCGCGGGCCCGCTCGACCTGCCGCTCGAGGCGGCGGCCCACGGCGTGTACGTCCTCGGCTGCGCCCGGATGGCGCGCGCCGTGCGCGCCGTCACCATCGAGCGCGGGCGCGATCCCCGCGACTTCGTCCTGGTCGCGTTCGGGGGGAACGGCCCCCTCTTCGCGGCGGAGATGGCGCGCTCGCTCCAGATCGGCACCGTGCTGGTGCCGCCGGCCCCCGGCGTGTTCAGCGCGGTCGGGCTGCTGGAGGCCGAGCGGGAGCACCACCTGGTCCGGAGCGTGCTCCGCCCGCTCGCGCCCGCCACCGCCGGCGCCCTCGCCGAGGCGCTGGAGATGCTCGAGCGCGAGGCGGCGGCGCTGCTCCGCGCCGAGGGCCACGGAGACCCGGCCGCCCCGCTGCGGGCGGTCGACCTCAAGTACGAGGGGCAGTCGTTCGAGCTCACGGTGCCGCTCCCGCCGGACTGGCGGGGGAGCGCCGGCCTCGAGGCGCTCGCCGCGGCGTTCGCGGCGGAGCACCAGCGGACGTACGGCCACGCGGCGCCCGGGGACCCGATCCAGGTGGTGAGCCTCCGGGTGACGGCGCGGCTCCCCCGGCCGGGCGGGCGGCTGGCGATCCGCCTCCCGAGCGCGCGGGGGAACGCGGGCGCCGGCACCCGGGCCGCCTACTTCGGGCGGGGACCCGGGTGGCTCGCGACCCCCGTGCTGGCGCGGGGCGATCTCGATGGGCGGCCCCGGCCGGGCCCGCTCCTGATCGACGAGTACGACGCGACGACGCTCGTCCCGCCGGGCGCCACGGCGCGCCTCGACGAGCACGGCGACATCCTGATCGCGACCGGTGGAGGTTCCCCGTGAGCGAGGGCCGCCTCGATCCCATCACGCTCGAGCTGGTCAAGAACGCGCTGGACGCGATCGTCGACGAGATGGCGATCGCGCTCGTGCGCACGGCCTACTCGAACAACCTGAAGAACTCGATGGACATGTCGTGCGCCCTCTGCGACGCCGAGGGGCGCCTCATCGCGCAGGGGCTGACGCTGCCGCTCCACCTCGGCTCGGTGCCGGACGCGATGGCCGCCGTCCGGCGGAAGTTCGGGGCGACCGTCCGGCCGGGCGATGTCTTCCTGCTGAACGACCCCTTCGAGGGCGGGACGCACCTGCCGGACTTCTACATCCTCAAGCCGATCCACCTCGAGGGAGCGCTGGTCGGCTGGTCCGTCAGCATCGGCCACCAGCTCGACGTCGGGGGCAAGACGGCGGGCGGGAACGGCTGCGACGCGACCGAGATCTTCCAGGAGGGGCTGCGGATCCCACCGGTGCGCCTGTACGCCGGCGGCGCGCCGGTGGACGCCGTGTTCGACCTGATCGAGAAGAACGTCCGGGTGCCACGGGAGGTCCTGGGGGACGTGCGCTCCCAGGTGGCGGCGTGCCTGACCGGGGAGCGGGGATACCTGGGGCTCCTGGCGCGGCACGGGCCGGCCGGGTTCGCCGCCTGCACGGACGCGCTCCTCGAGCAGGCCGAGCGGCTCGCCCGCCACGCGATCGGGGCGATGCCGGACGGCGTGTACCGGTTCACGGACCACATCGACGACGACGGCATCGACCCCGAGCCGATCCCGATCGCGGTCACGGTGACCGTCGCGGGCGACCGCCTGGTCGCGGACTTCACCGGCTCGGCGGCGCAGGTGAAGGGCGCCATCAACTCGCCCATCCCGTTCACGAAGTCCGCCGTGTACGCGTGCGTCCGCCACCTGATCGGCGGCGACCCGCCGAACAACGAGGGCTACTTCCGGCCGATCGAGGTCGTCGCGCCGCCGGGAACGATCGTCAACCCGGTGCCGCCGGCGTCCGTCGCCGCCCGCGGACTCACCGGGTTCCGCATCGCCAACGCGGTCTTCGGCGCGCTGGCCCAGGTCGCGCCCGACCGCGTGTTCGCCTGCGAGGTGGGCGGGGACACCGGCGTCAGCATCGGCGGCTACGACGCCGCGCGCCGGGCGTTCGTGTTCCTCGAGTTCCTGTTCGGCTCGTGGGGCGGGCGGCCGACGCGGGACGGCATCGACGCGTGCAGCAGCGCGGTCGTCAACTTCTCGAACAACCCGATCGAGGTCATCGAGGCCGAGTACCCGATCCGCATCCAGCGCTACGGGTACCTGCCGGACACCGGCGGGGCCGGGCGGTTCCGGGGCGGGCTCGCCCTGGTCCGCGAGTACCGGTTCGAGGAGGCCGAGGGCACGCTCCAGCTCCGCACCGACCGCCGGCGCTTCCTCCCGTACGGGCTCCAGGGCGGACGCGACGGGACGCCGTCCGCGAACGTGCTCAACCCGGACACGCCGGCGGCCCGGCCGCTGCCCGCGAAGTGCACGCTCACCCTCCGGCGCGGGGACGTGTTCCGCCACGTCTACGCGGGGCCGGGCGGCTGGGGCGATCCGCTGGCGCGCGACCCGGAGGCGGTCCGCCAGGACGTGCTCGAGGAGAAGATCACGCTCCAGCACGCCCGCCGCGAGTACGGGGTGGCCCTGGATCCCGACACGCTCGCCGTCCTCGCCGACGAGACCGCCCGCCTCCGCGGCCGGCCGGCCTGAGCTCAGGCACGGTCTTCCGGGACCCAGGGCCGCACCGGCGCCCACCCAGCCGCCTGCCCCGGCCCACCGTGCGCGGTGACCGGCAGCGGCCGGGCGCGGCGCGCGCGCCGGCACACCCCGCGGGCGCGCCGCCCGCGACGTGGGGGCCAGGCCTTCTCGGGAGCTCGCGATCCAGCCGCCGACCGCCGATTGCCCCGCCCGCGGTTCTGGCCTACGCTCGACGGCCGTGGCGACGCTCATCGAGCTCGAGGCCGCGGTCGAGCTGGTCCGGGACGGCGATCACGTCCTGGTCGGCGGCTCCGGCGGCGGGCACGGCGTCCCCGAGGCGTGGATCGTCGCGCTGGCGGAGCGCTTCCGGCGGACCGGGCGCCCGCGCGGGCTCCGGCTCATGAGCGTGGTCGCGATCGGCGACTGGAAGGAGACCGGCTTCAACCACCTGGCCCAGCCGGGCCTCCTCCAGCGGATCGTCAGCGCGGGCCTCAACAACTGCCCGAGGATCGGCGCCCTGGCGGCCGCCGACGAGCTCGAGGCCTACACGCTCCCCCAGGGCGTGCTCTCGCAGCTCTGCCGGGACATGGCGGCCGGCCGCCCCGGGCTCCTCACGCGGACCGGCCTCCACACCTTCGTCGACCCGCGCCTGGGCGGCGGCCGCCAGAGCGCCCGGGCGACCGAGGACCTGGTCGAGGTGGTGACCCTCCACGGCCAGGAGTACCTCTTCTACCGCGCCCAGCCGGTCCGGGTGGCGGTGATCCGCGCCACGACCGCCGACGAGCGCGGCAACCTCACCATGGAGGACGAGGCGTACTTCGGCGAGCAGCTGTCGATCGCCCAGGCCGCCCACAACCAGGGCGGGATCGTGATCGCCCAGGTCGGCCGGCTCGCCGCGGCCGGCACGCTCGGCGGCAAGCAGGTCAGGGTCCCGGGCGCGCTGGTGGACTACCTGGTCGTGACGCCGGGCCAGTGGCAGACGTACGTGACGCCCTACGACCCGGCGTACGCCGGGCTGCTGCGCCGCCCCGACGCGGCCCTGCCGACGCTCCCGCTGGACATCCGCAAGGTGATCGCCCGGCGCGCGGCGCTGGAGCTCTTCCCGGGCGCGGTGGTGAACCTGGGCTTCGGGGTCTCGAACGGGATCGCGGCGGTGGCCGCCGAGGAGGGGATCTACCGCGAGGTCACGCTGACCGTCGAGCAGGGGATCGTCGGGGGCGTGCCCGCCGGCGGCAACGACGCGGGGGCCGGGTACAACTACGACGCCATGATCGATCAGCCCTACCAGTTCGACTTCTACGACGGCGGCGGCCTCGACCTGGCGTTCCTCTCCTTCGCCGAGGTCGACGCGGAGGGGAACGTGAACGTGAGCCGCTTCGGGCGGGTCGTGAACGGGCCGGGCGGGTTCGTGAACATCAGCCAGGGCGCGCGGATGGTGGTCTTCTCCGGGACGCTCACCGCGGACGGCCTCGAGATCCAGCCCGACGGGGAGGGCGCGGTGCGGCTCGTGCGCGAGGGGCGAGTGCGGAAGTGGGTCCCGGCGGTCCAGCAGGTGACGTTCAGCGGCCGCTACGCCCGAGAGCGGGGACAGGCGGTGCTGTACGTGACGGACCGGGCCGTGTTCCGCCTGGGGGCGGAGGGGATCGAGCTGGCCGAGCTGGCCCCCGGCGTGGCGCTCGAGCGCGACGTGCTGGCCCGCATCGGCTTCCCGGTGCGCGTCCCCGCCCCGCCGCGGCCGATGGACCCGCGGCTGTTCCGCGCCGAGCCGATGGGGCTCGCCCCGGAGTTCCGGCGGCGGCGATCGTCACGGCGGGCGGCGCCGTGAGCGGCCCGGCCCCGCTGGTCCGGGTCGAGGTCGACGACGGGGTCGCCGTCCTCACGCTCGACAACCCGCCCCTCAACCTGGTCACCCTCGAGCTGACCCGGCGGCTCGACGCCGCGCTCGGGCGGCTGGTCGCCGAGCCGGAGGCGCGCGTCCTGGTGGTGACCGGGGCGGGGACGCGCGCCTTCTGCGCGGGCTCCGACGTGAGCGAGTTCCCCTCGGTGCAGGACGCGGTGGTGGAGAAGAAGCTCCGGGCGGAGAACGACGCCTTCTCCCGGCTCGCCGCGTTCCCGCGACCCACGATCGCCGCGCTGAACGGGCTCGCCTACGGGGGCGGCCTCGAGCTGGCCGTGTGCTGCGATCTCCTGGTCGCCGGCGCGGACGTGCGGCTGGCGCTCCCCGAGGTGAAGCTCGGCGTGATCCCGGGCAGCGGGGGCACCGTGCGCGTGCCCCGGCGGATCGGCGAGGGTCGCGCCAGGGAGCTCATCTACACGGGCGAGCCGATCGACGCCGCCACCGCGCTGGCCTGGGGCCTGGTGAACCGCGTGGCGCCCCCGGGCCAGGCGCTGGCGGTCGCCCGTGAGCTGGCGCGGACGGTCGCCGCGCTCCCGGGCCGCGCCCTCCAGCTCGCCAAGGAGGCGGTGACCCTGGCCGGCGAGACCGGCGAGGCCGACGCGATCCGGCGGACGCTCGCCCTCTCCGACGCCGTGTTCCGGACCGCGGACTGCCGGGAGGGCGTGCGCGCGTTCTTCGCGAAGGAGCGCCCGCGCTGGCGCCACGCGTAGCGGCGGCCGGCTGCGCGGCCACCCGGGGCGCCCGGCGCGGGTCGCCGTCCGAGCCCGGCGGAGGCCCCGCCGCCCGCGTCGTCAGCCGGGCGTCAGCCCCATCTGCCGGAACTGCGCGGCCGCGTCGCGGGCGCCCCACCGCCGGTGGATCCGTCCGTCCCTGAAGAGGAACCACTCCATCGCCACGATCTCGTAGCTCCGGCCCGTGGCCGCCTGGCCCCGGAAGGGGCGCCGCGACGTGCCGCGCTCGAGGTAGCGGACCGCGACCGCGTCGCCCTCGGCGATCATCGCCTCCACGGTGAGGTGGACGGCGAAGCATTCGTGGAGCTCCCGCCAGATCGGCTCGGCGACGTCGAGGCCGCCTCCGCCGAGCACGCCGGAGACGACGGCGTCCGGCGTGAAGAGCTGGCGGAGCGCGCGGACGTCACCCCGGTTGAACGCGGCGACATACGCGAGCACGACCTCGCGGTTCCGGTCGGTGGGGACCATCTGGCGGATGTCGCCGGGCGGGCGAGGGTGTCCCGCCCGCCCGGCGCGCTTGCTTACTTCCCGTGCTCGCGCTCGAAGGTCGTCTTCCACTCCTTGGCGAGATCCTCGATCCCGGGGATGTGCTTGATGGTGCTCCAGGTGGCGCGGGCCGCGCCTCGCATGGCCATCATGAGGGTCTCGCTGATCTCGTCGTCGGTGGCGCCGGCCTGCTTCGCGGCCGCGAAGCGTCCCGGCACTCAGGACGTGCAGCCCGCGGCGGCCATCGCCGCCAGCGCGACCAGCTGCAGCGTCTTGGGGTCCAGGGCGCCCTCGCGGTAGTGCAGTCCGGCGAACTCCTTCATCTGGGCCATCGGCTCTCCTCCGGCGGTCGGGTGGAATGGATGGCGACCGTGCGCCGCCTCCATCGTACGCCACGGCGCGGTCCGGCGCCTGGTGCCAGGGCCGCGTGCTGCGGGCAGACCGGCGCGGCCGCGCGGACTGTCACTTGCGCCCAGCGGCGCCGCCGGTGGACGCGACGAGCACGGTGGCCGCCGCCAGGAGCGCGACGTACTCGAAGCCGGCCCCGGTCGCCCGGCCCACCGCGGCGTCGACCAGGGTGCCCTTCAGCAGGACCCCCTGCCGGAGGTAGACGCTCAGGAGCGCGAGGAGCACCACCGCGGCGTTGAGGGCGGCCGCCAGGCGCGTCCAGAGGCCGATCACGAGCATCGCGCCGCCCAGGCCGTGCACCGCGATCACGAGCACGGCCAGGATCGTCGGGACGGGGAAGCCCAGCTTCCCGACGTAGGCCGCCATGCCGCGCGGCGTCGAGGCGAAGAGCGCCAGGTACGCCTGCACGAGGAAGATCGCCCCCACCACCACGCGCAGCACGACCCCGGCGTACTCTCTCATCCCTCCCCCGTGACCCCTTCCCGGCCGCCCGCCTGCGGACGCGGAGCTGTCTCCCGCCGTGCGGGGGGCGCGCCGGTCCCCATGCCGCCAGAAACCGCGGCCCGCCGTCAAGTTTCGCGTGAGGGGCGCGGAGGCGACAACTCCGGGAGCAGACGCGCGGCTGCTGCCACGTGGAGATGGTCATCCCCGTCGCCTTGACCGAGGCCGGAACGGCTGCCTACAGTGCAAGGAGCCGCGGCCGCTCGCTCGGCGAGCCCGCGGAAGGAGGTTCGCATGGCACGCTACGTCCTGCCCGACCTGGAGTACGACTTCGGAGCCCTGGAGCCGCACATCTCGGGGCAGATCATGGAGCTGCACCACGGCAAGCACCACCGGGCCTACGTCGAGAAGGCCAACCAGACCCTCGAGCAGCTCGACGAGGCACGGCACCGGAAGGACTTCTCCCGGATCGCCGGGCTCGAGAAGTCGCTGGCCTTCAACCTGTCGGGCCACGTCCTGCACTCGATCTTCTGGAAGAACATGAAGCCCCACGGCGGCGACCGGCCGTCCGGCGAGCTGGCCCGCGCGATCGAGCGCGACTTCGGCGGGTTCGAGGCGTTCAAGGCCCAGCTCACGCAGGTGGCCGCCACGATCATGGGCTCGGGCTGGGGCGCCCTGGTCTACGAGCCGATCGCCCAGCGGCTGCTCACCTGCCAGATCTACGACCACCAGTCGAACCTGAGCCAGGGCGGCGTCACGCTGCTGGTCATCGACGCCTGGGAGCACGCCTACTACCTCCAGTACAGGAACCAGAAGACCGAGTTCTTCGACGCGGTCTGGAACACCTGGAACTGGGACGACGTGGAGGCGCGGTTCCAGGCCGCGCGGAAGCTGAACCTGGTCGTCCCCCACGCGGCGGAGGCCGTGAAGGCGGCCTAGGGGGAGACTCGGGCGACCGCGCGGCGGCCGGCGCGGGGCGGCGCCCTGCCGCCCGCGCGACGTCCCTCGTGGCGGGTGGGGTGGGTCCGGCGAGAAGCGCCGCGAACCTTGACACTCCCCACGCGCGACGGGTAGGCTCGCGGACGGCATGGCGGGCCACCGCATCTTCGTGACGTGGCCGGTGGAGCGCGAGGCGCGCGCGATCCTGGAAGCGGCCGGCACCGTCGAGACGAGCCCGACCGAGCACGAGCTGCCCCCTCCCGAGCTGGCCCGCCGCGTCGCCGACTGCGACGCGATCATCCCGATGGGCGCCCACCCGGTCCCCGAGGCGATCCTCGCCGCCGCGCCCCGGCTCCGGGTGGTCGCGGTGGCCGCGGTCGGCTACAACCTGATCGACGTCGCGGCCGCGACGCGGCGGGGCGTGCTGGTCACGAACGCGCCCGGCGTGCTGACCGAGACGACCGCCGACCTGGCCTGGGCGCTCATGCTGGCCGTCGCGCGGCGGCTGCCGGAGGGGGACCGCTTCGTGCGGGCCGGGCGGTGGACCGGCGTGCACTGGAGCCTCATGATGGGCGCCGACGTCCACGGCGCCACGCTCGGGATCCTCGGGCTGGGCCGGATCGGCCGCGCGGTCGCCCGCCGGGCCCAGGGCTTCGGGATGCGCGTGCTCTATCACGGCCGCACGCGGGACCCGGAGGCCGAGCGGGCGCTCGGCGTGGCCTACCGCGACCGCGCCGCGCTGCTCGCGGAGGCCGACTTCGTCGTGCTGGCCCTCCCGCTGACGCCGGAGACCCGCCACCTGATCGGGGCGCGGGAGCTCGCGCTGATGAAGCCGACGGCGTTCCTGATCAACATCGCCCGCGGGCCGATCGTCGACGAGGGCGCCCTGGTCGACGCGCTCCGCGCCGGCCGCCTCGCGGGCGCCGGCCTCGACGTGTTCGAGGAGGAGCCGAAGGTCCATCCGGGGCTCCTGGCGCTCGACAACGTGGCGCTCACCCCCCACGTCGGCTCCGCGTCCCGGGCCACGCGGCTGAAGATGGCGACGCTCGCCGCCGAGAACTGCGTCGCCGCGCTGGCGGGCCGCCGCCCGCCGAACCTCGTCAATCCGGAGGCGTGGCGGGCATGAGGGCGGGGAAGGTCTGGCTCCTGCTCCTGGTGATGGTGGTCGCCGTCGGCGCGTTCCTCGCCTGGCGCCAGCGGCAGCCGCCGGTGCGCGTCGGGCTGGAGCCCGGACTCCAGGCGCTCGGGCACGCGCCCCGGACGGTCACGCTCGTCCTCGACGCGCCGGCGGCGAAGCTGGCGGCCGTCGAGGTGCGCGTGGTGCAGCAGGGGACCCCGCGCACCGTGCTGGCCGAGGACCTGTCGGGCGCCGGCGCCCGGACCCTCCGCAAGCCCGTCACCCTGGACGCGGCCGCGCTCAAGCTCCAGGAAGGCCCGGCCGAGCTGGAGGTCGACGCCCGGGACGCGCTCTGGCGGCCGCGGCCGCCGCGCGGCCCTCGCCTGGTCCAACGCTTCACGGTGGACCTGACGCCCCCGAAGCTCGAGCTCCGGACGGCGACCGGGTACGTCAAGCATGCCGGCGCCGG
>DASRDR010000005.1:0-10047 GCA_035652475.1 Candidatus Methylomirabilota bacterium | reverse complement strand
CGGACGACGTCGATCACGATTCACCGGATCGCGGGCGGGCGGTTGGTCGAGAAGTGGTCGGAGAAGGACGTCCTCGGGTTCCTGCGGCAGATCGGCGTGCTGCCGCCGGCGCCGCGTCCCTGAGCGGCGGGCACCCGGCCCGAGCGGGGGGCCGACGCCGCGCCGCGGTGGCGACGGGCCCGCGGGCCTCGGGGGGTCTCCGGCGGCCGGCGACAGGGCCGCCGCCCGGGGCGGGTCAGGCCCTCAGTCGAGCCAGTCCCGCTCGGCGAGCTTCCGCGGGAGGTAGGTCTTGGTGAGGTACTGGAAGTCCCGGTTCGCGAGGGCGTCCAGCTCGTACTTGAGGCCGGCGGCGAGCATCCGCTTGATCTCGTCCTGCCAGGGCTTCTTCCCGAACCAGCGGTACCGGAGCAGCTCCCGGGCCCGGGCGACGTCCTTGTCGTTCAGGGCGATGCCGACGGTGCGCGGCAGCCCGTAGCGCTCCGGGTCCGCGCTCGACAGCCCGATGAACTTGGCGGTCGGGATCGCCATCCGCTGGCTCTCGAACGCGAGGTTGATCGACCCCTGCTTGACGACGGAGTAGATGTAGTAGCCCCACGGGTCGTTGTCGACCAGGACGTACACCGGCAGCCCGTGCTCCTCGTGGAGGCGCCGGGCCAGCCGCCGCACCCCGCGGGGCGGCTGGCCGTTCCCGGTCAGGAGGACGCAGTTGTAGCGCCGCCAGAACTTGTCCTCCGAGAGCCGGTTCCACTGGGTCCCCTTCTCGACCAGCAGGAGGAAGTCCGCCGTGCACCGCCGGATCTCCAGGTACTCGGGCTCCACGATGGACGGCACCGAGTACCCTCCCTTGCCGAGGCGCGCGCAGTCGACCCGGTCGCCGTCGTCGCCCAGGACCAGCGGGCCCACCACGCTGCCCGCGTTCTCCGCGCGCACGTGGAGCTCCTCGCGCAGCGCCGACAGCGCGACCTCGAGGTCCTCGATCAGGGGATCGGACTCGTTCTGGCCGTCGAAGGTGTTCTCGTGCGACCCCTTCATCGTGTGCTTCGTGCGGTAGTAGATCTCCCGCAGCGAGGTGGTGAGGTTCGCGCGCTGGAGCTCGGCGAGCGCGTCGGCGACCAGGACCGTCTGCATGAACCTCTTCGCCATCCCCACGTTGAAGAGCGTCCGCACCTGCCGCCGCTTGCCCATCTCGATGATCCCGCGCCGCGCGTTGAACGTGACGTTGGCGAGGCTCCGGACCGGGATGGACAGGCTCGGGTCCTGGCTGCGCTCGGCGGCGGTCACCACCGTGTCCGCGACGCCGACGAGCTTCTGGAGGACCGCTCCGGACTTCGTCCGCCTGCGCCGCGCCATGCTCGCTCACCGCCTCCCGTCGCGCCGGCCCGGCCCGCGAGCGGTCCGCGTCGCCGCGCGGCCCGGGGCGGGGCGCTGGCCGGCCGGTGAGGGCGGCGCGCTCGCCGGTCCGCGGGCCGGGGCCGGGCGCCTTGCGCCCGCACCCGTGACACGCGCCGGCCTGTCGCCCGCCGTCGGGCGCGCCGGGCGGGACGGCGAGGCCGGCTCGCTGGCCACCGGGCGGGGCGCGCGCCGGGCGGCCGTGCGGGCCGGTGTCTCGGCGCTCTCGTCCCGCGTGGGGCGGGCCCGTGGGACCGGCGGAGGGGCCGCGTGGCGGGCTCGCGCGCGCGGAGCGGGCGCGCGGGCCGGCGTCTCGGCCGTCTCGTCGCGCGGGGCGCGGGCCGCCGGGGCCCCGGCTCGCCCCGGCGCCGCGCCCTGGCCGTTGCCCCGCCCGTCGTCGGCGTCCGCCGCCTCCGCCGCCGTCCCCGGCGCGCTCCCGTCGGCGGCCGTGAGCGGCGCGCCGCCGGCGCCGGGGGGCCCCTCGGGGGCGTCGCCCTCCGCGCCGTCCGGGCCCACGATGATCGAGTGCGGCAGGCCCTCCGGCCCGGTGTCGCGCCCGAGGAGCTCGTCGGTGCGGCTCCCGCCGGTCCGCCGGAGGGCGATCCGCTGCAGCTGCGCCCGGAGGCGGTCCTTGGCGAGCTGACCGCCCTTGAGCCGCCCGCACGCCTCGACGACCTCGTCGATGTAGAGCTCGAAGATGTTCCGCCGGCGGAAGGCGCTCTGGGCCCGTTCCCGACGCCGCAGGAAGACCCCGAGCCGCCGCCCGCATTCCTGGAGGGCGAGCCGGATCTCCTTCCGGATCTCGTCGTAGTCGGCGATCGCCTCCTTGGACTCGCTCGTGAACGGGACCCACACGGACGCCAGGTGGACGAACACCACCATCGGACCTGCCGGCAGCGCGCCGCGCGATTGGGCGACGCCGTAATGCCGCCAGTCCGTGTCCAGCACCGCCCGGTACGTCGCGCAGGCCGACTGCTGGTAGAGGAGCGGCACCCGGTTGGCGTAGCGGATGACGCGCGCCAGCTCCTCCTCGGCGTCGGGCCGCTCGCCCTCCGCGCGGGGGCCGGTCGGGGCTGCCGGCGCGCCCTCCTCGGGGCCGCGCCCGTAGGCCAGCCCGGCCTCCACGACGAACGGGTTGCCGCGGTACACCGCCGGGGGCCGGGTCACCGCCGTGTAGAAGGCGCCCTTGATCTGCTGGTAGAGACCGTGCAGGATCGCGCGCTCGCCGATCGGGACGATGCAGTTCGAGGGCGGCGCCATGATCCTGGTGGCCTGGAGCGCCTGGTAGAGCCCCTCCGCCGCCGCGGGGCGGAGGTCGCGCGGCCGGGCCCCCGGCGCGAGCCTGGCCGTCCGGCAGATCGTCTCCGCCAGCGCCGGCGACACCCGGCTGAAGTCGGCGGCGAGGAAGCCGGCCAGCGTCCGGCTCGTCGTGTCGTGGAGCATCCGGAGGAAGGCGCCGAACTCGATCCCGTAGGGGTGGGGCTTGATCTCGCGAGGCGGCGGCGGCAGCTCGTGGATCGTCCGCGGGTACTCCCGCGTCTCCCCCTCCGGGGTCAAGTAGACGAGCTTCACGTGGGGGTTCGCGATCGCGGTCTGCTGGAGGTACTCGTCGACCGACGCGCGTCCCCGCTGGTGGCGGCCCTCGATCTCCAGCGTGACCTGGGTACCGCGGGGATGCGCCCACTCGAGCCGCTTGCTGTCGAGGATCCGCGGCTCGTTCGTCTTGGTGTCGATCTGCACCTCGAAGAAGTGCGCGGGGGCGCGGGGCGCCGTCCGCGAGATGATCTGGACGGGCTTGCCGGTGGTGAGCTGCGCGTACATCCCGGCTGCCGAGATCCCGATCCCCTGCTGCCCGCGGCTCATCCGGAGCCGGTGGAACTTCGACCCATAGAGGAGCTTCGCGAAGATCGGCGGGATCTGCTGCCGGACGATGCCCGGTCCGTTGTCCAGGACCGAGACGCGGAAGCGGGTCGCCTGAGTCGGCGGCGGCGCCGTGCCGTTGCTCGAGACGACCTGGACGCTCACCAGCACCTCGGGGAGGATCCCCGCCTCCTCGGCCGCGTCGAGGGCGTTGTCGACGGCCTCCTTGACGCAGGTGAGGAGGGCCTTCCGCGGGTTGTCGAACCCCAGGAGGTGACGGTTCTTGGTGAAGAACTCCGAGACGGAGATCGCCCGCTGGCGCGCCCCCATCTCGACGGCGGACACCGCGACTCGTGGCGGCGAGGTCCCGGGCGAGGCCGCGGCCGGCACGGCGCACATCGCCCCTTTTCATACCAGACCGACGCCCCCGGCGCTCGCTCAAATCGGCGGGCGGACCGACCGGGGCGGTCCGGACGGGGCGCGGTTCGCGTCCCGTCGGCCGGGGCCGGAGGCGGGGCCGGCGGCGCCGTGCCCCCGGCGGCCGCGCGCCCCGGGGCCCGGGCGCGCTGGCTCCCCGGCCCGCGCTCGGCTACCATGGGCCGCGGTCCGATGGCGCGCTCCGGTCCGGGTCCCGAGCCCTCGAGCGGGCCAACGATCTCCGCGGCTCGACCCCGGCGGGGGGCGCGCGCCCGCGGGGCCGGCGGGGCCGTCGTCCCTGCGGGCGCCGCGCCGGGCCGCCCCGGGCCGGACGGGGGATTCCGATCGGATGCGGACGCCGCGAGCGGGTGGCCCCGGCCCCGGTCGCGGGCCGCGCGGGGGCGCGCCGCTCCGCCCGCCGGCGGTCGCGGCCGTCCTGCTCCCGGCGCCGCCGCGCGGGTCCCGACCCGGACGCGGCGAGGTCTCGCCCCCCTAGACGCCCGGACGAGCGAGGGGAGATCCATGCAGCCCGGCCCCGCCGATCGCGACTGGACCATCTCGGCCCGCGCCGCCCAGCTCCACCGTCGCGCGGTCATCGTCGACGGGCAGGGCGTCGCCTTGCTGCTGCCCGCCGTCCTGATCCCGCCGCCGCCGCTCGACGGCCGGACGTTCCTCGAGCGGGCGGCGCGCTCCGGCGTCTCGGCGATGAACACCACGCTCGGGCTGGGAGGGATCGCCACCGGGCCCGACGACCTGCGGGCGCTCCTGACCTCGATCTACGGCTACCTGTCCCTGTTCGAGCTCGAGGCCGACCGGGTCCTCCACGTGCTCGTGGCGGAGGACGTCGAGCGGGCGAAGCGCGAGGGGAAGCTCGGGATCATCTTCGGGGTGCAGGGACTGGCGTCGAAGATCGACGACGACCTCACGCTGCTCCGGATCCTCCACCGGCTCGGGCTCAGGATCGCCCAGCTCACGCACAACGAGCGCAACGCGCTGGGCTGCGGGTGCCTGGAGACGCCGGATACCGGGCTCACCCAGCTCGGCCGGGCCTGCGTCGCCGAGCTGAATGCGGTCGGGATCCTGGTCGACCTCGCCCACGCGGGCCCGCGCACCGCGCGGGAGGCGATCGAGCGTTCGGCGCGGCCGTGCGTCATCTCCCACGCCAATGCCCACGGGCTCCGGGACAACCCGCGCAACGTCCCCGACGACGTCCTGCGCGCGCTCGCGAAGAACGGCGGCGTCCTCGGCGTCACCGCCTACGCCCCGTTCTGCGAGACGCGTGCCGGCGTCCGGCCGACCCTGGACGACCTGGTGAGCCACGTCCGGTACGTCGCCGACCTGATCGGGATCGAACACGTCGGCATCGGCACGGACCACTTCGAGACGGAGTCGCCGATCCGGTTCGCGCGGTTCGCCCGCGCGTACCCCGCCGCCACGGGGGTCTACACGTCCCCCGAGACGGTCTACGTCGAGGGCTTCGAGCGGATCGACCGCTTCCCCCGCCTGACCGAGGCGCTCGTGCGCCGCCAGTTCTCGGACGCCGAGATCCTGGCCGTGCTCGGCGGGAACTTCCTCCGGGTGTTCCGGGAGGCGTGGCGGTGAGGGCGGCCCCGGCGGCGTCGCCGGACGCCCGGGACGCTCGCCGTCGCGGCGAGCTGTCCCTCCGGGCCGTCACGAAGCGGTACGGCCGCCTGGTCGCCGTCGACGACGTCACGCTGGACATCGGCGCCGGCGAGTTCTTCACCCTCCTCGGCCCGTCGGGCTCCGGGAAGTCGACCACCCTCATGATCATCGCCGGGTTCGTCCAGCCGGACTCGGGGACCGTGAGGGTCGAGGGCCGTCCGGTCGAGCATCTGCCGCCCGAGCACCGGAACCTCGGCGTCGTGTTCCAGAACTACGCGCTCTTCCCGCACATGACCGTCCAGGAGAACCTGGCGTTCCCGCTGGAGATGCGGCGGACGCCGGCCCCGGAGATCGCGCGCCGCGTCCGGGAGATCCTGCGCGTGGTGCGGCTGGAGGACGCCGACTGGCGGTACCCGTCCCAGCTGTCCGGTGGGCAGCAGCAGCGGGTCGCCGTCGCCCGCGCGCTCGTGTTCGCGCCGGCGGTGCTCCTGATGGACGAACCGCTCGGCGCGCTCGACAGGAATCTCCGGGCGCACCTCCAGCTCGAGCTCAAGCACCTCCAGCGGCAGCTCGGGGTCACGGTGGTCTACGTGACGCACGACCAGGACGAGGCGCTCACGATGTCCGACCGGATCGCGGTCATGCGCCACGGCGCGGTCGAGCAGGTCGGGACGCCCCGCGAGCTCTACGAGGAGCCGGTGACGAGCTTCGTCGCCGACTTCGTCGGAGAGAGCACGAGCCTGGCCGGCACCTTCGTCCGGGCGGCCGCGGACTGCAGCGAGGTCCGCCTGGGCGGCGGGCCGATCGTCCGCTGCCGTCGGGCGGACCTGGATCCCGGGGTAACCTGCCTCCTGAGCCTCCGGCCGGAGCGCGTGCGCCTCGCGGTCGGCGGCCCCGGGGGCGGCCTTCGCGGCCGGGTGGTCGAGGTGGTCTACGCGGGGGACGTCATCCGGTACTGGATCGACGCGGACGGGCCCGCGCGGTTCCTGGTGAAGCGCCCGAACGATCGGCAGGGGGCAGCGCTCCGGCCGGGCGACGAGGTCGAGATCGGCTGGCACCCCGAGGACTGCAAGGTCTTCCGGAGCGCGGGGTGATGGCAGGCGGGTCCGGGCCCGCGGCCGCCCGGCTGTCGCGGCGGGGCGGGGCCCTCGGCCGCTGGGGGGGGCTGAGCGTCCCGGCGCTCGGGTTCGTGGCGCTCGTCTACCTGGTCCCGCTGGGCGCGATGCTCGTCGAGAGCGTCCTCTCGCCGGAGGCGGGCCTCCAGAACTTCGCCCGCCTGCTCGGGAGCTGGAGCTACCAGCGAGTCCTCCTCCAGACCCTCTGGATCGCCCTCGTCGCCACCGTGCTCTGCCTGGTGATCGGCTACCCGGTGGCGTTCGCGATCACCCGCGCCGGTCCGGTCGCCCGGCGGGGCCTGATGATCGGGATCATCTCGCCGTACCTCACCAGCGTCCTCGTCCGCACGTTCGCGTGGGAGGTGCTGCTCGGCCGCCTCGGCCTGATCACGCGGACGCTGCGCCTGCTGGGGGTCCCGACCGAGGGCATCCTCCTCACGCCCGCCGCGGTGATCGTGGGGCTGGTCCACGTCCTGCTGCCGCTCATGATCCTTCCGCTCTACAGCGTGATGCAGGGGATCGACGAGTCGCTGCCGCGGAGCGCTCGGGCGCTCGGCGCCGGGCCGGCTCGCGCCTTCTTCCGCGTCTACCTCCCCCTCACGCTGCCGGGGGTGGAGGTCGGCTGCGTGCTGGTGTTCGTGTACGGCGTCGGGGCGTTCATCACGCCGCAGATCCTGGGCGGGCGCTCGGGGATCATGCTCGGCGTCGTGATCCAGGTCGCGATCGATCAGCTGGCGGACCTGGGCTTCGCGGCGGCGGCGGCGTGCCTGCTCACGGTGATCGTGCTCACGGTGCTGGTGCTGTACCGGGCCGGGATGTCGGGCAGCATCGAGTGGCTGGCCGTGCGCGAGTCGATCGGCCGGGTCGGCCGGGAACCTCGCCGGCGCCGCCGGTCCGGGCGCGCCCGGATCCTGGTCCGGCTCGGGGATCTGGCGGGCCGCGGCCTGGACGCGACGGGGCTGTCCCGCCGTCCGGGGCTGCTGTGGGCGTTCACCGGCGCGGTGCTCGCCTTCCTGGTGCTCCCGCAGCTGATCGCCGTCCCGATCTCGTTCTCCTCGACGCGCACGCTCATCTTCCCGCCCCGGAGCTTCTCCCCGCAGTGGTACGTGAACTTCTTCTCCGCCGACTGGCTGGCCCCGGCCATCACGTCGACGGTGGTCGCGACGACGGTCGCGGTGGCCGCCACGCTGCTCGGGGCGCTGGCGGGGGTGGGCGTGGTGCGCGGCCTGCCTCCCCGGGCCGCCGCCGCGGCGACCGTGCTGCTCCTCCTCCCGCTGCTCATCCCGACCGTCGTGGCGGCCGTCGCGCTGTACGGGGTGTTCCTCCGGCTGCGGCTGACCGACTCCAGGCTCGGCCTGATCCTCGCCCACACGGCGCTCGCGGTGCCGTTCGCGTTCGCCATCCTGAGCGGGCACATGCGGAGCCTGGACAGCACGTTCGAGCGGGCGGCGGCGAGCCTGGGGGCGGGCCGGCTGACGGTGCTGCGCCGGATCGTGTTCCCGCTGGTGCGGCCGGGGGTGTTCGTGGCGCTCTTCTTCACGCTCCTGTTCTCCTTCGACGAGGCCGTGGTCGCCATCTTCCTGTCGGGTCTCCACGTCAAGACGCTGCCGCGGCGGATGTTCGAGGCCCTGCTGCTCGAGAGCGATCCGACCGTCGGCGTGGTCGCGACGCTCTCGCTCGCCCTGTCGGTCGCGGTGCTGCTGGGGTCGGCGCGCATCGGGGCGATCGGCAGGCCGGCGCGCCGGGCGCCCGGTGCCGGGGCGGCGGGCGAGGGCGCCCCCGTCGGATCCCCCCCACGGCCGTGCGAAGATGCTCGGGACCGCCCCGCGTCGCCGGTCGCGACGCGGCGCTGAGGAGAGCCACATGCCGGAGCCGCTGGACGCGCTGGATCGGATCGGAGTGTACGTGTTCCCGTGGGGCAAGCGTCCGCCGACGCTCGAGTCCGTGGTCCGCCTCACCCGCCACATGGAGCGACTCGGGCTCGACTCCGTGCAGATGCCCTGGCACTTCACCCTGCCCGCCGCGCGCTTCGACTGGGGCAACCGCTACCTCCTCGACCCGCTGGTGGTCCTGCCGGCGATGGTCGCCGCCACCACGCGGATCCGCATCGGCCTGAACTCGGGCCTCCTCCCGGTCGTGCACCCGTTCTTCTGGGCGCAGTACCTGGCCTCGCTCGACGCCATCTCGGGCGGCCGCACCATCGCGGGGCTGGCGCTCGGCTGGTGGGAGGAGGACTTCAAGGTGGGTCGCGCGGAGCTGCGGGAGCGCGGGAAGCGCAGCGACGAGGCGCTCGAGATCGTGACGCGGCTCTGGCGCGGGGAGCCCATCGAGGCGGCCGGGACGTTCTGGGACGCCCGGGGGCTCCGGATCGATCCCCGGCCCTCGCCGGGGATGCCGCTGTGGATCGGCGGCGGGGCCAGGTCCATCGAGCGGGCGGCGCGGTACGCCGAGGGGCTCAACCCGCTCCACCCGTCGCTGGAGGAGATCCGCACCGTGCTGCGGCCCGGGCTGGACGCCGCCGCCGAGCGGTATCGCCGGCCGCGGCCGACCCTGGCGATCTTCAACTACTGCGCGGTGATCGAGGGCTCCGACAGCCCGCGCTGGGTCCGCGAGGAGCTCATGCCGACCCTCCGTGCCCGGCTGCACGGCCAGGAGCCCGACGACTCGATCGTGTGGGGATCGGCGGAGCAGTGCGCCGAGCGGCTGGGGAAGCTCTTCGACGCGGGGGCCGACTACGTCCTGTTCGACGGGAACCTGCACGGGTGGCTCCCCGAGGAGTTCAGCGAGGAGCAGATGACCCGCTTCGTCGAGCGGGTCGTGCCGCTCCTCGGCGGCGCCCGGCGCGCCGCCCGGGCCTGAGCGGCGCGGGGGGCCGGCCTCCCGCGTGGGACGTCCTGGCGGGCTACCGCCGCGCGCGAGCGCGGCAGGAGGGGATCGAGATGGTTCGAGACGAGAGGCGGACGACCGGGGCGCTGTCGCGGCGCAGCTTCCTTCGGCGGGGGGCGGCGGCGGGCGCGCTGGCGCTGGCGGCCGGGCGGTCGACGTCGGCCCGCGCGGCCGGGAACGTCGTGTACGTCGGCTTCGGCGGCATCTACGAGCAGGGCATCCGCCAGGCGGTGCTGACGCCGTTCCAGCAGCAGAGCGGCATCCAGGTCGACGTGACGACCGGCGCGTCCGCGATCGCCAAGATGCGGGCGATGGTGAGCGCCAGGCGGACCGAGTGGGACGTGGTGGACGCGACCGGCCCGGCGTTCGGCCAGCTCCTGACCGACAACCTGATCCAGAAGCTCGACCTCTCGAAGATCAACACCGCCGAGCTCGCGAGCCCGAAGTACGTGGGCCCGTACGGGGTCGCGATCTACGCGTACAGCCACAACATCTTCTGGAACACGAAGGCCATCCCGGGGCCGCTCACCAGCTGGGCCGACGTGTGGAACGTCGGCAAGTTCCCGGGCAAGCGCGGGTTCCAGAACGTCCCCTGGTACACGCTCGAGGTCGCCCTGGTCGCGGACGGGGTGCCGATGGAGCGGCTCTACCCGCTCGACGTGGACCGCGCCTTCCGGAGCCTCGACCGGATCAAGGCCCACGCCGCGTTCCTGGACCTCAACACGCTGACCAACCTGGTCGCCCAGCAGGAGATCGT
>DASRDR010000004.1:0-10716 GCA_035652475.1 Candidatus Methylomirabilota bacterium | reverse complement strand
GGCGGCGAACTGGCTCAAGGAGACCATGGAGGTGGAGGTCCTGCTCATCAACGGCGAGCCGGTGGGCGTCGAGGTGCCGAACTTCGTCGAGCTCGCCGTCGTGCGGACCGACCCCGGCCTGCGGGGCGACACCGCGTCCGGCGGCTCGAAGCCGGCCACGCTGGAGACCGGCGCGGTCGTCCAGGTGCCCCTGTTCATCGAGGAAGGGGAGGTCCTCCGGATCGACACCCGCACCGGCGCGTACATCGAGCGCGCCTGACGGTGAACCACCGGGAGCTCCGCCGCCTGGCCGACCTCCTCCGCGAGTACGGCCTGACGGAGGTGGAGCTCGAGCGCGAGGGCGTCCGGGTGCGCCTCCGCCGGGAGCCGGCGGCCGGGGTCGCGGACCGGGCAGCCGGAGCCGCCGCGCCGCCGCCCGGCGCGGTGGCGATCCCGGGCGCCGGCCCCCTCGCGCCGCCCTCCGCGGCCGCCGAGGCCCACCTCCTGACGATCGAGGCGCCGCTGGTCGGCACCTTCTACCGGGCGCCGGCTCCCGACGCGAAGCCGTTCGTCCGCGAGGGCGACCGGGTGGAGAAGGGCCAGGTCGTCTGCATCATCGAGGCGATGAAGCTCATGAACGAGGTCGAGGCGAAGGTGGCGGGCCGCGTCGTCCGGGTGCTGGTCGAGAACGCCCAGCCCGTCGAGTTCGGCCAGCCGCTCTTCCTGCTGGAGCCGTAGCGCGCCGCCGGCCGGCGCCCCCGGGGATGTTCTGCCGCGGCTGCCGGGCCAACCTCCCCGACGGCACCCCCCGGTGCCCGAAGTGCGGCGGTGACCCGCGCGTGCCGCCGCCTGAGGTCCCGGAGCCGGCCGGACCGGCGGCGCCGCGCCCGGCGGGCGGGCCCGGGCGGGCGGTGGCTCCCCCGCGGGCAGCCGGGCCGCGCCCGGCCGAGGCCTCCGCGCGGGCGCCGGCTTCCCCGCACGCGGCCGCCCTCGGCCGGCTGAACCTCGCGCTGGCCGCGATCGTCCTGGTGGGGATCGCCGGGCCGCCGCTGGCCCGCTGGTGGACGGCGCGCGCGCCGGCGCCGCTGGCGCTCCGGCCGGTCGCGACGGGGCCGGCGACGGCCGGGCCCGCCGGTCCCGAGCCCGCGGTCGTGGCCCCGCCGCCGCCGATCGCCGGCGGCGCCGCCGACGACCCGGCCGCGCGGCTCGGTCGCGAGGCGTACGCGCTCTACCAGCAGGGCCAGGTCGCGGCCGCGTGCCAGCGCTACGCGGAGCTGACCGCGCGGGGCGGCGGGGACGGCGCGCGCCGGAGCCTCGCGGCGTGCGAGGCTCGGCTCGGGCGCGACGCGTACCAGGCCGGCCGGGCCGCCGAGGCGGCCGAGCACTACCGGCGGGCCGTCGAGGCCGAGCCCGCGCGCGACCACTGGCTCGGCGTCGTCCTGGCCGAGGCGCGCGCCGGGGACCTGGCGCAGGCCCAGCGCTCCGCCGAGCAGGCGCTCCGGGCGTTCCCCGACGATCCGGAGCTCCTGTACCTGGTCGCCGAGCTCCTGGAGCGCCAGGGGCGGGCCCGCGAGGCGCTGGAGGCGGTGCGGCGGCTCCTGGCCCGTGACGCGGGCCACCCCCGCGGGCGGCTCCTGCTGGCACGCCTCGAGCGCGAGCAGCGGGTCGAGGGCGACTACTGGAGCCAGGAGAGCGCCCACTTCGTCGTCCGCTACGAGGGGGCGCAGGGGATCGACCTCGGCCGCTCGGTCGTGGACGTGCTGGAGGACGCGTACCGGTCGGTGGGGCGCGACCTCGGCGCGTACCCGCGGGAGCGGGTGCAGGTGGGGATCTACTCGACCCGGGTGCTCGGCGAGGTCATCGGGGTGCCCGCCCACTACATCCGCGGCGCCTTCGACGGCCAGAAGCTCCGCCTGAACCTCGCCGAGTCGGTCGCCTACTCCAACGACCTCGCCCGGCTGGTCCGGCACGAGTACACGCACCTCGTGATCCACCTGGCGAGCAACGGCCGCGCGCCGATCTGGCTCCACGAGGGGCTGGCCCAGGTGATGGAGCCCCGCCCCGCCCCGCGGTTCGTCGAGATCGAGGTCCCGCGGCAGTACCTGACGCTGGGGGGTATCGAGCGACTGGGACGCACGCTCTCGGACCCGCTGGCGTTCACCGCCGGCTACGAGCTCATGCACGTGGCGGCGGAGTACCTGGTGGACCGCGGCGGGATGGCGGGGATGCGGGAGCTGCTGGCCCGGCTCGGCAAGGGCGAGACGGTCGGCGAGGCCCTGCGGCACGCGTTCGGGTTCGGGCCCGAGGAGGTCGAGGCCCGCCTCCTCGCCGCGGGCGGACGGAGCTGACCGTGTTCGGCAAGATCCTGATCGCGAACCGGGGCGAGATCGCCCTCCGCATCCTCCGCACCTGCCGGGAGATGGGGATCCGCACCGTCGTCGCCCACTCCCGGGCCGATGCCGGATCGCTGCCGGTGCGCCTCGCCGACGAGAGCATCTGCATCGGGCCGGAGGAGAGCGCGCAGAGCTACCTCAACATCCCGCAGCTGATCGCCGCCGCGGAGGTGACCGACGCCGAGGCCGTCCATCCGGGGTACGGCTTCCTCGCCGAGAACGCCACGTTCGCCGAGATCTGCCGCGCGTGCAACGTGCGCTTCATCGGTCCGAGCCCCGAGGTCATCCGGCTGCTCGGGGACAAGGTCCGGGCCCGCGAGCTCGCGCGCAAGGCGGACGTGCCGCTGCTCCCGGGGAGCGACGGCGCCGTGCGCGACGAGGCGGAGGCGGCCGCCGTCGCCACCGTGCTCGGGTACCCGGTGCTCATCAAGGCGGCGCTGGGCGGCGGCGGTCGCGGCATGCGCGTCGTCCGGGATCCGGACGCCCTGGCGGCGGCGGTCCGCACGTGCCAGGGCGAGGCCGCCGCGGCGTTCGGCTCCTCCGAGATCTACCTGGAGAAGTACGTCGCCCACGCCCGCCACGTCGAGGTGCAGGTGCTCGGGGACGCCCACGGCCACCTGATCCACCTTGGCGAGCGGGACTGCTCGATCCAGCGGCGCCACCAGAAGCTCCTGGAGGAGGCGCCCTGCCCGGTGCTGTCCGCGGCGACGCGGTCCGAGCTGACCGCGGCGGCGCTGCGGCTCTGCCGGGCCGCGGAGTACGAGAGCGCCGGGACGGTCGAGTTCCTGGTCGACCCCCAGGGCCGCTTCTACTTCCTCGAGGTGAACACGCGGATCCAGGTCGAGCACCCGGTGACCGAGATGGTGGTCGGGATCGACCTGATCCGGGAGCAGATCCGGGTCGCCGCCGGCGAGCCGCTCGCGATCCGGCAGGAGGACGTGGCCCTCCGGGGACACGCGATCGAGTGCCGGGTGACCGCCGAGCACCCGGTGACCTTCGTCCCGAGCCCCGGCCGCATCACCGCGTACGTCCCGCCCGGGGGCCCGGGGGTCCGGGTCGACGGCCACTGCTTCGCCGGGTGCACGGTGCCGCCCTACTACGACTCGCTCGTCGCGAAGGTGATCACCCACGGCGCCGACCGGGCCGAGGCGCTGGCCCGGATGCGACGGGCGCTGGGGGAGTTCGTCGTCGAGGGGATCCGCACGACCATCCCGCTCCACGAGCGGCTCCTCGGCGACCCCCGGTTCGCGGCCGGCGACTACCACACGACCTTCCTCGAATCCGAGCGCTGGGAGCCCGCGCGGGCGAGCCTGGCGTCGCCTTGACACCCCCCGGACCGCATAGTAGCGTACGGCCACTCGATTCCCGGGCAGTGCCGCCCCAGGGGGCCGGAAGGTACGGCCCTGTCGGAAGGAGCCGGGGGGACCGACCCGGCTCAAAACGTCCAGCGCCGACGCTCGTCGTCTGGAGGAGGTCAGTCATGCGACCGTCGAAATGGTTCGGGTTGACCGCCGTCGCGGCGCTCGCGATCGCCGTGGCGGCGCCGGCGTACGCCCAGCAGTGCCCGAAGGGCAAGCTGCGCATCTACACCTCCTGGCCGATGCAGGGCGCCATGATCCCGGAAGGCACCGGCATGAAGAACGGCGTCGACATGGCGGTGACCGAGGCCGGGGGCGTGGCCGCCGGCTTCTGTCTCGAGGTCGTGAACCTCGACGACGCCTCGCCGCAGACGGGCAAGTGGGACGGCGCGGTCGAGGCCGAGAACGCGAACAAGGCGGTCGCCGACCCGCTGGCGATCGTGTACATCGGCACCTACAACTCCGGCGCGGCGAAGGTCTCGATCCCGATCAACAACCGCGCCCACATGGCCCAGATCACCCCGGCCAACACGTACCCCGGCCTGACCAAGAAGAAGGGCGCGGCGCCCGGGGAGCCCGAGATCTACCGGCCGATGGGCTTCGTGAACTACTTCCGCGTCGTGCCGGCCGACGACATCCAGGGCGCGGTCGGCGCGAAGTGGGCCAAGCGACGCGGGGCCAAGAAGGTGTTCGTGATCCACGACCAGGAGCTGTACGGGAAGGGCATCGCGGACGTCTTCGACCAGACGGCGCGGTCCCTCGGGCTCCAGGTCGTCGGCAACGAGGGCATCGACTACAAGCAGCCTGACCAGAAGCCGGTGCTGACCAAGGCCCGGGCGACCGGGGCCGACCTGATCTACATGGGCGGGGTCGTGGACACCGGCGCGCCGATCGTGATCCGCCAGATGAAGGACCTGGGGATGGTCGCCGCGCGGAACGTCCGGTTCATGGGCCCGGACGGCCTCCTCGAAGAGGAGGTGCTGAAGGGCGCGACCTGCGACGCGGCCATGGCGACGGACATGCACGTCACGTTCGCGAGCCTCCCCTTCGAGAAGCTGAAGGGGATCGGCGCCACGACGTACGAGAACTACAAGAAGCGGTTCAACAAGGAGCCGACCGCCTACGCGCTGTACTCGGTCGAGGCCGGGCGGATCGCGATCGAGGGGATCAAGCGCGCGGCCGCGCAGATCGAGAAGGCGAAGGACCCGAAGGACAAGCGCGAGGCCGTCCGGCAGGCGATCGCCAAGATCAAGGACTACGACGGCCTGAACGGCAAGTGGAGCTTCGACGAGAACGGCGACACCACCCTCGAGACGATGTCCGGCTACAAGGTGGTCAAGGCCGACACCCCCGTCGGCTGCAAGTTCGAGTTCGAGACCGTCCTGGAGTAACCCGCACGGCTGGCGGAGGGGCGGCGCTCCGCCGCCCCTCCCCGCGCCACGCACCGCCGCGAGCAGCGCATGGAGTGGCACGAGGTCCTCGTCCAGCAGACGATCAACGGTCTGACGCGCGGGTCCGTCTTCGCGCTGATCGCGCTCGGCTACACGATGGTCTACGGGATCATCGAGCTGATCAACTTCGCCCACGGCGACGTGTTCATGCTGGGGCTGTTCGTGTCGCTGACCGCGTTCACGCTGCTCGGCATGGCCCGGACGCTCGGCGGGTGGGAGCTGGTCACCATCCTCCCGCTCGTCTTCCTGGCCACCATGTGCTGCTGCGGCCTCGTGAACGTGACGATCGACCGGCTGGCCTACCGGCCGCTCCGGCACAGCGCCCGCCTGGCGCCGTTCATCACCGCGATCGGCGTCTCGTTCATGATCGAGAACCTGGCGCTCATCTGGAAGGGGCCGGCCCCCGTCCCGTACCCGGACGTGTTCCCGTCGATCGACGTGCTGCGCGAGTGGGTGGGCGTCGACACCCTGGTGTACCTGACGACCAAGGACCTGTTCGTCGTCGGCGTCACCGCCCCGCTCATGTTCGGCCTCCAGCGCTTCGTCACCCGCACGACCTGGGGCAAGGCCATGCGCGCCATCGCCCAGGACCGCGAGACGGCGCAGACGATGGGGATCAACGTCGAGAAGATGATCATGCTGACCTTCTTCATCGGAGGCGCGCTGGCCGGCGCGGCCGGGCTGACCCAGGGCCTCTACTACAACATCGGGACCTGGTACATCGGCTTCCAGGCCGGCCTGCGGGCGTTCACCGCCGCCGTGCTGGGCGGCATCGGCAACATGCCGGGCGCCGCGCTCGGGGGGCTGGTTATCGGCTTCCTGTCCGCCTGGAGCGACCAGTACATCTCGGCGCGGTGGACGAACGCCATCGTCTTCTCGATCCTGATCCTCGTGCTCGTCTTCCGCCCGCAGGGGCTGCTCGGCGAGAAGACCGTGGACCGTGTCTGACCGCGGCGCGATGACCGGCCGCCGTGTCCTCACCGCGGCCGTGATCGCGGCCGCCCTGGTCGGCTACCCGTTCCTCGACGCCGCGCTCCACGTCCACACGATCCACGCGGTCACCGACGCGATGATCTACGTGATGCTCGCGCTCGGCCTGAACATCGTGGTCGGCTACGCGGGCCTCCTGGACCTCGGGTACGCCGCCTTCTTCGCGATCGGGGCCTACGCGATGGGGCTGCTGAACTCCCCGGTGCTCGGCTCCCCGCTCTACGGCCACTGGTGGAGCTTCTGGGTGATCATCTGGATCGCCGCGGTCATCTCGGCCGTGTTCGGGGTCATCATCGGGGCCCCGACGCTGCGGGTCCGGGGCGACTACCTGGCGATCATCACGCTCGCGTTCGGGGAGATCATCCCGGTCGCGATCCGCAACCTCGGGGACATCACGATCGAGGTCGGCGGCGTCCGGGTGGTGGACCGGCTCAACCTGACCGGCGGCGAGAACGGCGTGAACCCGGTCGGCCGTCCCTACCTGCCCGGACACCTCTTCGACGAGACCCCGGCGTCCTGGTACTTCCTCATCATCGTCATCGGCCTCGCCTCGCTTTGGGCGATGAACCGGATGCGCGACTCGCGGCTCGGGCGGGCCTGGATGGCGATCCGGGAGGACGAGACCGCCGCCGACTGCACCGGCGTCGACCCGATCCGGACGAAGCTCCTGGCGTTCGCCCTCGGCGCCTCCTTCTCCGGCTTCGCGGGGTCGTTCTACGCCGCCAAGCTCCAGGCGATCACCCCGGGGGCGTTCGAGTTCAACGTCTCGATCATGCTCCTCTGCATGGTCGTCCTGGGCGGGATGGGGAGCCTCAAGGGCGTGATCCTGGGCGGCATGATCATCACGCTCTTCGACCGCCTGATCCTGGCCCAGATGACGTTCCTCGTGCGGGGCCTGGGACGGTCGCTCGGCGTCGCGGCGCTCACGACCGTCGACCTCACGCTCTGGCGCTGGTTCTTCTTCGGCCTGGGGCTCACGCTGATGATGCTGTTCCGCCCGGAGGGCCTGGCCGGCAAGCGCGTCCGGCCGCCCCGGGTCGACGTCGACGACGAGGCGGAAGCGGTCGCGCTGGCCGCCGCGCCGCCGCCGCCCCGGGCCGAGGCGATCCCCCGGTGGCTCCGCGAGCGCGTGGGCGCCAACCCGGGCCGCGACAGCGGCGGCCGGCCCCTCCTGGAGGCGCGCGGCGTCGTCCGGCGCTTCGGGGGTCTGGTCGCGGTGAACCACGTCGACCTGGTGATCCCCGAGCGCACGATCGTCGGGCTCATCGGGCCGAACGGGGCGGGGAAGACGACCTTCTTCAACACGGTCACCGGGCTCCTTACCCCCGACGAGGGCACCATCGTGTTCCGCGGGGAGAGCCTGGTCGGGCTCCGCCCCAACGCGATCGTCGCGCGGGGCATCGCCCGGACCTTCCAGTCGATCCGGCTGTTCCAGAACATGACCGTCCTCGACAACATCCTGGTCGGGGAGCACTGCCGCCTCCACGCCTCGGTGGCGGGCGCGGTGTTCCGGCCGCCGTCGGTGGTGGCCGAGGAGTCGGCGGCCCGGGCGCGCGGGCGCGAGCTGCTGGCGTTCGTGGGCCTCGCCGACAAGGCCGACGAGCTCGCGAAGAACCTGCCGTACGGCGATCAGCGGCGGCTCGAGATCGGCCGCGCCCTGGCGACCGAGCCGAGGCTCCTGCTGCTGGACGAGCCGACCGCCGGGATGAACCCGCGGGAGACGGAGACCCTGACCGAGTTCATCGGCCTCCTGCGACGGGAGCTCGGGCTCTCCGTGCTCCTGATCGAGCACCACATGGAAGTCGTCATGGGCATCTCGGACCGCATCACCGTGCTCGACTACGGGACCCGGATCGCCGAGGGGACGCCGGCCGAGGTCCAGCGCGACTCGAAGGTCATCGAGGCCTACCTCGGCAAGGGGTACGAGGCGGAGCTGACCCGGGGATGAGCGCCACGCCGCTCCTCGAGCTCCGGGACGTGCACACCTACTACGGCAACATCCGCGCCCTCAAGGGCATCTCGGTGGCGGTCTCGCGCGGCGAGGTGGTGACCCTGATCGGCTCCAACGGGGCCGGCAAGACGACGACCCTGAAGACGGTCATGGGGACGCTCCGGCCGCTCCGGGGCAGCGTGAGCCTCGACGGCCGCCGGATCGACGGCGTGGGCACGGATGACCGCGTCCGGCTCGGCATCGCCCAGTCACCGGAGGGGCGGCGGATCTTCCCGCGCATGACCGTGCTGGAGAACCTGGAGCTGGGCGCCTTCGCCCGGAAGGACCATGCCGCCATCCGGGACGACTTCGAGCGGGTCCTGACGCTCTTCCCGCGGCTCCGCGAGCGTCTGGCCCAGAAGGGCGGGACGCTCTCGGGGGGCGAGCAGCAGATGCTGGCGATCGGCCGGGCGCTCATGGCCCGGCCGACCGTGCTCCTGCTGGACGAGCCCTCGATGGGGCTCTCGCCGATCCTCGTCGAGACCATCTTCGAGATCATCCAGGACATCAACCGGCAGGGGACGACGATCCTGCTGGTCGAGCAGAACGCCCGCATGGCTCTCCGCGTGGCGCACCGCGGCTACGTGATCCAGACCGGCCGCATCGTGCTGACCGGCACCGGCGGGGAGCTCCTGCGCTCCGACGTCGTCCGGAAGACCTACCTCGGCGAGAAGTAGCGGGCGGTGGCGGCCGCGCCCGTCCACTTCGAGGAGTTCGTGGTCGGGGCCCGCTACCGGACCCTCGGCCGCACGGTCTCCGACTTCGAGATCCTCCAGTTCGTGACCCTGGCCGGGTTCACCGAGCCGCTGTTCATGGACGTGGAGTACATCCGCCGGGAAAGCGTGTTCGGCGGCCGCGTGGCGCCGGGCGTGCTCACCTTCGCGCTGGCGGAGGGGCTCACCCTCCAGACCGGGATCCTCCACGGCACGGGGCTCGCGCTCCTGTCCTACGACGTGCGGGTGCTCGCCCCCGTCCTGGCGGGGGACACCATCACGGTCGACATCGAGGTGGTGGACCGGCGGGAGACGCGGAAGCCGGATCGGGGGGTGGTGACGTTCCGGCACCGCGTCGTGAACCAGCGGGGCGAGCCGGTCATGGAGGCCACGATCGTTCGGATGGTGAAGCGCCGCTCCCTCGCCGCCTGACGACCGCCCGGCGCGTCGCGCCTCTGCCTCGATCCTCGGGCCTTCCGCCGTCCCCCCGCCGGACCTGCGGGGCTCGAGCCCCGCGGCATCAAGGGCCGAGGCTCGAGAGCGGCCCGCGGGCTCCGGCGGTCGAGAGAGCCGGCTCGAACCCCGCGGTATCATGGGCCGATGCGCCCGGCGGGCGACGCCTCCATCCGCTCGCGCCCGGTGCCCGAGTGGCTGCTCGCGTCCGGCCTGGTCCTCGCGGTCCTGCTCGCCTTCGCGCCGACGCTCCGGAACGACTTCGTGGGCTGGGACGATACCCGGAACTTCGGGGAGACCGGCTGGCGCGGGCTCGGGTGGGCGCAGCTGCGGTGGATCGCGACCGCGAGCCACGGCGGCCACTACATGCCGGTGACCTGGCTGACCTACGCGGTCGACTACACGCTCTGGGGGCTCTCGCCGCGGGGGTTCCACGCGACGAGCCTGCTCGTTCACGCGCTCGCGGTCGTCCTCTGCTACCGGGTCGCCCTGCGGCTGCTGGCCCCCGCCCTCGGCGTGACGGGGTGGGCGGCGCGCGGCGGCGCGGCAGGGGCGGCGCTCCTGTTCGGCCTGCATCCCCTGCGGGTCGAGTCGGTGGCGTGGGCGACGGAGCGCCGGGACGTGGTCTCGGGCGCGCTGTTCCTGGGGACGGTCCTGCTCTATCTCCGGGCGGTGGAGGCGGGGCCGGCGGCCCGCCGGCGCTGGCTCGCCGGCTCGTGGGCGCTGCACGCGGCGGCGCTCCTGTCGAAGGCGATCACGATGACCGCGCCGGCGGTGCTGCTGCTGCTCGACGTCTACCCGCTCCGGCGGCTGCCGGCGGACCCGCGGCGGTGGGGGCGCGGCGCGGCCCGGGCGGTGCTCCGGGAGAAGCTCCCCTATCTCGCGCTGAGCGTGGGCGGCGCGGCGCTGGCGTGGCGCGCCCAGATCCTCGACGACGGCGTCCGGGTCCACGCCCCGTGGCCGGCGCGGCTCGCGAACGCGGCGTTCGGGTTCTGGTTCTACGCGACCAAGACGCTGCTCCCGGTGGGGCTCTCGCCGCTGTACGAGGCGCCGGAGCGGCTGGATCCGCTGGAGGGCCGGTTCGTCGTGAGCGCGGTGGGCGTGGTCCTGGTGACCGGGGTGGCGTGGCTCGGGCGGCGGCGGTGGCCGGGGGTCCTGGCGGCCTGGGGGGCGTACCTCGTGATGCTGGCGCCGGTCTCGGGGGTGATCCCGCTGGGGCAGGCGCTGGCGGCCGATCGGTACAGCTACCTCCCGTGTCTGCCGTTCGCGCTGCTGGCCGGCGGCGGGATCGCGACGGCGCTGGCCCGCGGCGGTCGGCGCGCCCGCGGTTCGGTGGTCGCCGTCACGCTGCTCGCCGCGATCGCGCTCGGGGCGCAGACCTGGCAGCAG
>DASRDR010000003.1:0-11499 GCA_035652475.1 Candidatus Methylomirabilota bacterium | reverse complement strand
TTCTTGTGATCGCCCGCGCCGGGCGTCTGACCCGCCTCGGCGGCCGAAACGTGCTCCGCCTTACTCGCAATCCCGCGACGGAGACCTTGTATGGGCAGATCGCTCACCGTCTGGCGGCCTGATTTATTCGCCGATTGGGGTTAGAATGCCCGCATCCGGTCCGGGACGCCGACGAGCGGAGGCCTGTCTGCTGCGATGGCCGAGACCCTGCCCGAGTTCCTCCTCCACTGGGCGGAGCGCACCCCGGAGGCGAGCTTCGTCGGCGAGCCCGACCGGGGTCGGACCCACGCCTACGGCGCGATCGCCGCCCGGGTGGGGCGCTTCCGCGGTGCGCTCCGGCGCCACGGCGTCGCGCGCGGGGACCGGGTGGCGCTGCTCGCCGACAACGGCGGCGCCTGGGTCGTGGCGTACCTGGGGGCGATGGCCCACGGAGCGGTCGCCGTCCCGCTGAACACGCGGCACGCGGCTGCCGATCTCGACCGCGTCCTCGACCACGTGGATCCCGCGGTCGTCGTCGCCGACCCCGCGTACGCGGAGCGGCTGTCGGCGCGCTACCGGGACCGTGCCGTCGCCGCGGCGGACGTGGGCCGGACCGGACCGGCGCCGGCCGTGGACGGCTCCGACGCGCGCCCGGACGAGGTCGGCGTCATCTGCTACACCTCGGGCACCACCGGCGCGCCGCGGGGGGTGATGATCCGGAACGCCTCGCTCGTGCGGAACGCCGCGATGTTCGCCCACCTCTTCCAGTCCGGCCCGGACAGCGCGACGGCCGTCGTGTGCCCGCTCTTCCACAACACGGGCTACAACGACGGTCTCGCCCACATGCTCCTCGCCGGCGGGCGGGTCGACGTGCCCCGCCGGTTCGAGCCGGGTCCGGTGGCCGCCGCGCTGCGAGCAGCGGCCTACACGTTCCTGATCGGCGTCCCCACGATCTACGGGCGGCTGCTGCCGCTGCTGGAGGCCACGCCGCCGCCGGCCAGCGCCGCGCCGTGGTTCGCCTACGGCGGGGCGCCCATGCCCGGGCCGCTGGCGGCACGGCTGGCGGAGGCCGTGCCGGCGGCGCGCCTCGTCAACGTCTACGGGCTGTCCGAGGCGACCTCCCTCACCCACTACCTGCCGTGGCGGCCGGGGCCGCGCGACCTCGCGGCGATCGGCGTGGCCGTCCCCGGGATCCGGGACCGGATCGCGCCCGACGGCGAGCTCCAGGTCGACACGCCGACGGTCATGGCGGGCTACTGGCGGGACGATGCCGCGACCCGCGCCCGCTTCGACGGCGCGTGGCTCCGCACCGGGGATCTCGCCTGGCGCGGTCCGGACGGGCTGCTCCGGATCGCGGGACGGGTCGACGACCTGATCAACCGCGGCGGCGAGAAGGTGGCCCCGCTCGAGGTGGAGGCGGCCATCGCGGCGCATCCCGAGGTCCTGGAGGCCGCAGTGGTGGGGCTGCCGGACGGGGATCTCGGCGAGGTCGTCGGCGCCGCGGTGGTCCTGCGGCCGGGGGGCGCGGTCGACCCGGCCGCACTCACCCGCTTCGTCGCCGAGCGCCTCGCCGACTACAAGGCGCCACGCACGGTGCGGCTGGTGCCCGCCCTGCCCCGCAACCCGAGCGGGAAGGTCCTCCGCGACGAGGTGCGTCGACTGCTGACCGAGCCGTGACGGGCCCGGCGGGCCCGGCGGCCGAGGAGGGAGAAGCCATGGCGTTCCGGACCAGTGCCGAGTACCTCGCCGCCCTGCGCGCCCAGCGGCCCGTGGTCTACGAGGGCGGGCGCCGGATCGAGGACCGCGTCGCCTACAAGCCGTTCGCCCCCACCCTCCACTGCTGGGGGACGTGGATCTACGACTGCGTCAAGGACCCGGAGGTGCAGCGGACGCTCGAGCGCGCGCGCGCCGTGGACGGGGCGCCCTGCCACCCGTTCTGGGCCTTCCCCCGGACGACCGAGGAGCTCCTCGACAACATCCTCGTCGCCCGCCAGGTCTCGCGCGTCTCCCCCGCCGCTGGGTACGCGACGATCGGGCGCGACGAGCTGGCCGCGCTCTACGTCGTCACCTGGAGCATGAAGCGTGACGGCAAGGGCGAGTACTTCGACCGGGTCCGGGAGTTCGTGCGGCGCTTCCAGCACGAGCAGCGGATGACGGCGGCGGCGATCACCGACCCGAAGGGGGACCGGCGCCTCCGGCCGGCCGAGCAGCCGAACCGCGAGGCCTACCTCCGCGTGGTCGAGCGGCGGCGGGACGGGATCGTGGTCCGGGGCTGCAAGATGCACACCTCCGGCAGCGTGGCCGCCGAGGAGCTGATCGTGGCGCCGACCCGAGCCATGCGCCGGGAGGACGCGGACTACGCGGTGTCGTTCGCGATCCCGGTCGACGCCCCCGGCGTCAAGCTCGTCGCCCGCGCGGTGCACCACGTCGGCGACCCCGAGACGTCGCCGATGACCCGGAAGGACCAGCTGCTGGAGAGCCTCACCATCTTCGAGGACGTGTTCGTGCCGTGGGAGCGGGTGTTCATGTGCGGCGAGTGGCAGTACTCCGGGGACATGGCGAACATCTTCGCGAACATCAACCGGCAAGGCTACCTCGGCGCCGACGTCGGGAAGCTCGACATCTTCATCGGCGCCGCGCACCGGATCGCCGAGCTGAACGGCATCGCCGACGCCCCGCACGTCCGGGACAAGATCACGCAGCTGATCAAGCTCCAGGCCCTGATCTGGAGCACCGGGGTGGCGGCGTCGACCCACGCGCGCCTGATGGAGCCCGGGGTGGCGGTGCCGGACGCGGTCTACGCGAACACCGGGAAGCACGTCGCCATGGAGGGCCACTACCTGGCCACCCGGCTGCTCCTCGAGATCGCCGGCGGGGCGGTGGAGACCCTGCCGTCGGTCGAGGACCAGCGGGCGCCCGAGCTGCGCCCGTACTTCGAGAAGTACTACGCGGGCGCGACCGGGACGGCCGCCGAGCGCATCCGGCTGTTCCGGTTCATCCGGGACCTCACCGCGTCCGAGTACGCGGGCTGGTGGGACGTCGAGATCATCCACGGCTCCGGGTCGCCGGCGGCCGAGTGGCTCCAGATGTACCGGGAGTACGACCTCGACCGGGCGGCCAAGCACGTGGACGGCCTCG
The DNA here is from genome assembly GCA_035652475.1 of Candidatus Methylomirabilota bacterium. Lineage (GTDB taxonomy): Bacteria > Methylomirabilota > Methylomirabilia > Rokubacteriales > DASRDR01 > DASRDR01. Next base: position 8,382 of record DASRDR010000003.1, on the reverse strand, counting down.
TGACCGACCGATGAGGGCCGGGCCCGCCGGCCGGCATCCCCGCCCGGCACCGGCCGGTCGCGGGGCGGCCCCGCCCCCGGGCGCCGCCGGCCGGTGCTGCGGCCCGGCGCCCGGCGGCGCGACGCGATGGTGCCGCCGCGCGACGGGCCGGTGCCGCGGCCTGCCGCCGCCAGGCGGCGGGCCGGGACTGCGGCCGGACGGCGCCGGACGGCCCGCCGCGACCCTGCAGGCCTCCGGCCGGCCCGGGGCGGCTGGCCCGCACACGGAGCGATGACGATCGCCTGCCGGTTCCTCGAGCGCGACGACCCGTACGAGCGGACGGTGACCGCATGGGTCGACTCGTGCGAGGACGCCCTCCTCAAGCTGACGGCGCGGCTGGTCGACCCCGCCGTGGACCTCGAGGTAAGCCTCCTCGCCGAGCCGTCGCCCAGCTACCACGTGGCGCGCGCGACCGCCGCCGCGCGCTCCGACGCGACCCGCCACGCCTGCGAGGCGGCGCTCGCCCGGTTCGGCGGGCTGGGGGGCCGGCGGATCGTGGCGGGGTTCCGCCGCGAGGCCGCCGCGGTGCTCGGCGAGACGCCGGGCGCGGACTACCTCCTGGACGCGGCGATCGAGGCGGCCCGGCTCTCGCGCCAGGTGACCCGGACCACGCTCCCGGCCGGCGCGCCGCTCGAGCCGGCCGATTTCCACGAGGTCGACCTCCGGGCGTGGCCCGAGCTCGTCGACCTCTGCTTCACCTACCGGGCGGAGACGCGGGCCCTCTTCGCCGAGCGCGCGGTGCGGTCGCCCGCGGTTCCCGACATGTACGCCGCGCCCCCCGGCCGGCCCCTCGTGTTCCACCGCTACAAGCGCACCCAGGTCGGGCGCGCCGGGCCGGCGCTGTCGCTCTACCAGTCGATGTTCGACCAGGTCCACGGGTTCGAGCTCTGGTACGACCTGGACCTCGCCACCCACGAGGTCCTGCGGGCGCGCGCGCTGACCCCGCGTCTCCCCTACATGGGCATCTGCGACGAGCCGCAGCGGCGGGTGCGGGACATGGAAGGCGTGAGGCTCGGGGCCGACTGGACGGGGGAGGTGCGGCGCCGGCTCGGCGGCCGCCAGGGCTGCTTCCAGCTCACCGACCTGACGAGCGACCTGTTCCGGCTCCTGACCGTCCGCTGAGCGCCGCGCGGACGCCGGCGAAGCCCCGACCGGTCATCCTGACGGAGTCCGAGGCGGCCGGGGCTCGCGCGCCGGACGCGGCGTCCCGGTCGCCGGAGCTCGTGCGCCGGGCCGGCGCGACGCGGTGGGCCTGGCCCGCGCCCGGGTCGCCGTCCGCGCGCGCTTCCGCCGGCGGTCGCGGTCGCGGCACGCGGCCGTCACCCGAGCCCCGGGCGCGCCGGCGAGCGCGCGCGCCACGGTCGCGTGCGGGCTCGGTGCCCGCGAGCTTCGGCCAGCATTCGCAGGCGCGCGAGCCCGTGCGCGACCGATCGGGCCGGGCCGTCAGTCCGCGTAGGAGGGGTCGCGGGCGTCCAGCAGCGCCTTCAGCTCGGCGAAGTGGGAGAAGGCGGCGTCCCTGTAGTCGTCCCAGCCGCGGGCGGTCCGCTCGGCGACCTCCGGCGACATGACGTTCAGGCGCTGGCCGGTCGAGTAGGCGAGCACGAGCGTCTGGCAGGCGCGCTCGAGATAGAACAGGTCGTCGAACGCCTCGGCCACCGTGTCGGCCAGCACCAGCACGCCGTGGTTGCCGAGGATGGCGCGGCGATGGCCGCCCAGCATGCGGACCAGGCGCTCCCCCTCGGCGTCGGTGTCCGCGATCCCGCCGTAGGCCAGGTCCAGCGCGATGCGCCGGTAGTACCGGGCGGTGTTCTGCTCGATCGGCCTGATCTCGGGGTCGGCGAGGGCGGCGAGCGCCGTGGCGTACGGCGGGTGCAGGTGGAGGACGCACCGCGCGCGCGGCAGCGCCGCGTGCAGGTGGCCGTGGATGCACCAGGCGGTCGGGTCCGGCGCGTCGGGCCGGCTCATCGTCCCGGGGTCGTCGGCGTCCAGCAGGAGCAGCTCGCTCGCCCGGATGCGGGCGAAGTGCCGCCACCGCGGGTTCATGAGGAACTGCTTGCCGTCGGCCGAGACCGCCACGCTGAAGTGGTTCGCGACCGCCTCGTGCCACCCGAACTCCGCGGCCAGGCGGAACGCCGCCGCGAGGTCCACCCTGAGCTGCCGCTCGGTCGTCGCGGCCCGTCGCTCTCCCGTCGCCGTCGTGGTCGCCATGCTCCGACCTCCTTCACGTCGCCGCCCCGGTCCGGGGCGCGGGCGGCGCCGGGCGGCCGTCGACGGCGTGAGGGTCCCCGGGGTCGCGGGCCGCCGCGCGTCGAGTATAGCGCGAGACCGCCCGGGTCGGCCCGTCGCCGGCATTCCACGCCGGGCCGTCGGGGGATAGACTCGGCGCGTAAGGGAGGAACGAGCCGTGCGCCTTGGCATCGACTTCGGGACGACACGGACCGTCGTGGCGCAGTGCGATCGGGGCAACTACCCGGTCGTGAGCTTCCTCGATCCGGCCGGCGACCCGGCGGAGTGGTTCCCGTCGGTGGTCGCCGAGCGCGACGGGCAGCTCCGGTTCGGATTCGACGCGCTCCGGGGGCCCGACCGGCCCGGATCCACGCTCGTGCGCTCGTTCAAGCGGCTGCTCTCGGATCCCGGCGTCGCGGCGGACCAGGAGGTGCGGGTGGGCCGGGTCTCGCTACGCCTGGCCGATCTCCTGGCGGGCTTCCTCGCCGCGCTCCGGGAGGCGCTCGGCGCCGACTCGAACCTCGCCCGGGCGCGACGGCGCGGCGAGCCCCTCCGGGCGGTCGTGGCGACGCCGGCCAACGCGCACTCGACCCAGCGGTTCCTGACGCTGGACGCCTTCCGGCGCGCCGGCTTCGACGTCCAGGCGGTGATGAACGAGCCGACCGCCGCGGGCCTCGAGTACGCCCACCGGTTCCGGGGCAGCCTGACCGCGCGGCGCGAGCACGTCGTCGTCTACGACCTGGGCGGTGGCACGTTCGACGTGTCGCTCGTGCGGATGACCGCCCGGGATCACGACGTCCTCGCGACCGCCGGCGAGAGCCGGCTGGGCGGGGACGACTTCGATGGCGTGCTGGCCGAGCTCGTCCTGGCCGAGCTCGGGGTCATGCGCCCGACGCTGCCGGCCGGGGCCGGCGACCTCCTCCTGGAGCGGTGCCGCGCCGCCAAGGAGGCGCTCACGCCCCAGTCCCGCCGGGTGGTCGTCGAGCTGGATGGCGTGCTCGCCGGGGGCCCGCGGCAGGCGGCGGTCCCGTCGGCGCGGTTCTACGAGGCGTGCGGGCCGCTGATCCGGCGGACGCTCGCGGCCCTCCGGGAGGTGCTGGAGCGGCTCCCCACCGGTTCCGGCGAGGCGGGAGAGGCGGACGGGGGGCGCGAGCTGGCCGGGATCTACCTGGTCGGCGGCGGGAGCGCGCTGCCCGCGGTGGCGCGCGCGCTCCGGGACGAGCACGGCCGCCGGGTCCACCGCTCGCCCTACCCGTCGGGGGCGACCGCGATCGGGCTGGCGATCGCCGCCGACCCGGCGGCGGGGTTCCAGCTGGTGGACCGCTTCTCGCGGGCGTTCGGCGTCTTCCGGGAGGCGCACGACGGGCGCGAGATCACCTTCGACCCGATCGTCACGCCGGACACGCGCCTGCCCACCCCCGAGGCCCCGCTGCGGGTGCGCCGGCGATACCGCGCGGCCCACAACGTGGGGCATTTCCGGTTCGCCGAGTGCCGCGCCGTCGACGCCAGCGGCACCCCGCGCGGCGACCTGGTCTACCGCGGCGAGGCGCGCTTCCCCTTCGATCCCGCGCTCCGCGCGGAGGGGGTCGACCTCGGGCGGGTGCCGATCCGGCGCACCGGCCGGGAGGGCCCGCTGGTCGAGGAGGAGTACGTGCTGGACGCGCACGGGCTGGTCGCGGTGACGCTGGCGGACCTGGAGACGGGGTACCGGCAGGCGATCGAGCTGGGCGCGCCCGCCGGCGGGCCCGCCGCACGCCGGCGCTGACGGCGCGCCCCGGGCCGTCCGGCCGGCCGCCTCCCGGCGGGGCCCGCGTCGAGCGCGGCGCGCCCGGCCGCGCGTCCCTCCGGTTCGCCGCCGTCGAGCCCGGCGCCGCGGGCCGCCCTGTCCGTCCCATCGGGCGCGCCGCGCCTGGCGCGCCCCGGGCCGCCGGTCGCACCGACGTCGGCGCCGTGTCTCCGTTCCCCCGGGTCGTGCCGGCGCCGCGCGCGGTGGCGACCGCCCGGCCCCGCCGCGCCGTGCCCGGATCGGAGCGGGCGCGCCTCCGCGCTACGCGGGGGCCACCCGCCAGGCCAGCCGCCGCACCAGCCAGAACGCGATGGCGAGGTGCAGGAGGTTCCAGGCGAACCCGTTGAGGAACGCCGCCTGGTACGAGTGCGCGTGGTCGAAGATCGCCCCCGACATCCACCCGCCGAGCGCCATCCCGGCGATCGTCGACGACAGCACGAGCCCGATGCGGGTCCCGGCCTCCGCCGGCGGGAAGTGCTCCCGGATGATGAGCGCGTAGCTCGGCACGATGCCGCCCTGCGAGAGCCCGAACAGGATCGAGACCACGTAGAGGGCGCCGAGCCCGGTGAACGGCAGGAACAGGAGGAGCGAGAGCGCCTGCAGGCTCGAGCCGAGCGCCAGCGTGATCAGCGGGCCGACGCGGTCGGCCAGCCAGCCGGAGGCGAGCCGGCTGACGATCCCGAACCCGAGCATGAGGGACAGCATCTCCGCGCCCCGGGCGGCGCCGTGTCCCAGGTCCCCGCTGTACGCGACGATGTGCACCTGCGGCATCGCCATCGCCACGCAGCAGGCGACGCCCCCCGCCATGAGGAGCGCCTGCAGCGTCGCCGGCTCCATGCCCCCCGGCCGCCGCCCGCGGTCCGGGGCCGCCGCGGCGCCGCGTGCGCTCGCCGCGCCCGCCCGCCGCCGCCGGAGAACCAGCGACAGCGGCAGCATGGTCGCCGCGCAGAACACGGCGATGCCGAGATGGGTCGCCCGCCACCCCGCGGTGGCGCTGAAGTGCTGCACGATGGGGGGCCACACGGTCCCGGCGAGATAGCTCCCGCACGAGCACACCGCGACCGCGATCCCGCGCCGGCGCGCGAACCAGTGGGAGACGTCGGCGATCACCGGCCCGAACGTGGCCGAGCTGCCCAGGAACCCGATCAGGAGGCCGTACGCGGCGACGAACGTCCCCAGACCCGGGGCGACGCTCGCCGCCCCGTAGCCCAGGGACAGCGCGACGGTCCCGAGGATCACCGGAGCGATGACGCCGGCCCGGTCGGCGAGCCGGCCCATGAGCACCTGGCCGACCACGAAGAAGAGCATCGACACCGTGTACGGGAGCGACGCGGCGGCCCGCGTCACCCCGAAGTCGGCCTGGATCGCCGGCAGCACGACCACGGCGCTCCACATCCCGATGCTGCCGATGGTGCTGATCAGCAGCGACACGGCCAGCCGGAGCCAGGCGTACGGCGACTCGATCTCGGTGCGGCGGCTCTCCACCCTCCTCCTCGCGCTCCTCGCCTTGCGAGCGTCGGCTCGACCGGCGCTCTCGGTGCGGGCGCGCGGCTGCCGTCGTCCAGCATACCGCGGGCCGGCGGCGTCGACCCCGCGGCGGCAGCGACCCGGACGGCGCGGACGAGGCGCCGGGGCGCGCGGCGGCGGCCCCCCGTGGCCGGGCGGCCGGGGCGGGCAGTAAGATGCGGAGCGCATGGATCTCTTCGATCCGGCCCACTACGCGCGGGTCCGGCGGCCGGTGGCCGAGGCCGAGACGCTGCCGGCGTGGTGCTACACGAGCCCGGAGTTCTACGCCCGCGAGGTCGAGCGGATCTTCACCCCCGGGTGGCACTTCGTCGGGCGGGCCGACGAGGTGCCGGAGCCCGGGAGCTACCTGGCGGTCCAGACCGTCCCGGGTCCTCTCCTCCTCCTCCGCGACGCCGACGGCCGGATCGGCGCGTTCGCGAACACCTGCCGCCACCGCGGCGCCCGGCTGCTGGAGGGCCGAGGCCGGTGCCGCACCATCGTCTGCCCCTACCACGCGTGGACCTACGGCCCGGACGGCCGCCTCCTCGGCGCGCCCGGGATGCAGGATCGTCCCGGGTTCGACCGGGCGGACTGGGGCCTCACCCCGGTGCGCTGCCAGAGCTGGCGGGGGTTCGTGTTCGTGAGCTTCGTCGAGGGCGGGCCCGACCTCGTGGAGCACCTCGGCGACCTCGTGGAGAAGCTCGACGCGTACGCGTTCGGCGACCTGGTCTGCGTCCGGCGGCTCGACTACGAGGTGGCGGCGAACTGGAAGCTCCTGGTCGAGAATGCGATCGAGGAGTACCACACCGGCACCGTGCACCACGCGAGCCTCGGCCAGCAGCACGCGCGCCAGGAGCCGACCCGCGGGCACTGGGACGCCATCTACATCCCGCAGGAGACCAGCATCGCGGTGCTGCCCGGGGAGACCCCGCCGTTTCCCCCGATGCCCGGCCTCCACGGGCCGGCCGCCCACGGCACCTACTTCACGATCCTCCATCCGGCGACCCAGTTCGCGTGTACCCAGGACTGCCTCTGGTGGCTCCGGGTGGTGCCGCTCGGCCCCACCCGCGCGCACCTGGGGGTCGGGTTCTGCTTCCCCCGGAGCACGGTCGCGCGCCCGGACTTCGCGACCGGCGTGACGCGCTACATGCATCGATGGGAGACCGGGATCGCCGAGGACAACGCCATCTGCGAGGCCCAGCAGGCAGGGCTCGCGTCGCGACTGCGGCGGCCGGGGCCGTTCGCGCTCCGCGAGCCGGCCGTCCATCGCGTCAACAACTGGGTGCTGGACCAGGTGCTGGACGAGGCCGAGCGCCCGCGCGCCGTGCGGCGGTGACCGCGGGCGCCGGCCGGCCGTCCCGCCGCGCGGGGCCCAGCCGGCCCGGCGGCGAAGCGCAGGCCTGTGGATCAGCTCCGCGGAGGCGTCCACGCGGAGGGAGGCCACGCCCAGCGCCCAGACGCCGCCCGGCATCCCGCGGAGCGTGGCCCGCGGGGCGGCCGCCGGCGCCGGCCCCGCCGGAGGCGGTGGCGGCTCCGGGGCGGCGGGGCGCGGCGCGCTCACTCCTCCACTCTTCCTCGGACCGCATGAGAGAAGGACCCAAGGAGACGTGTTTCGGGGGGGGCAGAACATGGGCGGGCCGGTCAGGATCGATCCCGGGCCAGATGCGGGGCCGCGATCCCTGGTCCCGGTGGCCCTGGTAGGCGGAGGTGGTCCGTGATGCCGTCGGCCGGGCCGGGGCGCGCGGAACGGCCCGATTGTACGCCCGGCGCGCGCGCCCTCCGCCGGGCACGGCGCGCGGTTGACAGCGCCCGCGCCGCCCTCGCATCATCACCGCCATGAACGAGCTGGGAGCCCGGCTCCGCCGGGCGCGGCGCGCGCAGGAGCGGACCCTCCGCGACGTCGCGCAGAAGACCGGCTGCAGCGAGGCGTACCTCTCGCAGGTCGAGACCGGCCGGGTCTCGCCGTCGCTCGCGTCGCTCAAGAAGATCGCCGCCGGGTACGGCGTCGCGGTCGTCGACCTCTTCTCGGACGAGCCGGCCGACGACGCGGGCATCGTCCTCCGCCGCGCGGAGCGCCGGCGCCTCTCCGTCGCGCACTCGAGCGTGGTGAAGGAGCTCCTGGTCGCGCGCCAGAGCGGGAAGAAGATGGAGCCGATCTCGGTGACGATCGCCCCGGGCGAGGGCTCGAAGGGCGCCTACGACCACGCGGGCGAGGAGTTCGGACTGGTGCTGTCGGGCACGCTCGAGCTCCAGGTCGAGCACCAGGTGTTCCGGCTCAGCAAGGGCGACAGCTTCTACTTCAGCTCGACGCGCCTCCACGGGTTCCGGAACCCGAGCCGCCGGCGCCCGACCGTGGTCCTCTGGGTCATCACGCCGCCGTCCTTCTGACCCGCGCGGCGCCCGGCTTGACAGCCTTTCGCGCGGGCGGCGAATATGGTGTCGCTTCAGAAACTGAAGTGAGGGTCAAGGCGAGGAGCCCGGCGCCGGCCGGCGACCGCCGCGAGGCTCCGGCCGGGCGGCGGCCCGGGCGGCGCGGGACGCGCCGGGACGCGCCGCCAGGCCGCGGGATGCGGGATGGAGGGTGAGATGAGCGACGGCACCGTGACGCGACGTGGTTTCCTCCGCCTGGCCGCGGCCGGCGCGACGGTCGGCGCCGGGGCGCTGGCCGGCGCCCGCCCGGCCCGGGCCGCCGAGCCCAGGCGGGGCGGCGTCCTCCGGCTCCTCCAGATCGAGCCGGCGGTCGGGTTCAACCCGGCCCTCGAGGGCACGAACTGGCCGGAGACCCAGCGCATGGTCTACAACGGCCTCACGGACTACGGCCCGAC
>DASRDR010000002.1:0-33542 GCA_035652475.1 Candidatus Methylomirabilota bacterium | reverse complement strand
TACCAGGGGCGGCGCTTCTCGGAGCCGGGCGAGGCCGAGCTCATGGAGTTCCACGGCCAGGTCTCGAAGAACCTCGAGCGGGCGGTGGTCGCCTTCGCCACCTACGACCGGGCCCTGGCCAAGGAGGTCCTCGACCAGCGCCCGATCATCCGCCAGAGCGAGCGGGAGCTGCGGCAGTCGCACCTGGACCGCCTGCGGGCCGGCCTGGCCGAGTCGCTCGAGACCTCGGAGATCCACCTGGACGTGCTCACGAACGTCAAGCGGATCAACTCGCACATCACGGCGCTCGTCTACCCGATCGTGGAGTCATGAGACCGCCCGAGCGGGGCCCGGTCCGCGAGCCGCTCCGGATCCTCTACGTCACCGCCGAGGCCGCCCCGTTCGCCCGGACCGGCGGGCTGGGCGACGTGGCGGCGGCGCTGCCCGCCGCGCTGGCGGCGCTCGGGCACGACGTCCGGGTCGTGCTCCCGGAGCACCGCGGGGCGGCCGCCGCGGCCCCGGGACCGCTCACCGTCGCGGTGCCGCGGATCTCGGTCCCGATCGGCGACCGCCTGGTCGACGGGGCGCTGCACGAGACCCGCCTCGGCGACACGGTGCCCGTGTACCTGGTCGCCCAGGACGGCTACTACGATCGGCCGGCGCTCTACGGCGCCGCGGACGACTGCGAGCGGTACGTGTTCTTCTGCCGGAGCGTGCTCGCCGCGCTGCCCGGGCTCGGCTGGCTGCCGCAGGTGGTGCACGCGAACGACTGGCCGGCCGGGCTGGTCCCGGTCTACCTGGAGACGCTCTACCGCGACGCGCCCTGGTACGCCGACGTCGCCACCGTGTTCACGATCCACAACCTCGCCTACCAGGGCCTGTTCTGGCACTATGACCTGCCGATGACGGGCCTGGGGTGGGACCTGTTCACGCCGGCCGGGATCGAGTTCTTCGGCCACCTCTCGTTCCTGAAGGGCGGGCTCGTCTTCTCCGACCTGCTCACCACCGTGAGCCCGGGCTACGCCCGCGAGATCCAGACGCCGGCGTTCGGCGAGCGGATGGACGGGATCCTGCGCGAGCGGAGCGCGGACCTGGTCGGGATCCTGAACGGGCTGGACGTCGTGGCCTGGAATCCCGCGACCGATCCCGACCTGCCCAAGCGCTACGACCGCGACGACCTGAGCGGCAAGGCCGCGTGCACCGCGGCGCTGCGCGACGAGCTCGGCCTGCCCGATCCCGGCGGCCGCGCCGCCGTGGTCGGGGTGGTGACCCGGCTCGCCGAGCAGAAGGGCGTCGACCTGGTCGCGGCCGCGGTGCCGGTGCTCGAGGCGGCGCGGGCCCAGCTGGTCGTGCTCGGGACCGGCGACGAGCGGTACGAGCGGCTGCTGAGCGAGCTGGCCGCCGCACGCCCGGCGACGGTCGCCGTCCGGCTGGGGTTCGACGACCGGCTCGCCCGACGGATCTACGCCGGCGCCGACCTGTTCCTCATGCCGTCCCGGTACGAGCCCTGCGGCCTCGGGCAGCTCATCGCGCTCCGGTATGGCACGGTCCCGGTGGTGCGCCGGACCGGGGGGCTCGCCGACACCGTGCAGCCGTGGAACCCGGCGAGCGGCGAGGGGACCGGCTTCCTCTTCGACGAGGCGTCGGCCGACGCGTGCAACGCCGCCGTCGCGCGCGCGCTCGCCGCCCACGCCGACGTCGCCGGCTGGCGGCGGCTGGTCGCCAACGGCATGGCGGCCGACTTCTCGTGGACGGCGTCGGCCGACGCCTACGTCACCTGCTATCGCAAGGCCATCCGCAAGGCTCGGAGGCATGCATGAAGAAGATCGAGGCCATCATCAAGCCGTTCAAGCTGGATGACGTGAAGGAGGCGCTGACCGAGATCGGCGTCATCGGCATGACGGTGATGGAGGTGCGGGGGTTCGGGCGCCAGAAAGGGCACACCGAGCTCTACCGCGGCTCGGAGTACACCATCGACTTCCTCCCGAAGGTGAAGGTGGAGATCGTGATCGCCGACCACCTCGTCCACAAGGTCGTCGAGACGATCATCGCCGCCGCGAAGACCGGCTCGATCGGGGACGGGAAGGTGTTCGTCCTGCCCGTGGAGGAGGCGGTGCGGATCCGGACCGGCGAGCGGGGCGAAGACGCGATCTAGCCGCGGCCCGGCGCCGGCCGGCGCGGCCCGCCCGGGGCCCCTGGCCCTCCCCGCCCGCCGGCGCGACCGGGGCGGGCCGGACGGGCGGGCCCGGGCGTGCTGACGGAGCGCCGCCCCGGCGGGGCCGCGCTCCCGCCGGCCACCGACTTCCTCGATCCCGCTGTCCCGCCGCCGGCCTGCCTCGCCGCGCTCGCCGCCCTCGGCTTCGGCGACCCCGCGGGCGCGCTGGCGAACCTCCGGCGGCTCGCCGAGACGCCCGACCTCCGGGACCAGCTCGCGCCGCTGATCCCGCGCCTGCTGCGTCACGTCGGCGCCTCGGCCGATCCCGACATGGCCCTGAACAACCTCGAGCGGCTCGCGGCGGCGGCGCTGGACCGGCGGAGCTTCTACACGCTCCTGGGCGCCCACCCGGAGGCGCTGCCCATCCTGACCGCCCTCGGCGCCACGAGCCAGTTCCTGGCCGACGCGCTGGTCCGCTCGCCCCAGATCGTGCCGTGGCTCCTGGACGCGCGCGTGATGCGGACCCGCTCGCGCGAGGAGATGCAGGAGGAGGTCGCCCAGGCCTGCCGGCCGTTCCGGACGGAGGACGCGCGCCTGGCGGCCCTGCGCCGGGTGAAGCGCCGCGAGCTCTGCCGGATCGGCCTGCGCGACATCCTGGGCGACGCGGACCTGGTGACCACGACCCAGGAGCTCTCCGAGCTCGCCGACGCCTGCCTGGCCCAGGCGTGGGCGATCGTGGAACCCGGGCTCCAGGCCCGCTACGGCGCGCCCGGGCACGAGACCGCCGCGGGCCGGGCGGGGACCGGCGCGGCGATCATCGCGCTCGGGAAGCTCGGGGGGTCGGAGCTCAACTACTCCTCGGACATCGACCTCTGCTTCGTCTACGAGGCCGAGGGGGAGACGGCGGGGCCGGAGCCCGTCCCGAACCGCACCTACTTCGCCCGGCTGGCCGAGCGGATCGTGGCTGCGCTCACCGCGATGACCGACGAGGGCACGGTCTACCGGGTCGACCTCCGCCTCCGGCCCGAGGGCACCGGCGGCGCGCTGGCGCTCCCGCTGGCCGCCTACGCGGAGTACCACCGGACGCGCGGCGCGCTGTGGGAGCGGCAGGCGCTCATCAAGGCCCGCGTCGCGGCGGGCGACGAGCGCGTCGGGCAGGCCTTCCTCGAGCTCGCCCGCGAGGTCGCGTACCGCCGCGGAACCGAGCGCGAGGCGGTCGGCGAGATCCGGGCGATGAAGAACCGGATCGATCGGCTGCTCCGCGCCCGCGGCCAGCAGGAGCGGCACGTGAAGCTGGGCGTCGGCGGGATCCGCGACATCGAGTTCCACGTCCAGGCGTTCCAGCTCCTCTACGGCGCCCAGGACCCGTGGCTCCGGGAGCGGAACAGCCTCCGGGCGCTCCACCGCCTGGCCGAGCGCGGCTACCTGTCGTGGGAGGAGTCGGGGCGGCTGGCGCGGGCGTACGCGTTCCTCCGCACGATCGAGCACCGCCTCCAGATCCTGCACGCGCTGCAGACCCACACGCTGCCCGCCGATCCGGAGGAGCTCGGGAAGCTCGCCCGGCGCCTCGGCTACGCCGGCGACCGCGCCGCCGCGGGTCGCGCGCTGATGGCCGACTACGACCGCACCCGCCAGGTGGTCCGGCGGGCGTTCGAGGGGTTCTTCGAGTCGCCGGCCCGCCCGCCCGCCGTGCCCCCCTGGGACGAGGGCCAGCTCGGCGCGGTCGGCTTCGCCGATCCCGAGCGGGCGCGCCAGAACCTCCGCCTGCTCTGGGACGGGCCGCCGCTGGCGGCCGCCCCCGGGGCGGTCCAGGCCGCCCTGGCGAGCCTGCTGCCGGCCACCCTGGCCGTGCTGCGGGGGCTGCCGGACCCGGACGCCGCGCTCGACGCCCTGGAGCGCTTCGTCGCCGCCGCCGGCCCGCGGACCGCGTACCTGGCGCGGCTGGCGGCGACCCCCGCGCTCCTCGGGGGCGTGCTGACCTTGTTCACGCGCTCGGACCGGCTGGCCCAGGCGCTCATCTCGCGGCCCGAGCTCCTGGACGAGCTGGGCGACGCCGCCGCGCTCGGGGTCCCGCGCCCGGCGCGCGCGCTCTGCGCGGCGTACGAGACCTTCGACGCGCCGGGCGCCGACCCGGCGGATCGCCTGCGGCTCTTCAAGCAGGCCGAGGAGGTCCGGATCGCCTGGCGCGACCTGATCCTGGGGCTCCCGGCGCCCCGCGTCGGCCACGCCCTGGCCGAGCTCGCCGAGGCGTGCCTCGCGATCGCGTGGCGGGACGCGGCGGCGCACGCCGCGGCGGCGCTCGGCGTCCCGCGCGTCGGCGGCCGCCCGGTGCCGTGGCTCCTCGTCGGGATGGGGAAGCTCGGCGGCCGCGAGCTCGACTACGGCTCCGACCTCGACCTGGTCGTGCTCCACGGGGGGCCGGGCCAGGAGGGGCCGGAGGCGCACGTCTACTTCGATCGCGTGGTTGACCGGGTCTTCACGCGCCTCACCGCGATCACGCGGACCGGCCAGGTGTTCCGGGTCGACCTGCGGCTCCGGCAGGGGGGCCAGGCGACCGCGCTCGCGCACTCGGTCGAGTCCCTGGACCGCTACCTCGCCGGCGAGGCCGCGCTCTGGGAGCGGCAGGCGCTGGTGAAGGCGCGTCCGGTGCTCGGGGACGCCCGCCTGGCGCGGCGCTTCGCCGCGCTCCGGCGCCGGCGGGTCTTCGCGCCCGGGCTCTCGGCGGCCGAGCGCGCCGAGATCCGTCACGTCCGGAGCCGGATGGAGGTGGAGCTCGGCCGTGAGGGTCAGGGCCGGGTGCACCTCAAGTTCGGGGCGGGCGGCCTGGTGGACATCGAGTTCCTCGTCCAGGCGCTCCAGCTCACGCACGGGGCCCGGCACCCGGCGCTGCGCACCCCGTCCACCCGGCGGGCGCTCGAGCACCTCGGGGCGCTGGGCGTCCTGCCGCCGGCGACTGCCGCCGGCCTGCTGGGCGCCTACGAGTTCCTGCGGGGGCTCCTCCGCTCGCTCCGCCTGGCCGGCGCGCGGCCCGCCGACTGCCTCCCGGCCGCCGGCCAGCTCCTGGCGCGGCTGGCGCGGGACGCCGGCTGCGACAGCGGGCGGGCGCTCCTGGCGCGGCACCGCGAAGTGGCGGAGTTCGTCCGGGCGGAGTATCGTCGGGTCGTGGGAGGGGACGCGTGACCCAGGCGGCCACGCCGGAGCGCTTCTACCTGGTCGACGGCCCCTCCTACCTCTACCGGGCCTACCACGCGATCGGCCACCTCTCGACCTCCCGCGGGCTGCCGACGAACGCGACCCTCGGGATCACGATGATGCTCTGGAAGATCCTCCGGGAGGATCGTCCGGCCTACATGGGCATCGCGTGGGACGCGCCGGGGCCGACGTTCCGGCACCAGCAGTTCGAGGCGTACAAGCTCCAGCGCCCCGGCATGCCGCGCGATCTCGTCGAGCAGATCCCCTGGGTCCGGCGCTCCTGCGAGGCCCTCGGGCTGCCGCTGCTGGAGCACGCCGGCTACGAGGCCGACGACATCCTCGCGACGGCGGTCGCGCGGCTGCGGGACACCGGCGTCGAGCTCGTGCTGGTGACCGCCGACAAGGACGCGCTCCAGCTGGTCGGCCCCGGGGTCACCGTGCTCTCGGTCGTGGGCCGCACGGGCGAGCGCGTGGTCTACGACGCGGCGAAGGTCCAGGAGCGGTGGGGTGTGCCGCCGGCCCGCATCCCGGACGTGCTGGCGCTGATGGGGGACTCGATCGACAACATCCCGGGGGTGCCGGGGATCGGCGAGGTGACCGCCCAGCGGCTCCTGCGCGAGTTCGGCAGCCTCGAGGCGCTCTACGCGAACCTGACCGTCGTCACCGGGCCGAAGCTCCGGGAGACGCTCGCGCGCCACCGCGACCAGGCCTTCTTCTCCCGCCGCCTCGCGGTCCTGGACGGCTCGCTGCCGATCCCGTTCGAGCTCGAGCCGTTCCGCGTCCGCGAGCCCGACTGGACGCGGCTGCGGGCGCTGTGGACCGAGCTGGAGTTCACCACGCTGCTCCGGCAGATCCCCGCCCGGGCGGTGACCCTGCCGGCCGACGCGGTCCCGGTGGTCGACCAGGCGGGATGGCGGGCGTTCCTCGACCGCGCCGGCGACCGGCTGGCGCTCGAGCCCGTGCTGACGGGCGCGCCGCCCGAGCTCGCGCTGGTCGGGGTCGCGGCGTATGCGCCGGACGCGGGCGCCTGCTATCACGCCGGGTGGCCCGGGCTGCCGGCGGGCGTCCGCGTGGTCGGCCACGACACCAAGGCCCTGGTCGGCTGGGCCCGCCAGACCGGCGCCCGGCTCGGCGCCGCGGTCGACGACACGGCGATCGCCGCCTACCTCCTGAACTCCGGGCGGAGCGGGTACCCGCTGGACCAGCTCTGCGCGGAGGCGGGCGTCCCCGGCGTGCCGGGCGCGCTGGCCACGCTGCTCGAGGGGGCGGCGCCCGCCGACGTCGAGCCCGCCCGGGTCGCGGCCTGGACCGGGGCGCGCGCCGAGGGGATCTGGCGCCTGGCCGCCTGCCAGGCGCCGCTCCTGGCCGAGCACGGGCTGACGGGGCTCTACGAGACGCTCGAGGTGCCGCTGGTGCCGGTGCTGGCCGACATGGAGCGGGCGGGGATCCGGGTGGACCCCGAGCGGCTGGCGCAGCTCGCGAAGGAGCTCGACACCCAGCTGGAGGCGCTGCTCCGCGAGATCCACGCGCTGGCCGGGGAGGCGGTCAACCCGAACTCCCCCAAGCAGCTCGCGACCGTCCTGTTCGAGAAGCTGAAGCTCCCGCCGGTGAAGCGGACCAAGACCGGCTACTCGACCGACGTCGACGTCCTGGAGGAGCTGGCGCTCGGGCACCCGTTGCCCGGCAAGATCCTCGAGTACCGCCAGCTGGCCAAGCTGAAGGGGACGTACGCCGACGCGCTGCCGGCGCTGGTGCACCCGCGGACCGGCCGGATCCACACCTCGTTCAACCAGCTGGTCGCCGCGACCGGTCGGCTGTCTTCCTCGAACCCCAACCTCCAGAACATCCCCGTGCGGAACGAGCTCGGACGCCGGATCCGGCAGGCGTTCGTCCCCGAGGAGGGCTGGCGGTTCGTGGCCGCGGACTACTCCCAGATCGAGCTCCGGATCCTCGCCCACGTGACGGAGGAGCCGGCGCTGCTGGAGGCGTTCCGGCAGGGCGCCGACATCCACACCCGCACCGCCGCCCAGATCATGGGCGTCGCGCCCGAGGCGGTCACGGCCGAGCTCCGCCGCCTGGCGAAGGTCGTGAACTTCGGGATCCTCTACGGCATCTCGGGGTTCGGGCTGGCCCAGGCCGCGTCGATCGGGCGCGCCGACGCGCAGCGGTTCATCGACGACTACTTCGCCGCGCACCCGCGGGTGCGGGCGTACATCGAGCGCGTGGTGGCCGAGGGGCGCGAGCGCGGGTACGTCACCACGCTCCTCGGCCGCCGGCGGTACCTCCCGGAGCTCAACGCCCGGAACCCGACCGCCCGCGGCGCCGCCGAGCGCATGGCAGCGAACGCCCCGATCCAGGGGACCGCGTCCGACATCATCAAGCTCGCCATGGTGCGGCTGGCCGCGGCGCTGCCGGCGCGCGGGCTCCGGAGCCGCCTGCTCCTCCAGGTCCACGACGAGCTCCTCCTGGAGGCGCCGGCCGCGGAGGTGCCGGCGATCCGGGCCCTCCTGCCCGAGATCATGGAGTCCGTCGTGACGCTGGCCGTGCCGCTCCGGGTCGACGTCACCGACGGTCCCGACTGGGCCGAGGTGTGAGCGGCGGCACGCTCGCGGCGACGTTCCGCTACGTCGTCTGCGACGTCTTCACGCAGGAGCCGCTCGAGGGGAACCCCCTGGCGGTGTTCACCGACGCCCGCGGGATGCCCGAGGCCCTGCTGCCGCGGCTCGCCCGCGAGCTGCACCTCTCGGAGACCGTCTTCTGCTATCCGGCCGAGCGCGGCGGCCACGTGCGGATCCGCATCTTCACCCCGGACCACGAGCTGCCGTTCGCCGGCCACCCCGTGCTCGGGAGCGCCTTCGTCCTGGCCGCCCCGCTTCAGCTGCCGGAGATCGTCCTGGAGACCGGGGCCGGCCTGGTCCCGGTCCGGCTCGAGCGCGACGGACCGCGGATCGTCTTCGGACGGATGCGCCAGCCGGTCCCGCGCATCGCGCCGTTCCCGGACGTCCCGGCCCTCCTCGGCGCCCTGCGGGTCGCGGCGCCGCATCCGGGCGCCTGGCTGCTCGGCGTGGGGGCGTCCCGGCCCTCCTCGGCGCCCTGCGGGTCGCGGCGGCCGTGCTGCCGGTCGAGGTCTACGACAACGGCCCCCACCACGTCATGGTCACGCTCGCCGACGAGGCCGCGGTCGCGGCGCTCCGCCCGGACCACGCGGCCCTGGCCGAGCTGGTGCCGCGCGGCACGGTGAACTGCTTCGCCGGGCACGGCGAGCGATGGAAGACCCGCGCCTTCGCCCCCGGCGCGGGCGTGGTGGAGGATCCGGCCACCGGCTCGGCGGCGGGCCCGCTCGCCTGCCACCTGGCGCGGCACGGCCGGATCCCGTTCGCCACGGAGATCGAGATCCGGCAGGGGGCCGAGATCGGCCGCCCGAGCCTGCTCTACGCGCGGGCCACCGGCGCGGCGGACCGGATCGACCAGGTCGAGGTGGGGGGCGCCGCGGTCGTCGTCGCGCGCCGCGAGTTCCGCCTGCCGCTCTGAGATCCCTTCGCGGGAGAGGGTGAGGAGATCATCCAAGCGGCCGGCGCGAGGACGCCGCGATGACGGAGGCGGCCCCGCCCGGCGGTCCGCGCTGGCCGTTCCTGCTGGTCGGGCTGACCGGCGGCATCGGCTCCGGCAAGTCGACCGTGTCGCGGCAGCTGGCGGCGCTCGGGTGCCGGGTGATCGACGCCGACGTCCTCGCCCGCGAGGTGGTCCGCCCCGGGGAGCCGGCGTGGCAGGGCATCGTCGAGGCGTTCGGCCGCGAGATCCTGCGGCCCGACGGTCAGCTCGACCGCCAGCGCCTGGGCGCGATCGTCTTCGCGGACCCGGCCCGCCGCCGGGTGCTCGAGGGGCTCACGCACCCGGCGATCCTCGCTCGCCGGGCGGCGATCCTGGCCGGCTGGGCCCGCGAGGGCTTCGATGGCGTGGCGGTGCAGGACACCCCGCTCCTGTTCGAGGTGGGCGCCGACCGTCACGTCGACCGCGTGGTGGTCGTGTACGCGGAGGGGGAGGTCCAGCTCGCGCGCCTCGTCGCGCGCGACGGCCTCGCCCCGGCCGAGGCAGCCCGGCGGCTCGCGAGCCAGCTGCCGCTCGGCGACAAGGCGCGCCGGGCCGACTACGTCGTCGACAACTCCGGGACGCCCGAGGAGACGGCGGCGCAGGTGCGCGCGCTCCACGCGGCGCTGGTCGCGGAGCAGCGGGCGCGCGCCGCCGCGGCGCCCGCCCTCCCGGCCGGCGGAGACGCCGAGCGCGCGTGAGGCCCCGGCGGTCCCGTCCCGGTCCCCCGCCAGGGTGGACGTGGCCCCGCCGCCGGCGCCGCGCGGCCGGCGTCCCATGCTGACGCGGCGCGGGCGGCGAGCGCTCCCTCGGCACGGCGGCGCCCGCTGGCCGGTCCGGTAACCGGCGCCGTGGCCCCCGGCTCCCGCCGGCAGGCGCTCGGGCAGCACTTCCTGGTCGACCCTGCCGTCGCGGACCGGATCGTGGAGGCGGTCGGGGCGACGGCGGCGGACCTCGTGTGCGAGATCGGCGCCGGTCCCGGGATCCTGACCCGCCGCCTGGCGGCCCGGGCGGGGCGGCTGGTCGCCCTCGAGATCGATCCGGCGCTCCAGCGACGCCTCGCCGACGGGGCGGCGCGCTGGACGGCCGCCGCGTCGGTCGACATCCGGCTCGCGGACGCCCGCACGTTCGCCTACGAGGCGCTCCCGGCGGAGCGGCCCCATCCGGACGGGCGGGTGCTGGTCGCGGGGAACCTGCCCTACAGCGCCTCGAAGCCGATCCTCGCGCGGCTGCTGGCGGCCCGGCCGGCGCTCGACGCCGCGGTGGTGATGCTCCAGCGCGAGGTCGCGGCCCGCCTGGTCGCCGACCCGGGCACCGCGGCGTACGGCGCGCTCACCGTGTTCTGGCAGCTCTGGGCGGACCTGGCCCTCGTGACCCCGGTCCCGCCGGCGGCGTTCCGCCCGCCGCCGGCGGTCGAGTCGGCCGTCGTCGCCGCCCGGTTCCGGCGCGCGCCGCGTGTCCCGGTCGAGGATCCGGTCGCCTTCGCCCACGTCGTCCGCGCCGCGTTCGGCCAGCGGCGGAAGACGCTCTGGAACGCCCTCCGCGGCGGGGGGTACGGCGGGGCGGGCGGGGGCCCGCTCGCCCGCGCGCTGGCGGAGGCCGGGATCGACGGCGGCCGCCGGGCCGAGACGCTGACCCTCGCGGAGTTCGCCCGGCTGGCCCGAGCGCTGGCGGGGGCAGCGGGCGCCGCGGCCGACGCCTGAGCGTGACCGCGACGAGCCCAGGCGCCCCCGCGCGGGCGGCGTCACCGCGCACGCCCTCCCCGCGAGCGCCTCCGTGGGCGGCCCGGGGGGGCCGGCCGCCGCGCCGTCGCTCGCGCCAGGCCCGGATCGGCGACCGCGCCGAAGGGGGCTTCGCCCCCTCGCCGGCCGGGAGAGCGTCCCGCGGCCCCCGGAGGACGCGCGGACCGGCCCGGCCGGCGGCGGTTTTGGGGCGGCCCGCGGGCGCGTGATACGCTACGTCCCGGTATGACCGACCGCCTCGCCCGGCCCGGCGACGCGCCCGGGTCCCCGGGGCCCTCGGCGATCGAGCCCACCGTCCGGATCGTCCCGCTCGGCGGCCTCGGCGAGATCGGGCTGAACATGATGCTGCTGGAGACCGGCGACGACCTGGTCGCGCTGGACTGCGGCCTCATGTTCCCCGACGACGAGATGCCGGGGATCGACTACGTGATCCCGGACTTCTCGTACCTGCTCGGCAAGCGCGAGCACGTGCGCGGGGTCGTCCTGACCCATGCCCACGAGGACCACATCGGCGCGCTGCCGTACCTCCTGCGCGAGCTGGACGTGCCCGTGTACGGGCCCCCGATGGCGCTGGCGCTCGCGGCCGAGCGGCTCCGCGAGCACGGGCTCGCCGAGCAGGCGCGCCTGGTGCCGGTGGCGCCCCGCCGGCCGTTCGCGCTGGGCGCCTTCCGGCTCGAGCCGCTCCGCGTCACCCACTCGGTGGTGGACGGGCTGGGCTACGGCATCGAGACCCCGGTCGGGACGCTCGTCCACACCGGCGACTTCAAGTTCGACCCGAGCCCGATCGACGGCGAGCGCTCGGACTACCACCGGCTGGCCGAGCTGGGGGAGCGCGGCGTGCTCTGCCTGATGGCGGACTCCACGAACGTCGACCGGCCGGGCACCACGCCCTCGGAGGCCGAGGTCGGCCGGGCGCTCGCGGCGCGGTTCCGGGCCGCGCCGGGCCGGATCATCGTGGCGACGTTCGCCTCGCACGTCCACCGGATCCAGCAGCTCTTCGACCTGGCGCTGGCCTGCGGGCGCCAGGTCGCGCTCCTGGGGCGGAGCATCGAGACGAGCGTGCGGCTGGCCATGGAGCTCGGGTACCTCCGGGTGCCGCCGGAGACGATCGTGCCGCTCGAGGAGCTCGCCGACCGGGCGCCTCGCCGCCAGCTGATCCTGTCGACGGGCAGCCAGGGCGAGCCGAACTCCGCGCTGGCGCTGATGGCCGCCGAGGAGCACAAGCACGTGCGGGTGACCGAGGGCGACCTCGTGATCCTCTCGGCCCGCGTCATTCCCGGGCACGAGCGCACGGTCACCCGGGTCGTGAACCAGCTCTTGCGGCTGGGGGCCGAGGTCCTGTGGGAGCCCGTGGCGTTCGTGCACGTCTCCGGCCACGCATCCCAGGACGAGCTCCGCATGATGCTGAACCTGGTCCGCCCCCGGTTCTTCGTGCCGGTCCACGGCGAGTACCGCCACCTCCGCGCGCACGCCCGGCTCGCGGAGGCGATGGGGGTCCCGTCCTCGCGGGTGTTCGTCCTCGAGGACGGCCAGGGCATCGAGCTCGACCGGAGCGGCGCCCGGGCCGTGCAGCGGTTCCCGGCCGGCCGCGTCCTGGTGGACGGCAAGGGCGTGGGCGACGTGGGCGCGGTCGTGCTGCGCGACCGGCAGCTCCTGGCCCAGGACGGCATGGTCGTCGTCGCGGTCACGGTGGACCGGGCCAGCGGCGACGTCGTCGCCGGCCCGGAGATCGCGTCCCGGGGCTGGGTGTACGAGCGCGAGGCCGAGGCGGTCCTGGACGAGGCGAAGGCGGCGCTCCGGGCGGCGCTCGCCGTGCCGGCGGGCGAGGCGCCGCCGTCCCGCGAGACGCTGGTCCCGCTGCTCCGCGGCACCCTCCGCCGCTTCATCACCGAGCGCTACCACCGGAAGCCGATCGTGCTGCCGATCGTCATGGAGGTGTGATGGGGCGGGGCGGCCGGCCGCGCGGCCCGATCCCCGCCCGGTGGCTGCGGGAGGCCCAGGGCGTGGTCGCGCTCGGCCTGGCCGCGTACCTGGCGGTCGCGCTCCTGTCCTACGATCCCGCGCTTCGCTGGATCGACCAGGAGGCCCGCGTCGGGGTCGTGGGGCTGTGGACCGGCTGGGCGCTGTTCACGACGGTCGGGTACGCCGGTTACCTCCTCCCCGCGGTGCTGATGCTCTGGGCCTTCATCGCCTTCAGCCGGCCCGTGGGCGTGGCGACGCGGGCCAGCGTCGTCGGGGCCGCGCTCGGGCTCGTCGCGCTCACCGGCCTCCTCGACCGGCTGTCCGGTACGACCCGGACCGGCGCCTGGCTGGACTGCGGCGGCGTGCTCGGCTGGCTCGTGGCGGCGGGGCTCCGGCGGACCGTGGGCGATCTGGGCGGGGTCCTGGTGCTGCTCACGATCCTGGCGGTCGCCGGCCTCTGCATCACGCAGGCGTCGTACGCGGGGTTCTCGCGCGCCCTGGCCCTGCGGCTCTCCGCCCTGGGCAGCCTGCTCCGGCGCGCGCGCCCCGCGGCGCGGGCGGCGGGCCCGACGGCGGCGGTGGTCGAGCGGCGGCTCGAGCCCCCGGCGCCGGCGATCGCCCTCCCGCCGGAGACGGCGGCGCCCGGCGCCCCGCCGCCGGCGGCCGAGCGGCCGCGGGCCCGGGGAGAGGAGCGGCCCGCGGCGGAGCGTCCGGCGAGCGGCGCCGAGCGCCCGCGCCCGGTCGAGCGGAAGACCCGCCAGGAGCTCTTCACCTTCGCCCACCCGGGGGCGACGTTCCAGCTGCCGCCCCTGTCGCTCCTCAAGGCGCCGGCGGCCGGCGAGCGGCGGCGGACCGAGAGCGAGGACGAGCTCCGGCAGAACGCCGAGCTCCTGCGGAAGCGCCTGGAGGACTTCGGGGTCAAGGGACACATCGCGCGCATCAACCCCGGCCCGGTGATCACCGGGTACGAGTTCGAGCCCGCGCCGGGGGTCAAGGTCAACCAGGTCGTGAACCTGGCCGACGACCTGGCGCTGGCGATGAAGGCGGGGGCGGTGCGCGTCTTCGGGCCCGTGCCCGGCCGGGGGAGCGTCGCGATCGAGGTGCCGAACCCGGAGCCCTCGATGGTCTATCTCCGCGACATCCTCCTCGCCAAGGAGTTCAAGGAGTCGCGGGCCGCGCTGCCGCTGGCCCTCGGCCGCGACGCGATCGGCCAGCCGGCGGTCGCCGATCTCGCCACGATGCCGCACCTGCTGGTCGCCGGCGCGACCGGCGCCGGGAAGTCCGCCGGGCTCAACGCCATGATCTGCTCGATCCTGTTCCGCCGGACGCCCGCCGAGGCCCGCTTCCTCATGATCGACCCGAAGCGGCTCGAGCTCGGGATGTACGACGGCATCCCGCACCTGCTGGCCCCGGTGGTCACCGACGCGAAGGAGGCCGCGGCGCGGCTCCGGTGGATCGTGGGGCGCATGGACGACCGCTACAAGCTCCTGGCGGCGAGGTCGGTGCGGAACATCGAGGGGTACAACCGCGAGGTGGAGGCGGCCGAGCGGCTGCCGTACTGGGTCATCATCCTCGACGAGCTGGCCGATCTCATGATGGTGTCCGCCGGCGAGGTCGAGACCTCGCTGGCGCGGATCGCGCAGATCGCGCGGGCGGTCGGGATCCACCTGGTGGTCGCGACGCAGCGGCCGTCCGTCGACGTGATCACCGGGCTCATCAAGGCGAACTTCCCGGCGCGGATCGCGTTCCAGGTCGCGAGCAAGGTCGACTCGCGGACGATCCTCGACCAGAACGGCGCCGAGCAGCTCCTCGGGCGGGGCGACATGCTCTTCGTGCCCCCGGGGGCGTCGCGCCCCGGGCGCATCCACGGGGCCTGGGTGTCCGAGGCCGAGGTCCGCGAGGTGGTGCGCTTCCTGCGCACGCAGGGGGAGGCCGTGTACGAGGAGGGCCTGCTCCAGCCGGTGCGGGAGGAGCGCGGCCACGAGGGCGGCGGCGAGGCGGAGCGCGACGACACCTACTGGCGCGCGGTCGAGCTGGTCGTGAGCCAGAAGCAGGCCTCGATCAGCTTCATCCAGCGGCGGATGGGACTCGGCTACCCGAAGGCCGCCCGGTTCATCGATCTCATGGAGCAGGACCGCATCATCGGCCCCGGCGACGGCGCGAAGCCGCGGCAGATCCTGGTGGGGCCGGAGTACCTCGCGCGCCGTCCCGCTCCGCGCTGAGCGCGGAGCGCGCCGTCCCTCGCGCGCGCCCGCCGCCCGTCGGGCGCGCGGCGGAGCGCGCCCGGCGCCGCCGATCGCGCCCCCGGCCTCCGGCCGCCCGCCGGCGCGCCGTGGCCGCCGCGTTCCGGCGGCGCCGCACGACCCCCGGACGGTTGACAGCCTCCGGACCGTCGGGCATCGTAGGAGCGCCATGAAGCTCAGCGAGTTGTTGCGCGCCAACACGCGGCCGCAGGCGTTCGGCGCCCTGACCCGGGGGGACGCCGCGTGCGCGGTCGCGCAGGTGTTCGAGGAGGCGTTCGGGGTCCGTGCCGAGCGGGTCGGCGTCCGGCGAGAGAGCCAGCTCCTCCGGTGGGTGCTGCAGACGTACCGGATCGAGATCCCGACCCGCCGGGAGTGGTGCCGGAAGTGTGCGCTGCCGTTCGAGCTGCCCGATGGCCTCTCGGGGTACCTGATCCACCTGAACGACGTCCACGTCGCCTCGAAGGCGGTGATCATCGAGGCGCTCGAGGAGCTCGGCCTCTAGTCCCGCGCCCGGCTCCCGGCGCACGCCGCGCCTGCCCCGTGAGACGTCGCCCTCTCTCCTCCGTCGCGCTCCTGACCGCGGTGGTGCTGGCCACGCTCGGCGGGCCGGCGTGGGCGGCCGCGCCGGGCCTCGACCAGGCCCTGGCCGCAATCGAGCGCACCTATCGCGGCATCACGGATCTCAAGGCCCCGTTCCAGCAGAGCTCGTTCAACCGCAGCCTCAACCAGACGGTCCAGGCGCGGGGCATGCTGTACTTCCGGAAGCCCGGCCGGCTCCGCTGGGAGTACCAGACGCCGACCCCGCAGGAGATCGTCTCGGACGGCGCCCGGCTGTGGGTGTACACGCCCGAGCTCAAGCAGGTGAACGTGGCCCCCGCCCCGGAGGCGCTGGCCGGTCCCGCCGGGAGCTTCCTCCAGGGCCTGGGCGAGGTGCGCGAGCACTTCCAGGCGCGCTTCCTCAACCCGGCCCAGCCCACCGACGCCGAGGGCCGGGTGGTGCTCGATCTCACGCCGAAGCAGCCGCGGCCGATGCTGGCGCGGCTGATCGTCTCGGTCGACCCGACGAGCTGGCTCGTGCGGACGGCGGTGGTCCACGACGAGCTCGGCAACACGGTGACCGTGCGGTTCGGCGAGATCGCCGTCAACTCGGGGCTCCCCGACGGCCTCTTCGTCTTCACCCCGCCGCCCGGCGTGGCCGTGGTGCCGGCGCCGGGCCTGGCGCAGCCCTGACGGAGACCGCGATGGCCAAGGGCGACAACTCGTTCGACGTCGCGTGCAAGGTGGATCCGCAGGCGGTCGCCGACGCCGTGCACCAGACGACGCGCGAGGTGCAGACGCGCTACGACCTCAAGCAGACCGGGACGCAGGTCACCCTGGAGAAGGACGGGATCCTGATCCACACGGACAGCGACTACGTCCTGAAGCAGGTCGTCGACGTGCTCCAGTCGAAGCTCCACCGCCGGGGGGTCCCCCTGAGGGCGCTCTCCTACGGGAAGGTGGAGCCGGCGTCGGGCGGCACGGTGCGCCAGCGGGTCGCGATCCAGCAGGGGATCCCGATCGACAAGGCCAAGGAGATCGTGCGCCTGATCAAGGACACGAAGCTCCGGGTCCAGGCGCAGATCCAGGAGGACCAGGTCCGGGTGTTCGGGAAGAACCGCGACGATCTCCAGGCCGTGATCCGGATGCTTCGCGAGCAGGAGCTGGGGATCGAGATGCAGTTCACGAACTACCGGACGGAGTGACCGAGGACCGCGTCCGGGCGCCGCCGGGGACGCGGGGCCGGGCGGGACTCAGGTCAGTCGCCGCGCGCCGCGGCGGCCGTCGCGCCGGCGGGGGTCGCCGGCCCGCCCCGGCGGTCTCCGCGCCCACTGCCGCGGTGGCCGGGCGCCCCGGCTCCCGCGTCTCCGCCCGGCGGGGGCTCGAGGCCGGGCCGGCTCGGGGCGCTCACGCGGGCCGGCGCGGATCGCCGCCTTCGGCGGGCGCGTCCCGGTCGGCGCCGCCCCGCCCCGCGCGGGCGACCCGGTCCAGGAAGTTCCGGAGCAGCGGCTTCCCGGCGTCGGTGAGGATCGACTCCGGGTGGAACTGGACGCCCTCGATCGGGAGCGTCCGGTGCCGCAGCCCCATCACGAGCCCGTCCGGCGTCTCGGCCGAGACCTCGAGGCACGCCGGGAGCCCCGCCCGCCGCACGACGAGCGAGTGGTAGCGCGTCGCCTCGAAGACCGGCGGCAGGCCGGCGAACACCCCGCGACCGTCGTGGCGGATGCGGGCGACCTTCCCGTGCACCGGCTCCGGGGCCCGCTCGACGACGCCCCCGAACACCTCCCCGATCGCCTGGTGGCCGAGGCAGACGCCGAGGATCGGCACGGCGCCGCCGAGCTCGCGGATGACCGCGACCGAGACGCCCGCCTCCTTGGGCGTGCCGGGGCCGGGCGAGATGACGATGCCGGCCGGCCCGAGCCGCTCCACCTCCTCGACCGTCACCGCGTCGTTCCGGCGGACCACCAGCTCGGCGCCGAGCTCGCCCAGGTACTGGACCAGGTTGTAGGTGAACGAGTCGTAGTTGTCGATCATCAGGATCATCGGATCCTCCCGGTCTGGCCCGCCCGCTCGATCGCCGTCAGGAGCGCCCGCGCCTTGGCGACGCACTCCTGGTGCTCGCGCTCCGGCACGGAGTCGTAGACCACGCCGGCGCCGGCCTGCACGTACGCCATCGCGTCCTGGACCAGGACGGTCCGGATCGTGATCGCGGTGTTGAGCGACCCGTCGAAGCCGAAGTAGCCGACGCAGCCCGCGTACGGGCCGCGGGCCACCGGCTCCAGCTCATCGATGATCTCCATCGCCCGGACCTTGGGTGCCCCGCTCACGGTCCCGTGCGGGAAGACCGCCTGCAGCACCGCCCACGGCGTGCAGCCGGCCGCCAGCTCGCCCTCGACGTGCGAGACCAGGTGCATGACGTGCGAGTACCGCTCGAGGCTCAGGAGCTCGCTCACCCGCACGGTGCCGTACCGAGCCACGCGCCCGACGTCGTTGCGCGTCAGGTCCACCAGCATCACGTGCTCGGCCCGCTCCTTGGGGTCGGCGGCCAGCGCCCGGGCGAGCGCCTCGTCCTCCTCGCGGTCGCGCCCCCGCGGGCGGGTCCCGGCCAGCGGGCGCATCTCGATCCGCCCGTCCTCGACCCGGACCAGCCGCTCGGGGGACGACCCCACCAGCGTCGCGGGGCCGGCGGAGAGCAGGAACATGTAGGGCGAGGGATTCACGACCCGGAGCGCGCGGTAGATGGCGAGGGGATCGAGGCCCGGCACCGGCGTCGCGAACCGCTGCGACAGGATCACCTGGTAGATGTCGCCGGCCCGGATGTACTCCTGCGCGCGCTCCACCGCCGCGCAGTACGCCGCCTCCGTCCAGTTCGAGCGCGGCGCCAGCGCGACGGGGACGGCCGGCGGCTCGGGGGGCCGGGGCGCGTGGAGGCGCTCCAGCACGGCGTCGATCCGCTCCCGGGCGCGCCGCTCGGCGACGGCCGCGTCGCCGTCCTCGTCGAGGAACGCGTTGGCGACGACGCGGAGCGTGTGCCGGCGCTGGTCGAACACGACGACCGTGTCCATCAGCGCCAGGCGGAACACCGGGAGCTTCCGGTCGTCCGGCGGGCGCGCCGGGAGGCGCTCCCAGAGCCGGACGGCGTCGTAGCCGAAGTAGCCGAGAAACCCGCCGATGAACGGCGGGAGGTCGGGATCGCGACGGGCGCGGTAGCGCCCGAGATACCGCTGGACCGTCTCGAGCGGATGGCCCCGGTCGAGCTCGCGGCCGTCCGGGCCGAGGACGCGCGTCACCGTGCCGTCGCATTCCAGGACGAGGCGCGGGTCGCCGCCCAGGACCGAGAAGCGCGCGACCTGGGCCGGCCCCTCCACGCTCTCCAGGAGGAAGCTCGACGGGAGGTCGCGAAGCCGCAGATAGGCGGCGATCGGCGTCTCGAGGTCGGCCAGGAGCTCGCGGGAGACCGGGATCACGTTCGGCGCGTCCGTCCCCGCCCGCTCCGCGGGGCGGGCGAGGGCCGTGGCATCGGCGCGCGTGGACATCGAAGCGCTCCTTTCCGCGGGTGGCGCGTGCGACGCCGCCCCCGAAAACACGAGAGCCGAGGCCCGCGGGACCGTCCCGCTCACCTCGGCTCCGTCTCGTCCTGGGTTCGTGCCGGCGCTACGCGGGGTCCGGGCCCTCCGCCCTGGAGGGGCGCCACCGCCGCCACGACCACCGGCGTCGTCCGGCGGCTCCGCACCCGCGTCGCATCGCGCGGCTCATCGTGGCGAGCACGATAGGCCGGCCGGCCCGGGCTGTCAAGCGCGCGTATCGCGCAGGGTGCCGCGCCAAGCGCGGCTACCGGCCACGGCTCCGGGGCCGGAGGAGGGGGGCGTGAGCCAGCGGCGCGCCGCGGGTGCCCCGAGACGCGAGGGCCCCGGCGGCGGCGACCCCCTGCGGCCCGGCGTCGCGACCTGGCTATAATGGCCCACTCGGGCGGGCGGCACGCCTCCCGAGCCGGTGCCCGGCGCAGTCGAGCGGCGGTCGCCGGTCCCGATGACCAGCCTGGCACGGAGGAGTGGCGTTGTCCTCCCGGGACGTGGTGTCCCCATCCGGAGCCGCCGTCCGGTCCTGGGGGCGTCTGGCCGCGATCCTCGCGCTGGCCGGCGGTCCCGTCGCGGTGGCCCTGGCGACGGAGGGCGGGACCGGGTCCCGTCCCGGCCGCCTCCTGCTCCTGGCCGGGCTCGTGAGCGTGCTGGCGGCCGGCGCGGCGCTGGCGCTCCGGCGCGGCGAGGCTCGGACGACGGCGGCGCGCGCGACGCTTGCCGCGGACAACGCCCGGCTGCGGCACGAGGCGACCGCGGGCGCGGCGGCGCTGGCCCGCGCGCTCGAGCGCGAGCGCGCCACCGCGGAGATCCTGCAGGTCATCAACCGCTCCCGCGGCGCCCCGGCGCCGGTTTTCGACGCGATCCTCACGAGCGCGATGCGTCTCTGCGAGACCCCCGTCGGCCTCCTCTTCGCGTACGACGGGGCGTTCCGGGTGGTCGCCCATCACGGGGCGCCCGCGGCGTTCGTGGACAGGCGCCTGGCTCCCCATCAGTTCGGGCCGCACACCGCGATCATGCGTGCGGTGCGCGAGCGGCGGCCGGTGCACATCGTCGACGTCGTCGCGGACCGGGCGTACGCCGAGGGCGATCCCGCGCGCCTCGAGACCGCGCAGCTCCTGGAGGCGCGCACGGGCGTCTGGGTCCCGCTCCTCAAGGACGATGCCGCCGTCGGGGTCCTCGTGTTCTGGCGGCGGGAGGTGCGGGCCTTCACGGACGCGCAGATCGAGCTCCTCGGCACCTTCGCGGCGCAGGCCGTGATCGCGCTCGAGAACGCCCGCGTCCTCGAGGAGCTCGAGGCGCGTAACCGCGAGTTGACCGAGGCGCTCGAGCAGCAGACCGCGACCGCGGAGATCCTCCGCGTGATCGCGCGTTCGCCGACGGACCTCCAGCCGGTGATGGACGCGGTGGCGGCCAGCGCCGCCCGACTGTGCGGCGCGGCCGACGCCGTCGTCCGGCAGATCGAGGGCGAGATGCTGAGGGCCGTCGCCGTGTACGGACGCGGCGGGGCCGACACCGTGCCGTTGCCGCTCCGCCGGAGCGTCCCGAGCGCGCGGGCGGTCCTCGACCGCACCCCCGTGCAGGTCGAGGACATCCAGGCCGCGTGGGCGTCCGAGTTTCCGGACGTGCCGCCGGCGGTGATCGCCGCCGGGTTCCGGACGCTCCTGGCGGTCCCGCTGCTCCGGGCCGGGGCCGCGATCGGCGTCATCACGATCCGGCGGCGCGAGGTAAGCCCCTTCTCGGCCGCCCAGATCGCGCTCCTGCAGGTGTTCGCGGACCAGGCGGTGATCGCGATCGAGAACGTCAGGGCGTTCGAGGAGCTGGCGGTCCGCAACCGCGAGCTCTCGCAGGCCCTCGAGCAGCAGACCGCGACGGCGGAGATCCTCCGGGTCATCTCGAGCTCGCCGACCGATCTCCAGCCGGTCTTCGACGCCATCGCTCGGTCCGCGACGACCCTGTGCGAGGCCGATCTGTCCGGACTCTACACGTTCGACGGGACGCTCATCCACGTCGCCGCGCTCCATGGCCGGACGCCCGAGGAGATCGGCGCCGTTCACCGGGCGTTTCCCCAGCGACCGAGCCGCCTCAGCGTGACGGCCCGGGCGATCCTCACGGCCGCGGCCGTCCAGGTCCCCGACCAGAGCGAGGACCCCGAGGTGGCCGATTCCCTCCGGATCTACCGGACTGTCCTCGCCGTGCCGATGATCGCCGACGGCCGGCCGATCGGCGCCATCTCGGTGGCCCGGCGAGTCGCCAGACCCTTCACCGACGGGCAGATCGCGCTGCTCGGGACCTTCGCCGACCAGGCGGTCATCGCGATCGAGAACGTGCGCCTCTTCCGCGAGCTCCAGGACCGGACGACCCGGCTCACGCGCTCCGTGGAGGAGCTGCAGGCGCTCGCCGAGGTCGGACGGGCGGTCAGCTCGACGCTGGACCTGCCGACGGTGCTGTCCACCATCGCGGCCCGCGCCGTGCAGCTGTCGGGGACCAGCGGGGGGGTCATCTACGAGTACGACGAGGCCCGGCAGGAGTTCGACCTCCGGGCGAGCTACCGGGCCGAGGAGGAGCTCGTCGAGGTGCTCCGGGCGCGGCCCATCCGGCTCGGCGAGGGGGCGACGGGCCAGGCCGCCCTCCGGCGGACGCCGGTGGAGATCCCCGACACCCTGGACGATCGGCAAGGCCAGGTCTCGCAGCTGGCGCGGGCGACCCTGGTCCGGCTCGGGTACCGCTCGATCCTGGGCCTGCCCCTGCTGCTGGAGCACCGGATCGTGGGCGCGCTCACCGTCTGGCGCCGGGAGCCCGGGCACTTCCCGCCCGAGACGCTGCAACTCCTGCAAACCTTCGCGACGCAGTCGACGATCGCCATCCACAACGCGCGGCTGTTCCGGGAGGTCGAGGCGAAGGGCCGCGAGCTCGAGATCGCCAGCCGGCACAAGAGCCAGTTCCTCGCCAACATGAGCCACGAGCTGCGGACGCCGCTCAACGCCATCCTCGGCTACACCGAGCTGCTGAGCGACGGGATCTACGGCGAGCTGCCCCCCAAGATCGGCGAGGTCATGGGGCGGATCGACCGGAGCGGCAAGCACCTGCTCGGCCTCATCAACGACGTCCTGGACCTCTCGAAGATCGAGGCCGGCCAGCTCGAGCTCGCGCTGGCCGAGTACTCACTCCAGGAAATCGTCCACGCCGTGGTCACCCAGGTCGAGTCGCTCGCGGCCGAGAAGGGTCTCCGGCTGACGGTCACCGTGGCGCGGGACCTGCCGGCCGGGCGCGGCGACGAGCGGCGGCTGGCCCAGGTGCTTCTGAACCTGGTCGGGAACGCGATCAAGTTCACGGAGAGCGGGGAGGTGCGCATCGCGGCCAGCGAGGCGGGGGACGCGTTCGTCGTGTCGGTCAGCGACACCGGTCCGGGCATCGCCCCGGCCGACCAGCAGCGGATCTTCGAGGAGTTCCAGCAGGCGGACAGCTCGAGCACGCGGAGGAAGGGCGGCACCGGGCTCGGCCTGTCGATCGCCCGGCGGATCGTCGAGCTCCATGGGGGACGGCTCTGGGTCGAGTCGTCGGTCGGCCAGGGGTCGACGTTCACCCTCCAGGTGCCCATGCGGGTGGAGCGTCAGGTGGCGCGCGGCTGATCGAGGGCTGCGCGGATCGTGCCCGGCGAGGACGGAGGCGAGAGTGGGCAAGCGCATCCTGGTGATCGAGGACCACGAGGAGAACCGCCGCATCATGCGCGATCTCCTGACGCACGCGGCGTACGAGATGCTGGAGGCGGTCACGGGCGAGGAGGGCGTCACCGCCGCGCTCCGGGAGCGGCCGGACCTCATCCTGATGGACATCCAGCTGCCCGGGATGGACGGCTACGAGGTGACGCGCCGGATCCGGGCGGAGCCGGCGCTCCGCGCGATCCCGATCATCGCGGTCACGTCGTACGCGCTCTCCGGGGACGACCAGAAGGCGCTCGCCGCCGGCTGCGACGCCTACGTGACCAAGCCGTTCAGCCCCCGAGCGCTGCTGGCCAAGATCCGCGAGCACCTCGGGTGAGCCGGTGAGGACGCCGCCGCGGCTGCTGGTGGCCGACGACAACCCGCTGAACGTGGACATCCTGCGGACCCGGCTGGCCGCCAGCGGCTACGAGGTCCTCACCGCGACCGACGGCGAGCGCGCGCTCGCGCTGGCCCGCGAGGCCACGCCGGACCTCCTGCTGCTGGACGTCATGATGCCCGGCGTGGACGGGCTCGAGGTCTGCCGGCGGCTGAAGGCCGACCCGGCGCTGCCCTTCATGCCGGTCATCCTCGTCACGGCCAAGGCCGATCCGCGGGACGTGGTCGCGGGGCTCGACGCCGGGGCGGACGAGTACCTCCCGAAACCCGTGGACCAGGCCGCCCTGGTCGCGCGGGTCCGCTCGATGCTCCGGATCAAGGAGCTCCACGACACGGTCCAGGCGCAGTCGGCCCGCCTCGAGTCCCAGGCGGCGATGCTCGCCGACTGGGCGAGGACGCTCGAGGCCCGCGTGGCCGCGCAGGTCGGCGAGCTCGAGCGGCTCGGTCGGCTCCGGCGGTTCTTCTCGCCGCAGCTGGTCCAGGCGATCCTCGAGGGCGGGGCCGAGGATCCGCTGCGGACCCACCGCCGGGAGGTCACGGTCGTGTTCGCCGACCTCCGCGGGTTCACCGCGTTCGCCGAGGCCGCCGAGCCGGAGGAGGTCATGACGGTCCTCCGCGCCTACCACGGCGAGGTCGGGCCGCTGATCCTCGCCCACGAGGGCACGCTCGAGCGGTTCACCGGGGACGGCCTCATGGTGTTCTTCAACGACCCGGTCCCGGTCCCGGACGCCCCCGAGCGCGCGGTCCGGCTGGCGCTCGCGATGCGGGAGCGCGTCGCCCGGCTCGCGACCGGCTGGCGCCGCGAGGGCTACGAGCTGGAGCTCGGGCTCGGCGTCGCCCGCGGCCACGCCACCCTCGGCGCGATCGGCTTCGAGGGACGGTGGGACTATGCCGCCCTGGGGACGGTCACGAACCTGGCCGCCCGGCTCTGCGCCGAGGCCGGGCCCGGGCAGATCCTGATCTCGCCGCGGGTGCTCGCCGCGCTCGATGACCGGCTCGAGGTGGAGCCGCTCGGGGAGCTGGCCCTGAAGGGCTTCCGGCGTCCGGTCGCCGCCTACAACGTGCTGCGGTTCCGGGAATAGGGGTCGCCGGTCGCGCGGAGCGGCGCCGGCAGCGGTCCGTGGCCGCGTAGGTCCCGGGGCGGGCGACCGCCGTGCTGCGGCGCACCTCGGGCTGGCGCCCGCCCGGGCGCGGGGTGCGGGGATGGTCTGCCGGCCCCCGGTTGTGGCATGGTGGTCGTCGTGCCAGCCGCCGAGCCGGCCGCGCAGTCGTTCTGGGACGACGTCGGCGCCCACTTCCCGTCGCTCAAGGGCGCGCGGTCGACGCGCTACTACCGCGAGTGCGAGCAGCGGCTGCTCCGGCATCACCTCCCGAAGCTCCGGGACCTGGTGGTCCTCAAGACCGACCTCTGGGACGAGGCGAAGAACACCGAGATCCTGGGCTGGGCGGCCGAGCAGGGGGTGCGGCCGGTCGGCATCGACGTCTCGATCGCGATCGTCCGCGCGGCGCGGCGGCTCCTGGCGCCGTACCGGCCCGTGCTCGCCCTGGCCGACGTGCGGGCCCTGCCGTTCCGCGCGGCGTCGGTCGACGCGGTGTACTCGATGGGCACGATCGAGCACTTCCCCGAGTACCGGGACGCGCTCCGCGAGATCCACCGCGCGCTGAAGCCGGGCGGCACGGCGATCATCGGCGTGCCGAACAAGCTCGATCCCTTCCTGCGGCCGCTCCTGGTGCACGTGCTGAACCGGCTCGGCCGCTACGGGTACGGCATGGAGAAGTCGTTCACGCCGGGGGAGCTCCGCCGCTGCGTCGAGGCGGCCGGGCTCCGCGTGACCGCGCAGACGGGCATCCTCTTCATCCCCGGCTGGCTGCGGATGGCCGAGCTCTGGTTCCACGCCCGCGGGTCGCGGCTGACGCGGCTCTTCGCCGGACCGATCGCCCTGTTCGCCTGGCTGTACCGGCACGTGCCCGCCGTCCGCCGCCACGGGTACCTGACCGTCTGCGTCGCGACCCGCCCGCTCTGATCTGCCGGCCGGCACCACGGTACCTGACGACGGGGTGCGGCCCCCCGGCTCCGATGCGGGGGGCGCGGCGCCGCGCCAGCCCCAGCCCGCGATCGCGCCGCGCGGGTGGGGCCGCCGGTGCGCGCCGATCGGGCTCGGGCGCCCGCGCGCCCCATCCGCGGACCCCGGCCGGCGCGCGGGCCGTCCGCGTCCGAGCGTCGACGCGCCGGCGGTGTATACTCCACGTCGATCCATGAACGTCCACCTGGTGAGCCTGGGCTGCCCGAAGAACCAGGTCGACAGCGAGCTCATGCTGGGGCTCCTGGCCCGGGACGGCGTCGCGCCGGTCGACCGGCTCGACGCGGCGGACTGCGTCGTCGTCAACACCTGCGCGTTCATCGATCGGGCCAAGCAGGAGTCGATCGAGACCATCCTCGAGCTCGCCGCCTGGAAGGGGGCGCGCCCGGGACGCCGGCTCGTGGTGACGGGATGCCTGTCCCAGCGCTACGGCGCGGCGCTCCTGACCGAGCTCCCGGAGGTCGACGCCCTGGTCGGGACGGGGGAGCTCCAGCAGGTCGTCGACGCCGTGCGCGGGCGCGATGCGCGGACGGACTGGGTGACCGGCGCGCCGCCCGGCTACATCTACCCCGCCTCGGCCCCGCGCCTCCGCCCCGGCGGCCGCCCCTACGCGTACGTGAAGATCGCGGAGGGGTGCAGCATGGGCTGCGCGTTCTGCGCGATCCCGCTGATGCGCGGCCGCCACCGGAGCCGGCCGCTCCGCGACATCGTCGCCGAGGTGGAGGCGCTCGCCGGCGAGGGCGTGCAGGAGGTCGTGCTGGTCTCGCAGGACACGCTCGCCTGGGGCAAGGATCTCCCCGGCGCGCGCGCGGACTTCGGCGACCTCCTCCTGGCGCTCTCCGGCACGGCGATCCCGTGGATCCGGCACCTCTACCTCCACCCCGCCCACGTGACGGACGCGCTGCTCGACAAGCTCGCCCGCGCCCGCGCGCTCCCGTACCTCGACATGCCGATCCAGCACGCCGACGACGGGCTCCTGCGGGCGATGCGGCGCGGCGTGACGCGCCGGCGGCTCGGGGAGCTCGTGACCGCGCTCCGGCAGGTCTCCCCGGCGGCCACGCTGCGCACGACGGTGCTGGTGGGCTTCCCGGGCGAGACCGAGCGCGCGTTCGAGACGCTCCTCGCCTTCCTGGAGGAGGCCCGGTTCGACCGGGTGGGCGCGTTCGTCTACTCGGCCGAGGAAGGCACGCCGGCGGCCGCGCTCCCGGACCCGGTGCCGACCGAGGTCGCCGAGGAGCGCGCGCGGCTCGTCCAGGAGACGCAGGACCGCCTGGTGTGGGCGCGGCAGGCGGGCCTGGTCGGCTCGGTCCAGGAGGTGCTGATCGACGGCCCGAGCGAGGATCCGGCGTTCGCGTGGGAGGGCCGCACCGCGGCCCAGGCGCCGGAGATCGACGGGGTGGTCTACGTCCGCGACCGGGAGCTCGCCCCCGGCCGGCGGGTCCCGGTGGAGATCGTCGAGGTGGACGGTCACGACCTGGTCGGGAGCCTCGCCCGGCGCTGACCCGCCCGCTCCGGCGGGACCGGGGGCCCACCTCGCCCGCTGGATCGCGACCGCCGGCGGCCTCGGGTACGCGCCCGTCGCCCCCGGGACCGTCGCCAGTCTCCCGGTGGCGCTGCTCGTCTGGTGGCTCGCGCCCCGCGAGCTCCCGCTGATCGGGGCGGCGGCCGTCGTCTCGGTGCTCGGCATCTGGGCCGCGGGCCGGGAGGAGGCGCGGCTCGGCGTCACGGACCCGCGCGTCATCGTGGTCGACGAGGTCGCCGGCATGCTCCTGGCCTGCGCCGGGCAACCCCGGACGCTGCCCTGGGTGTTCGCGCTGTTCGTCGGGTTCCGGGTGCTCGACGTCTGGAAGCCGCTCGGGATACGCTCGCTCCAGGCGCTCCCCGGCGGGCTGGGCATCGTGGTCGACGACCTCCTCGCCGGCGCCTACGTGAGCCTCGCCGCGCACGTGCGGCATCTCCTCTGACGCGGTGACCGCCCCGGGCCGCGCGGCCGCGCCCTCGCGCGACGTCCTCACCGCGGAGCTGGTCACGGTCTCGAGCGATCCCGCCGGCCCGGCCGGCGACGCCGCGGTCGCGGTCGGCCGGCTCCTCGAGCGCGAGGGGTGCCCCGTGCGGGGGCACCGCGTGGTCCCGCCCGAGGACGAGCTGGTCACGCGCGCCCTCCGCCAGGCGGTCGAGAGCGGAGGCGTCGTGATCGCGTCGGGGCAGGGCGAAGGGGCGACCGTGCTGCGGCAGGCGCTCGCCCACGTGCTCGGCACGCGGCTGGTGCTGAGCGCCCGGGCGCTCGACGCGCTCAGCGCGGCCTACGCCGCGCGCGGGCAGGCGCTGCCGCGCCGGGCGGAGCAGCTCGCGCTGGTGCCCCGGGGGGCCACCGTGCTGCAGGGCGCCGAGCCCGGCGAGCCGGGGCTCCTGGCCGACGCCGGGGCGGCCACCGTCGCGGTGGTGCCGGAGGCGGCCGCGTCGGCCCTGGCGTTCGCCCGGGCCCACCTGGTGGGCCGCCTCGCGCGCCCGGGCGCGCTCGCCGCCGCGCTGGTGCGGACGCTCCGGATCGTCGGCCTGGACGGGGCCGCGGCCGAGGCGCGTCTCGGGACCGCGCTCCGGGGCGCCGAGGGCGTGACCGCGCACGTGCTCGATACCGGCGAGGAGATCTGGGCGCGCCTCCGGCTCCGGGCCGCGTCCGCGGCCGAGGCCGCGGCGACGTTCGAGGCGCTCCAGCCGGCGCTGCGGGGCGCCTTCGGCACGGCCTGGTACGGCACCGACGAGGAGACGCTCGAGGCGGTCGTCGGCCGCGTGCTGCGGGCCCGGGGCTGGACCGTGGCGGTCGCCGAGTCGTGCACCGGCGGTCTGGTCGGGCACCGGCTGACCCAGGTGCCGGGCAGCTCGGCCTACTTCGAGCGCGGCTTCGTCGTCTACTCGAACGCCGCCAAGCAGGCGGAGCTGGGCGTGCCGGAGGCGATCCTGCGCCAGCACGGCGCGGTCTCGGCCCCGTGCGCCGAGGCGATGGCGCGCGGGGCTCGCGAGCGCGCCGGCACGGCCGTGGGGCTCTCCGTCACCGGGATCGCCGGGCCCGAGGGCGGCACGCCGACCAAGCCGGTCGGCACGGTGTTCGTCGGCCTGGCGGACGCGCGCGGCGCAGTCGTCGAGCCGCACCGGTTCGATCGCGCTCGCGGGGGGAACAAGGCGCTCGCCGCGATGCACGCCCTCGACCTGCTCCGCCGGCGCGGGCTGGAGATCGACGGGGCGCGCGGATCCGGATGATCGGCGCCGGCGCGGCCGGCTGGATGCCCCGCGACCGGAGGGCGGGCCCCGCCGGCCTGGGGCGCGATTCGCCCCCCGACCCGGGGCGGCGGGCGAGCGCGCCGTGTCGCTCTCGGGCGACGGCGCGGATGAGATCGGACACGAGCGCCCCGGCGCCCCGGGCTCGGGGATGCGCGCCGCGCGCGCCGTCTCTCGCCCGTGTCCGGCGCGCGCGGGGGGTGGCACCGGCGTTGCTCGCCGCATGACCGCGGTGGGCGGCCGCGGCGATGCCGTCCGGAGCTTCGTGGCGATCGTGCTGCCGGACGCGATCCGCGCGGAGCTGGCGGCCGCCGTCGCGCGGCTCCGGGCGCAGGCCCCGCGGCTCGCGTGGGTGCCGGCGGAGAACCTGCACCTGACGCTCCGGTTCCTCGGCGGGCTCGATCCGGTCGCGCTGGCGGCCGCGGGCGAGGCGGTCGCGGCCGCCGCGGCGACCGCGGCGCCGTTCCAGGTCGTGCTCGGCGGGCTGGGCGGCTTTCCCTCCGCGCGGGCGCCGCGGGTCGTCTGGGCGGGCGTGGTCGCGGGCGGCGAGGCGCTGGCGGCGCTCCACCGGTCGCTCGAGCGGGAGCTCGCGGCGCGCGGGTTCCCGCCAGAGGAGCGGCCCTATCACGCCCACGTGACGCTCGGCCGCGCGCGCGACCCCCGGGGAGGGCGAGCGCTCGCGGACGCGCTGGGCGCGGCGGCCCGGTTCGGGGCGCTGCAGGTGGTGGCGCTCCACTTGCTGCGGTCGGAGCTGGGCCGGGAGGCGGCCCGGTACAGCGAGCTTCTCAGGGCGCCGCTGGGGGGACGGCCCCGGGCGGCGGGGGACGCGGGTCTAGACGGGTACTCGTCTTCTGTTGACATGCCCGAGGGTCCACCATAGAATGGCGCCGGTCGGAACCTGGGCAACGGGGCAGACGGACGTGGCGGAAGGCGCCGGCGACGCAGGGAGGGACGCGATGGCCGAGACCAAGGGCGAATCGAAGGTCGACAGGGACCGGCGGCAGGCCCTCGAGCTGGCGCTCTCGCAGATCGAGCGGCAGTTCGGGAAGGGCGCCGTCATGCGGCTCGGGGCGGGCGGTGCCCTCGAGGAGACCGGGGTCATCCCGACGGGGGCGCTGTCGGTCGACGTGGCCCTCGGCGTCGGCGGCATCCCCCGCGGCCGGGTCACCGAGATCTACGGACCGGAGTCGTCCGGCAAGACCACGCTCGCCCTCCACGTCATCGCGGAGGCGCAGCGGCAGGGCGGGTACGCGGCGTTCATCGACGCCGAGCACGCGCTCGACGCCGGATACGCCAAGCGCCTCGGGGTCAACACCGACGATCTGCTGATCTCCCAGCCCGACACCGGCGAGCAGGCGCTCGAGATCGCCGAGCACCTGGTGCGCTCCGGCGCCATCGACGTCATCGTCGTGGACTCGGTCGCCGCCCTCGTTCCGAAGGCCGAGCTCGAGGGCGAGATGGGCGACTCCTTGCCCGGGCTCCAGGCCCGGCTCATGTCTCAGGCGCTCCGGAAGCTCACCGCCGCGATCTCCCGCTCCGGCACGGCCGTGATCTTCATCAACCAGATCCGCGAGAAGATCGGCGTCATGTTCGGCAATCCCGAGACGACGCCCGGCGGGCGCGCCCTGAAGTTCTACGCCTCCGTCCGGCTGGACATCCGCCGGCTGGACGCCCTCAAGCAGGGGACGGAGTCGATCGGCGCCCGGACGCGCGTCAAGGTGGTGAAGAACAAGCTCGCGCCGCCGTTCCGCGACGCCGAGTTCGACATGATGTACGGTGAGGGCATCTCCCGGGAGGGGAACGTGCTGGACCTCGCCGTCGAGCACGGGATCGTCGAGAAGAGCGGGACGTGGTTCTCGTATCGCGACCAGCGGATCGGCCAGGGCCGGGACAACGCGCGCAAGTTCCTGAAGGAGAACCCGAAGGTCTCGGCGGAGATCGAGACGGCGGTCCGCCACGCGATCGGCCTCAAGCCGGCGACCAACGGCGCCTGACGGCCCGCCGGCCGTGCCGGTGGGGGCGACCGGGCCGCTGATGCCGCGGGGCGGCGCCGGGCGCCCGGCCGTGGCGCTGGACGCCGCGGCGACGCGAGCGGCGGCGCTGGCGCTCCTCGCCCGGAAGCCGTGGACGCGGCACGAGCTCGCCCGCCGCCTCGTGCGCCGGGGGGCACCTCCGCCCGTGGCCGAGGGCCTGGTGACGGAGCTCGAGGCGCGAGGCTACCTCGACGACCGGGCGTTCGCGCGCGCCTGGGTGGAGTCCCGCGGGGGGACGCGCGGCCCGCGGCGGCTCCGGGCCGAGCTCCTGGCCCGGGGGATCGAGCGCGAGCTGGTCGACGAGGCGCTCGGCGCCCTCCGGGCGCGGGCCGACGAGGAGACGCGCGCCGGCGAGGCGGCCCGCCGGCGACTGCCGGCGCTCCGCCGCGCGGCGCCGGCCCGGGTGCCGCAGCGGCTCCACGCGTACCTGGTGCGGCGGGGGTTCGCGCCGGAGATCGCCGCGCGCGTCGTGCGCGCGGCCTGTCCGGCCGCGACCGGCGAGGAGGGAGTCCCATGACGGCAGCGGAGCGGGAGAAGCCGATCGCCCGCTACAAGGGCGGCTACGACGAGGTGGTGCGGGCGCTGGCCGGCATCCTGCCCGACGAACTCCGCTGGCGGCCGGCGGCGGGGGAGTGGAGCGCCCACGAGGTCGTGCACCACCTGGCGGACAGCGAGACGATCGCCGGGATCCGCCTCCGGCGACTCCTCACCGAGGCTGCCCCGGTGATCCAGGGCTACGACCAGGACGCCTACGCGCGACAGCTCCGGTACCAGGAGCGGCCGCTCGAGCCGGCGCTCCGGGCGTTCGAGGCGGCGCGGGCGACGACGGCGCAGCTGCTGGACGCCATGAGCGAGACCGACTGGTCGCGAGCCGGCACCCACTCGGAGATCGGCTCCTACTCCGCCGAGGCGTGGCTCGGGATCTACGCCGAGCACGCCCACATCCACGCCGAGCAGATCCGGAAGAACCGGGCCGGGTGGGCGGCCCGGCCGCGGTGAGCGCCGGCGCGCCGTCCCTCGGGGGCCGTGGCCCTCGCGGCGGGACGCCCGGGCGCCCCGGGAGGGGTCGTCGATGGACTCGCGTGAGCGGACCGAGCTGATCGCGCGGTACCGGGCCGGGCTGGGCGCGCTCCTGGACGCGCTCTCCGGGATCGGCGCCGCGGAACTCGACTGGCGCCCGACCCCGGAGGCCTGGAGCGTCCGGGAGGTCGTCCACCACCTGGAGGACGCCGAGCTGACCGGCGCGGTGCGGCTCCGCCGGCTCCTCACCGAGGCCGCGCCGGCGATCCCGGCCTTCGACGAGGAGGTCTATCGGGCCCGCCTGGATTACACGGGGCGGGCGATCGACGCGGCGCTGGACGCGATCCGCGCCGCCCATGCCACCACGGCGGAGCTCCTCGATCGCCTCGCCCCGGCGGACTGGGCCCGGGCGGGGACGCACAGCGAGGCGGGGCCGTACTCGGTCGAGCGCTGGCTCGCCTTCCACGCCGCCCACACGCACGAGCACGCCGCCCAGATCCGCGAGCTCCGGCGCGGTCGCCACGGCGCGTCTCCCACCGGTCGGGCTGTGACGGCCCTGCGGTGACGCGGGGCGAGCTCGGCGCGTACTCGCCGGCCGGCAGACGCGCGGCGGCTTCCCCCGCCTGACTCGATGCCGGGACGGCTCGTGGCTCACGCCTCGAGCTCGTCGATTGTCCGGGCCGTGACCAGGCTGCCGGCATTCATCGCCGGGCGGACGATCGCGTGGGCCCGCGACGTGACGGCCAGCCGAGCCGATCCGACCGGGCTCACCATCGCCGTCGTCCTCCTGGCCTTGACCTTTCGGGTCGGCGTCGGGGTCCTCTTCTGGCGCGGGACCCTGGACTTCATGATTAGCGGCGTTCCGATCTCCGATGCCCGCAACTGGGACGCGCTCGCCGTCGACTTCTCCCAGGGCCAGCGCTGGGACGCGGCATGGGGCTCGTGGGGCGCGCGCCGGCCCCTCTACTACGTGTTCATGGGGTCCATCTTCGCGCTGACCGGCCCCTCCCTTCTCGTTACGCGTGCCGTCCACATCCTGCTCGGGACCGCGGCGACGGGGCTCATCTTCGACTTGTGTCGCCGCCTCGCCGGGCTCCCGGTGGCGTGTCTCGTGGCCCTCTTCCAGGCCCTGCTCTGGGCAAACGCGCTGGCGGCGCTCACGACGATGACCGAGCCGCTCGGCGACTTCCTCGCCATCGTCGCGCTCTGGAGCTTCGTGGTCGCGATCCAGCCGCACCTCGCCGGCCGGACCGCGCGCCAAGGGCTGTGGTGGTTCGCGCTGGCCGGGATCGCTCTCGGACTCGCGAATCTCGCGCGCCCGCTCACGCTGTTCGCGGGGGTGGGGTTGCCAGCGATTGCCGCCGTCCTGTGGCTCCGCGCCAGCCGACGGTCGGACGCGCGGCGGTTCTTGACGGCGCTCGGCGTCTTCGTGGCGGCGTTCGCGCTCACTCTGGCCCCGTGGCTCGGACGTCAGTGGGTCCGGTACGGCATCCTCACTCTGTCGGAGAACTCCGCCGAGATGCTCTTTGCGGCCACCTCGCCCCGGTACGGCGCGTGGATGCCCGAGGTTTCGGCGCTGCCACCGTCCGGGATCCCGATCCGCCAGCGCGTCGCGTTCTACAACGAGGGCACGCGACGCAACTTGCGGGTTCACGCATGGTGGTACGTGGGGCACGTGCTGACTGGCCTCGGTGCCATCGCGTGGAACCTTACTCCGGATCGGTGGCTCCTCTGGGGCGCCTTCGCCTTCGGTCTCGGTGCCCGCGTGGGGCGCTGTGCGTGGACCCCGCGCGTCATCGCCGGGCCCGGAGCCTTGGGTGCCCTCATCCTGGTGTGCCCCGCCGAGTGGGGCGCGGCGTCCTGGCCGGGTGGGCTGGCCCTGGCGCTCTGGCGTGGCGAGCCGATCGCGCTTTTGGTGTGATTTCCCAGAAGGTTTCCCCCAGTTGACGGGCTGATTCTCAAAACCTTTCCCCCAGGGGTTTCTCGAAACCTTTCCCCCACCCCCCGGGCCCGGCCCTGAGCCGGGCCGTGGTCTCCTCCCTCGCAGGAGGTGGCC
>DASRDR010000001.1:0-23403 GCA_035652475.1 Candidatus Methylomirabilota bacterium | reverse complement strand
CGCCGGCTCGAACGCGGTGCTGGACCTGGGCAGCCACCTGATCGACATGGCGCGATGGCTGCTCGGCGAGCCGGTCGCGGTACGCGGCGCCCTCGCCACCTTCACCGAGACCCGGCCCACGCCGGGCGGCCGCCGGCGCCGGGTCGAGACCGAGGACGCGTTCGAGGCGATCCTCGAGTTCGAGGGGGGCGCGCTCGGGAGCGTGGCCGCCTCCACCGTCGCCGCCGGTCGGCGGGCCCACATGACGTTCGAGGTGAACGGCTCCCGGGGGACCATCACGTTCGACCTCGAGCGCCTGAACAGCCTCTCGGTCCACCTCGTCGAAGAGCGTCCGGAGGGCGGCGGGCTCCGCGAGATCCACGCGACCGAGCCGGAGCACCTGGCCGGCGGCGACTGGTGGCCGCCCGGGCACGGCGTCGGGTGGGAGGCGTCGCTCACCCACGAGCTGGACCACCTGCTCCGGGCGACCGCGGGCGGCCCGGTGGCGCCGGCCGGCGCGACCTTCGAGGACGGGTACCGCTGCGCCGTGATCTGCGACGCGATCCTGGAGGCCGCGCGCTCCAACCGGCGGGTGGCCGTGCGCTATGACTGACGGCGGCCGCCGACGCAGGTCCGGCCGCGCCATCTCACGAGAGGAGGACGCCATGCGACGCCGACCGGTCCCCGGATGCCTCGCCCTGCTGCTCGCCGGACTCGCCCTCGGCGCCCCGCCCGCGGTCTCGCCGGCGGCGGCCGCCACGACGCTCAACTTCCTCGCCCCCAAGTTCGACGAGTGGGAGGCGTTCGTCACGGTCGCGAACCGCCTCGGCAAGGACATGGGCATCGAGGTCAAGCCCGAGTACCTGCCGTGGGACGACGTGTTCCAGAAGGCGCTGATCGACTCGAAGTCGGGCGTCAAGACCTGGGACCTGGTGTACGTCTACAACACCTGGGTGCCGGGCATCGCCGCGTCGAACGTGCTGACGCCCATCACGGAGTTCCTCGCCAACCCGGCCAACCGGGCGCTCGTGAAGCCGGAGGACTTCATCCGGGGCACGACCGCCGGCCTGGAGTCCCAGGGGAAGCTCTACGCGATGCCGGCGCTGGCGGCGCCCTACATGCTCGGCTACCGGAAGGATCTCTTCGGCGACGCCGGCGAGCAGCGCGCGTTCCAGGCGAAGTACGGCTACAAGCTCGGCGTGCCGCAGACGTACAGGCAGCTCATGGACGCCGCCCAGTTCTTCACGCGGAAGAAGGGCGAGAAGCTGGCCGGCAAGCCGCTCGACGAGGACTTCTACGGGATCATCCTGGCCAACAAGAGCGGGGGCTTCCTGTTCCACCGGTACGAGCAGGTGCTGGTGGCCCACGGCGCCGACCTGATCTACGACCAGAAGACGATGATGCCGACCGTCAACTCCAGGGAGAGCGTCGCCGCCGCCAAGTACTACGTCGAGCTCCACAAGTACATGCAGCCCGGCACCGAGACCCACACCGGGGGCGGCGCCCAGCGCGTGATGGCCGCCGACCGCGGGGCGATGTCGATCGACGCGCTCGACAACATGCTCTCCGTGCTGCCGGTCGCGAAGGTCTCGAAGGTGGTCGGGAAGGTCGCGTACGCGCTGCTGCCGACCCAGGTCGAGTCGCGCCCCCACGCCCACGTCGCCGACGCGAAC
This sequence comes from Candidatus Methylomirabilota bacterium, assembly GCA_035652475.1. GTDB lineage: Bacteria > Methylomirabilota > Methylomirabilia > Rokubacteriales > DASRDR01 > DASRDR01. Next base: position 21,751 of record DASRDR010000001.1, on the reverse strand, counting down.
GGCCCGGGCATCTATGCGCTCTCCACCCACAAGGAGGAGGCGTTCAAGCTCCTGGCCCGGGTGCTCTCGACCGACGGGACGAAGCAGCTGATGCGGGAGTACCCGGCGCTGGTCCCGATGCGGACCTCGGTGGTGGAGGACCCCGAGGTGCGGAAGAACTTCCCCCAGGTGTTCGAGGCGATGAGCCTGGTCATCAAGGGGAAGCCCTACACGGTCTTCGTCCCGCCGCTCAAGGAGTGGATCCAGGCGCAGGACATCGTGGAGGCGGGCCTGTCGGCCGCCATGGCCGGGCAGAAGTCGCCCGAGGACGCGATGAACGAGGCCCAGGCCAAGGTCGTCGAGCTCTTCAAGCGGGCCGGCTACATCAAGTAGCCGGCGCCGCGGACCCCCGCCCGGCGATGAGGGGGCGCGGTCGCCCGCCCCGCGGGCCGCGGGCTCGCGCCCCCCGCCGGGCGTCCGCCGGCGGGCGGCCCCGTCGTCCCCGGGGCGCCGTGGCGTGACCTGGGCGGGGCTCGGGCGGGGCCGGCTCTACTTCCTCCTCTTCGCCCTGCCGGCGGTCGCCTACGTGGTCGCCTGGCGCATCGTGCCGGCCGGCTACACCCTCTGGCTCGGCCTGCACCGGTACAACCTGGTCTTCGACGCGGCGCCCCGGTGGAGCGGGCTCGAGAACTACGCCCGCCTGCTCCAGGACGCCGCGCTGCGGGAGGCGCTCGGCCTGTCGCTGGCCTTCGCGGTGATCGCCACCGCGGTGGAGCTCGCGGTCGGGCTCGGCGCCGCCGCGTTCTTCGACAGCGAGCCCCCGTACCGGAACGTCCTGCTCGGCGTCTTCCTCCTCCCGATGATCATGGCGCCGGTGGTGGTCGGGACTGTCTGGTCGGCGCTCTTCGACGGCACGGTGGGTCCGATCCCCTATCTCCTGGCGGTCTTCCATGGGCCGGAGATCCGCTGGCTCGGGACGCCGCTGTCGGCGTTCGCCGGCCTGGTGATCGCCGACGCCTGGGAGTGGTCGCCGTTCCTGGCCCTCCTGCTCTTCTCGGCGATGCACGCGATCCCCCGCGAGCACGCCGAGGCCGCCCACGTGGACGGCGCCGGGGGTCTGGCGGTGTTCTGGCACGTCGTGCTCCCCCAGATCCGCGGGATGCTGCTGGTGGCGGCCGGGCTCCGGCTGATGGACGCCTTCCTGGAGCTCGACAAGGTGTTCGTCATGACCGGCGGCGGGCCGGGGACCGCGACCCAGCTCGTGAGCCTCTTCGTCTACAAGCAGGCGTTCAAGGCATACGAGCTCGGGTACGCGTCGGCGGTCATCACCGCGCTCCTGGTCCTGCTCGGGGCGGTGTACGCCGGCTACCTGGGTCGCTACGGCCGCGCGCTGCGGGCCGGGAGGGCCTGAGCGGATGCGGCGGCGGCGCGGATCCTGGGCCCACCGCCTCGGCACGGCGTTCGTGCTGGCCTGGACGCTCCCCCCGCTGCTCTACCTGCTCCTGCTGTCGGTCAAGCCCGAGGCCCTCATGGTCGAGCGGTCGCGGCTCCTCTTCTGGCCGACCCTGGAGCGGTACCGGGACATCGTCGTCAGCGACCTCGGCCCGCCGATCTGGACCAGCCTCGTCACGGCCACCGCCGGGGCGGTGGCCGCCGTCGCCCTGGCCGGGCTGGCCGCGGTGACGTTCGCGTTCCTGGACTTCCGCGGCCGGGCCGCCCTGTTCCTCCTCATGCTGCTGCCGCGGCTCTTCCCGCCGATCACGACCCTGATCCCCATCCAGCTGGCGCTGAAGACGCTCGGGCTGATCGACACCCGCGCCGCGCTGGTGATCCTCTTCACCGGGTTCCAGATCCCGCTCGCGCTGTGGATCCTCCGCACGGCGCTCCACGAGGTGCCGCGGGAGGTCGCCGAGAGCGCCGCCATCGACGGCGCCGGGCTGCCGACCATCGTCTGGCGGATCCTGCTGCCGCTCGCGGTCCCCGGGCTCGTGGCCGCCCTCGTCCTGAGCTTCATCTTCAACTGGAACGAGTTCCTGTTCCCGCTGATCGTCACCGGCGTCGACGCGAAGACCGCGTCGGTCGCGATCATGAACTTCGCCGGGGGGTACAAGAAGCTCCAGTGGGGCTCGCTGGCGGTGCTCGGGGTGGTGATGACGCTGCCGGTGATCCTGTTCGTGCTGGCGTTCCGGGCCGCGCTCGTGCGCGGCTTCACCGGCGGCGCGCTGAAGGAGTAGGGGGCGCGGCCCCGGGAGCCGGTCAGCGGCGGCCGGCCGCCGCCGGGGCCGCCGCGTCGGCCTCGAACAGGATGGCGCCCTGGGCCCGGAGGGTGGCCTGCAGGCGCCCGATCTCGAGCGCCCGGGGAGCCGTCTCGCCGGCGGCGGCGAGCGCGGCCGCGGTCCCGGCCGCATGGCCGGTGGCCATGCAGACCGCCTGCCCGCGGGCGGAGCCCGCCGCCTCGTGCGACGCCGAGATCGCCCGCCCGGCGACCAGGAGTCCCTCGACCCCGGCCGGGACCAGGGCGCGGAGCGGGATCCCGTAGGCGCGCTCGATCGTGCGGAGGGTCACCCCGCCGCCCCCGACCGTGCGGCCGAGCACCTCCGCCCCCGGCCGGACATCGTGGAGATCGAGCGGATAGGCCCCGCGGGCGACCGTGTCCGGGAAGTCGCGGCCGGCCAGCACGTCCTCGAGCGTCAGGACGTAGTCGCCGCGCACGTGCCGTGTCTCCCGCACGCCGACCTGGTAGTTCGCGTCGAGCAGCCAGGCGTCCCGGAAGCCGGGGACCCGGCGGCGGAGGAACTGGAAGACCTCGAGCATCTGCCGCTGGGTCTCCACCTCGGCCCGGCTCAGCGCGTCCGGGTCCGTCGCGTCGATCCCGTGGACCCGGGTCGCGTTGATCGTCACCACGCCGGGCACCGGGCCGGTCTCGATCCCGATCCGGTCGCGGGGCACGGTGAACTCGCCGGCGGCGCGCGCCGCGGCGACGAGCCCGGCGAACGCGTCCATGACGACCGACGGCGCGTCGAGGTCCCGGGCGGTGTAGTCCGCGCCTCCGTCCCAGCGCTCCGGGAGCCCCATCTCCTGCGGATGCGCCCGCAGGTACGCGAACAGCGCGTCGCGGTCGATCCCGGCGACGCGGAAGATGCGCGTGACGGGCTGCATGGCGCCGTCCCCGGGCCGGCCCAGCACGAACGTCGCCCCGGCCCGCGCCGCCACGTCGGCGTCGCCGGTCGCGTCCACCACGACCCGGGCCGGCTGGATCTCGAGCCCGGCCTTGTTGGCGGCGAGGATGCCGGCGACCCGGCCGCGGTCCGCCAGGACGTCGACGACGAAGGTGTGGAGCAGCAGCCCGACCCCGGCCTCGGTGAGCATGGCGAGCAGCAGCTGCTGGAGGAGCACGGGATCCGCCACCGTGACCGACCCGACCTGCTTGTCCGGCCGGTCGGCGAACGCCGCGCCGATCCGGAGGAGCCGCTCGAAGAGCTCGCCGCCGATGCCGCCGAGCGCCCGTCGTCCGCGCGCGTCACTGACCCCGAGGAACGACATCCCGGTCGAGGCCATGCCGCCGACCCGCCCGTACTGCTCGACCAGGAGCGTCCGGGCGCCTGTCCGGGCGGCGGCGACCGCCGCGACGGCGCCGGCCGTGCCGCCGCCGCACACCAGCACGTCGACCGCCCCCCGCGTCCGCACCGGGGCTCACCCCCTCCGGGCGGGGGTCGCGCGGCGGGGATCGGCGCGTCGCGGTCCGCGCCCCGGCGATCGCCCGGGCGCCGTCACTCCAGCCGCTCCGGCGAGGGCCCGAGCCGGCGGAGCAGCTCGAGATCCGCCCCGAGGCGGCGGAGCTCCCCCTGCACGGCGGCCACGTCGACGCGGCGCGGCTCGACCCCGGCCCGCGCGGCGAGCGCCGCGGCGACCCCCGCGGCGACGCCGCTCGCCATGGCCGTGCCCTGGTTCCGCGTGTACACGTCCGCGTGGTGGTCGACCGAGAGGCAGCGGCCGGCCACCAGCAGGCCGTCGATCGCCTGCGGGACCAGGACGCGGTACGGGATCTCGTAGACGAACATCCGCGCGATCATGCTGCGGGCCTCCAGGTCCTGGGGGCCGCCTTCCTTCCCGTCCGGCGGGTGCCCCCCCTGCTGGCGCGGGTTCTGCTGGTTCGCGTCGACCCCGACCACGTCGTCGTACTGCCGGCCGGCCAGGATGTCGTCCTCGGTCATCACGTACTCGCCCCGGATGCGCCGGGTCTCGCGGACGCCGATCGTGCTGGCCGAGTCCAGGACGAACGAGCGCTCGAACCCCGGGACGTACTTGCGGGCGAAGGCCGCCAGCTGCAGCATCTGGCGGCGGGTCTCGATCTCGGCGCGCGAGAGATCGTCGGCCCGCGTCCCGTCCACGCCGTACACGCGGGTCGCGTTGACGGTCAGCACGCCGCGATCGGGCAGCACGGACTCGACCCGGAAGTAGTAGCAGTCCGGCCACAGCTCGCCCCGCGCCTTCGCCTGCTCCACCAGCTTGAAGAACCCGAAGACCCGGATCATGTGGTGCTCGAGATCGAGCATGCACTGCAGGGGATCGGGCGAGAAATCCTCGGGGTGCGCGCGGACGTACTCGACCAGGCGCGCGGCGTCGACGCCGCCCATCCGGAAGATCAGCGTCATCGGGCGCATCTTCCCGTCGCGCTCGCGGCCCTTGATGTAGGGCGCGCCGGCCCGGGCGGCGACGTCGCCGTCGCCGCTGGCGTCCACGGTCACCCGGGCGAGGATCGCCTGGCGCCCGGACTTGTTCTCGACCACGATCCCGCGCAGCCGGTCCCCGTCCATGATGGCGTCGCTCACCAGGGTGTGGAGGAGGACCTGGACGCCGGCGTCGGCGAGCATGTCCAGCGCGGTCACCTTGTAGAGCTCGGGATCGTAGACGACGAACTCGCCGGGGATCGCCCCGCCCCGGGCGATCAGCCGGTCGAACAGCTCGCGGACCAGCCCGCGCGCCGCGGCGTACGGGACGTAGAAGAGGTTCATCATCGCCGAGGTCCCCGTGCCCCCGAGCGAGCCGAACCGCTCGACCAGGAGCGTCCGGGCGCCCGTCCGGCCGGCGGCGATGGCCGCCATCACGCCGGCGATCCCGCCGCCGACGACGAGGACGTCCGCCTCGTGCGCGACCGGGAGGTGGCGAACCGGTTCGATGACGCGGCCGGGGCCCTCGAGCCGTGCGGGCATCAGAGCGCTGCCTCCGTGCGAAAGATCGCCGTCGTCCGGCGGGCCCGTCCACCGTACCGCCCGCTGCCGCGAGCTGTCAAATCGATTTGACAACCTCGGGTCCCGCCGCTAAGGTTGGCGCCGAGCGCGAGCGAGCCCGGCGGTCGTGCGCCGGCGCTCGCCGGGCGGACTCCCGGGCTGGCGCCGCGGCCGGGCGACCCCGGGGCCGGGGCGGCGCGCGGGGTCGCGCCGCCCGACGCCGTTCGGCCGACGACGAGGATCGCCCGCCCGAGGCGACGAGCGCTCCGGGACGACAGGAGGCCCCCATGAGCGTGGATCGCGTGCGGGCGGCGACGCTGGTGGCGCCCGGCCGCTACGAGCTTCGCGAGTACCCGTTGCCCGAGCCCGCGCCCGGCTGCGTGCTGGTCCGGATGACGCTCTCCGGGATCTGCGGGACCGACAAGCACACGTTCCAGGGCTACGTCACCCAGTACGCCGGGACCGAGGCGCCGCGCTCGATCCCGTTCCCGATCATCCAGGGCCACGAGAACGTCGGCACCGTGGCGGCGATCGGCGGCGACGGGCGCTACACCGACTTCGACGGCGCCCCGCTCCGGGTGGGGGACCGCGTGGTGGTCGGCGCCAACGTCGTGTGCGGCCAGTGCTACTACTGCCGGCACGACTTCCCGTACTTCGCCTGCGAGAACATGGTGGACTACGGGAACAACATGAGCGCGGCGACCCCGCCCCACCTCTTCGGCGGCTGGGCGGAGTACCTCTACGTGGTCCCCGGGAGCTTCCTGGTCAAGGTGCCGGACGACCTGCCGTCGGAGGTCGCCGTGCTGACCGAGACCATGGCGGTGACGGTCGGGCTCGACCGGGCGAAGCAGTTCTCGGCGGTCCCCAGCGAGGCCTTCCTGTTCGACGACACGGTGGTCGTCCTCGGGGTGGGCCCGCTCGGCATGTGCTTCCTCGTGAAGGCCCGCATGCTCGGGGCCGGCCCGATCGTCGCGATCGACCTCTCGCCCTACCGGCTCGAGATGGCGCGCCGGCTCGGGGCCGATCACGCGCTCGACGCGCGGGCCACCAGCGCCGCCGAGCGGCTCGCCGTCGTGCGCGACCTCACGCACGGCCGGGGCGCGGACGTCGTGATCGAGTGCGCCGGCGTGCCGCAGGTCATCCCGGAGGCGCTCGAGCTCCTGCGGGTCGGAGGGCTCCTGGTCGAGGCGGGCAACTTCTCCGATCTCGGCGACGTGGCCATCAACCCCCACCGGCACCTCTGCTCGAAGGGGGTGCGGATCCTGGGGGTCGGCGGCGAGGAGCCGGCCGCCTACGGCCCGAGCCTCCGGCAGATGGCCCGGTACATGCGGCACTATCCGCTGCGGGAGTTCGTGACCCACCGCTACGCGCTGGCCCAGGTCCCGGCGGCCGTCGAGCGGTCGATCGCGCCGGACTCGCTCAAGGTGGTGATCGATCCCTGGGGAGCCGCGGCGTGAGCGCGCTCCGGGTCGGGCTGATCGGCGCCGGGCTGATGGGGCGGCGACACCTCGAGGCCCTCGGCCGGGACGAGCGCGTCCAGGTCGTCGGGGTCGCCGACACGGCGGCCGAGGCGGCCGAGCAGGCGGCCAGGGCGGTCGGCGCGCGGCCGTGCCGCACGGTCGGTGACCTGGCGGGCCTCGGCGCCCAGGCGGTCTTCGTGACCCTCCCCAACGCCTACCACGCCGAGGTCGTGCTCGACGCCCTCGACCGGGGCCTCCACGTCTTCTCCGAGAAGCCGATGGCGATCCGGCTGGAGGACGGGCGGCGGATCCGGGACCGCGTCCGCCGGGGCGACCGCGTGTACCAGATGGGGTTCAACCGCCGGTGGGCGCCCGCGTACCGCTACCTGCGCGCGCAGGTCGCCGCGGGGTTCACCCCGTACTCGGCGAGCGTGACGATCAACGACGGCGACATGCTGACCCCCAGCTGGTACACGAACGTCGCGGTTTGCGGCGGGTTCATGTACGACACGGCCGTGCACCTCGTGGACCTGGTCGCGTGGCTGGTCGGGCCGATCGAGACGGTGACCGCGCTCGGCCGCCGGAGCTGCTACCCTGACTACGACGACATCGCCATGCTCCTCCGGTGCGCGGGCGACCGGCCGGTCGCCTTCACGACGTGCGGGCACGCCTCGTGGGCTCCGCCCCAGGAGCGGGTCGAGCTCTACGGGGACCACGCACGGCTCGTCTCGGAGGACCTGGACCGGGCGCGCCACACGACCCGCGAGCGGCCCGACGCCGCGTGGCAGCACTTCCCGTCGCCCGACCCGGTGACCCTGTGGGGGTACGTCGCCGAGGACCGGGAGTTCGTGGACGCCTGCCTGGACGGCGGGCGCCCGCCCGTCACCGTCGACGACGCGTTCCACTCGATCGCCGTGCTGGAGGCGGCCTACGAGAGCCTCCGCGCGGGCGGCCGGCCGACCGAGGTGCCCCGGGCATGAGCGCGGCGCCCGGGATCCAGCTCGCGTGCACCTCCGAGTCGTACGCGCCCGCGCTGGCCGCGGGGCGGCTCACCCTCGCCGACTGGCTCCGCCGCATGGCCGAGGACGTCGGCCTCGGGGCGGTCGAGCTGGAGGACGGCCACATCGGCCCGCCGGAGCCGGACCGGCTCGGCGCCGTGCGGGCCGCTGCCGACCGCCACGGCCTCACGATCGTCGACGTCGCCCTCATGAACAACTTCGGGGTCGCCGACCCCGACCGATGCCGTGCCGAGCAGGCGCGCACCGTCGAGTGGATGGCGGGGGCGCGGCGGCTCCGGAGCCGGTTCCTGCGCACGTTCGCCGGCTGGCCGGAGGGCGACCGGGCCGCGCGGTGGCCGGCGATGCTGGAGGCGCTGCGGGCCGTCTGCCGGGTGGCCGAGCGCGAGGGCGTGCACCTGGTCATGGAGAACCACAACCACGGCGGCTTCGTCCAGCGCGCCGACGACGTGCTCGCGATCTTCGACGCCGTCCGCAGTCCCGCGCTGGCGCTGCTCCTCGACACCGGGAACTACGTCGACGGCCTGGCGTCCATCCGGCGCACGGCGCACCTGGCGCGGCACGTTCACGCGAAGTTCCGGGAGGTGGGCCCCGACGGGCGCGACGCCCTGGTCGACCACGAGCCGATCATGGCCGAGCTGGGCCGGGCGGGATACCGCGGCTGGGTCTCGGTCGAGTACGAGGGCGAGGAGCCGGGCGAGACGGCGGTGCCCCGGGCGCTGGCCCACCTCCGCACGCTGCTCGGGCAGTAGGGGAGCGCGCGCGCCGGGATGATCCAGGGCTATCCGCGGTGGCCGAGCGTCCGGCCCGGCGAGACCCTCACGCTCCACGTGTCGACGGATCAGCCGCACTTCCGGATCGACGCCTACCGGCAGGGCCGCCGGCTCGAACCGATGGGACGCCTCGGGCCCGAGCGCCTGCGCGGCTGCGCGCTCCCGCCCGGCCCGCCGGACCGCGACTGGGGCTGGCGCGGCTACGACGTGCGGATCCCGCCCGGGTGGCCGTCCGGGGCGTACGTGGCGCTGCTCGTCCCGCTCGACGCCGCCGGGCGCGCGCACCGCCCCCCGCTCCCCACCGCGGACGGCGCCGACGCCCGGGCCCTGTTCGTCGTCCGGAGCGCCCGCCCGGGCCGGGACACCTCCGTGCTCTACAAGCTCTCGTGGGCGACCTTCCACGCCTACAACGGCACCGGGGGCGGAAGCCTCTACGCCCAGGGGATCTGGTCGGCCCTCGACGAGCCGCCCGGCTTCAAGGTCACCTGGCGCCGCCCGGGCGGCGGCACCGGCGGCACGGTGATGCCGGGCGACCCGCCCGACGCCCACGAGCCCGGAGTGCGGCGGCAGACGTTCGCCAAGTGGGACGCGCCGTTCATCGCCTGGCTCGAGGGCGAGGGGTACCGCGTCGACTACTGCACGGACTGGGACCTCCACGCCGATCCGGACCTGCTCGCCCCGTACCGGCTGCTCCTCTCCGTCGGCCACGACGAGTACTGGAGCGACGCCATGCGCGACCGGCTGGAGGCGTTCGCCGGCGCGGGCGGGAACCTCGCCTTCCTGAGCGGCAACATCGCCGGGTACCGGATCCACTTCACCGACGGCGGCACCGCGATCACGTGCGCCAAGCTCCCCCCCGCCGCCGACGCGCGGCGCCGGTGGACGGTCGACCGGTGGCCGCCCGAGCGGGCCGAGGCGGCGGTCACGGGGGTGAGCTTCGACCACGGGGGCGGCTGGTGGCACGGCCGGCGCGACGTGCTCGGGTACACGGTCCAGCACGCGGACCACTGGGTGTACGAGGGGACCGGGCTCCGGGAGGGCGAGGTCTTCGGGGCCGATCCGGCGTATCCGCTGGTCGGCTACGAGGTCGACGCCGTCCCCTACGCGCGGCGGGAGGGGATCGCGGTGCCGACCCCCGGGCCGGGGCGGTGGCCGGAGCTCTTCATCCTGGGCCTCGCCGAGCTGGGCCCCGGCTGGGTCGCCGGCGGTCCCCGTCCGGCGGCCACGATGGGGATCCACGCCACGCCGGGCGGTGGGCTCGTGTTCCAGGCCGCGACCACGGACTGGCCGATCGCGGCGCCCCGCGACCGCTGCGTCGCGCGGATCACGCGGAACGTCCTGGACCGCCTGCGCCTGCCGTCGATCCGGCTGGTCGGGCCGCTGCCGGCGCGCGGCGGGCGGCTGCTGGCGGTCGAGGGCGAGGCGGCGACGTTCCACGCCGACCTCGCCCCGTTCCCCGACCCCGACCGGCTCGCCCTGGAGTGGCACGTCGCCGGCGGGCGGGCGGAGCCGCCCGCGGGGCCGCTGGTCCGGGTCACCATGCCCGCGCCGCCGCGGCCGGTCACCGTGGCGGTCACCGCGCGGCGGGACGGGCTCGCGGTCGGATTCGGCAGCCTGACCATGCTCCCGCTGGGGTCGCGCGAGGCGCTCGAGCGGGAGACGCTCGTGCTCCTCCGCGAGATGGTCGCGCCGTCCGCGCCGGAGAAGCCGCTGGTCGTCGCGACGCGCGATCCGCGGGACGCGGTGGGGCTCCTCTACGGCGTGCGCCTGCCGTGGATCGCGGCGCGCGCGGCCCGGCTCCGCGAGGTCGCGGCGCGGCTGGGGGAGCCCGGGCCCGCGGGGGAGCCGCCCCGATGATCCGCGGCTATCCGCGGTGGCCGAGCGTCCGGCCGGGGGAGACGCTCACCCTCCATGTCTCCACCGATCAGCCCGCCTTCCGCGCCGAGTTCTACCGGCAGGGGGCCACGCTCGCGCGCATGACCGGCCCCGAGGGGGGCTGGCTCCAGGGGTACGCGTTCCCCGACGGGCCGCCCGACCGCGACTGGGGCTGGCCGGGGTACGAGTTCGCGATCCCCCCCGAGTGGCCGTCCGGCGCGTACGTGGCCGTGCTCGTGGAGCGCGACGCCGCCGGCCGGGAGCACCGGCCGGACGTGACCACGGCCGACGGGTGCGACGCCCGGGCCCTGTTCGTGGTGCGGAGCGCCCGCCCGGGCCTCGACACGCCCGTCCTCTACAAGCTTTCCTGGCTGACCTTTCACGCCTACAACGGCACCGGTTACGGCAGCCTCTACGCCGAGAACGTGTGGTCGCGGGACGACCGCCCCCCGGGGTTCAAGCTCACGTGGCGGCGGCCGGGCGGGGGCACCGGCGGCGTGGTGGAGCCCGGCGACCCGCCGGACGCGCACGAGCCCGCCGTCCGCCGGCAGACCTTCGCCAAGTGGGACGCGCCGTTCATCGCCTGGCTCGAGCGGGCGGGCTACCGCCTCGACTACTGCACGGACTGGGACCTGCATGCCGATCCGGACCTGCTGGCCCCCTACCGGCTGCTCCTCTCGGTCGGGCACGACGAGTACTGGAGCGACGCCATGCGGGGGCGTCTCGAGGGGTTCGTGCGCCGGGGCGGGAACGTGGCCTTCTTCAGCGGGAACATCGCGGGGTTCCGGGTCCACTTCACGGACGGCGACACGGCGATCACGTGCGCCAAGGTGCCGCCGCCGTCCGGCGAGGCCGAGCCGTGGACGCCCGACACCTGGCGCGAGGAGGCGGTGACCGGGGTCTCGCTCCGGCACGCAGGCGGCTGGTGGGACGGCCGGCGCGCCGCGAGCGGCTACGCGGTCCAGCACGCGGAGCACTGGGTGTTCGCCGGGACCGGCCTCCGGGACGGCGACATCGTCGGGGCGGATCCGGCGTATCCGCTGATCGGCTACGAGGCCGACGGAGCGGCGCTGGCCCGGCGGCGCGACGGCCTCGCCGTCCCGCTCGGCGACGGCGGGACGCCGCAGAGCTTCGTCGTGCTGGGCGTGGCCGAGCTCGGGGAGGGCTGGGTGCGGGCGGCGCCGCGCGCGGCGGCGACGATGGGCCTGTACACGACGCCGGGCGGCGGGATCGTGTTCCAGGGAGCGACGACCGACTGGCCGATCGTGGCGACGCGGAACGCGACGGTGGGGCGCATCACCCGGAACGTGGTCGACCGGCTCGCCCGCCGCGCCGTCCCCGTGGTGGGGCCGCTCCCGCACCGGGGCGGCCGCATGGTCGCGGTCGCCGGGGCGACGGCGACGTTCCACGTCGACGCCGCCGGCCTGGGGCCGCTCGGCGCGCTGCGGTTCCACTGGGAGGTCGCCGGCGGGCGCGCCCGCCCGGGCGACGGCCCGGTGATCGCGGTCGACGTGGACGGGCCCCCGCGGCTCCTGACGGCGTCGGTCACCGTCTCGCGGGACGGCCAGCCGGTCGCGTTCGGGACGACCACCACGCTTCCGCTCTCGGCCGAGGACGGACTGAAACTCGCCGCGCTGGTCCTCCTCCGCGAGATGACGCTGCCCGGACAGCCGTCGAACCCGCTGGTCGAGCTGACCGCGGACCCCGGCAGCCGGACCGGATTGCTCTACAGCCTGCGCCTGCCCTGGCTCGGCGCCCGCGCCGATCAGCTGGACACCGTCATGCGGCAGCTGATCGAGCGGGAGCGCCGCCGCGAGGGATCGTGACCGCCCTCGCGCCCGACCACCGCCGACATTCCGGAGGTTGCTGATGCTGGACGCGCGTTCCGCCTCGCTGCCGACCCGTCGGGACGTCCTCAAGCGTCTCGCCGCCGCGGGGGCGGCCGCGCCGCTCGCCGGCGCCGTGCGGCCCCGGCCGGCGCGGGCCGCTGGCGAGAAGCGCGGCGGCACGCTCACGGTGGGGATCAACACGGACATCGTCTCGCTTGATCCGAACGACATCGTGTTCGCGAACAATCCGGTCTTCTTCCAGGGCTACGGCTACCTCGTGACCTTCAACGGGAGCATCCAGCCGGAGGGAGATCTGGCCGAGGCCTGGGAGCTCGCGCGCGACGGCCTGAGCGCGACGTTCCGGCTCCGCCCGGGGCTGCGGACCCATTCCGGGGGCGCGTTCGACGCGGAGGGGCTCCTCGCGAACTTCCAGCGGATCAAGGACAAGACGACCGGCGGCGGGCTGTTCAGCCGGCTCCAGGACTTCCAGGCCGCCGAGAAGCTCGACGGGCGGACGGTCCGCATCCGGTTCGCGCAGCCCCGCCCCGACTACCTCGCGATGGTCGCGCGCTGGGGGATGATCGACCCGGCCGCGTTCCAGACCGTGAAGCAGCGGGGCGGCGGGACCGGCCCGTTCAGGGTCGAGGAGTGGGTGCCGGGGGACCACGTCGCCTTCACCCGCTTCGAGCAGTACCACCGGCCCGGGCGGCCGTTCCTCGACCGGGTGGTCTTCCGGGTGCTCAGCGATCCCGGCGCGATGGAGAACGCGTTCCGGGCCGGCCAGATCGACGTGGCCCACACGATCCCCAACAAGGACGTCGAGCGACTCCGCGCCGAGGGGCTCCAGGTCGTCCCCGCGCCGGTCCCGAACGAGTACTACACGCTGGTGGTCAACGCCCGGCGCCCGCCCTTCGACAACGTGCGGGTCCGCCAGGCGCTGCGCTACCTCCTCGACCGGGAGACCGTGTCGAAGACCATCCTGGGCGGGGTGGGGAAGCCGACCGTCCAGGTCGCGGCGCCCGGCACCCCGGGGTACGATCCCCGGCTCGACGAGGAGTTCGCGTTCAACCCGGCACGGGGCCGCGAGCTCCTGGCCCAGGCCGGGATCACCCCGGCCAGGCCCGCCCGGGCGGAGTTCCTCGTCTCGACCAGCACGTACGAGACCCCGCTCATCGCCCAGATCCTGCAGGGCGACCTCAAGAAGGCCGGGATCGACGTGACGCTCACCATCGTCGAGCCCTCCCGGTACTTCCCGGCGTACTTCGCGGGCAAGTTCGACCTCTCGCTCTCGTTCCTGACGCTGGCCACGCTCGACCCGACCGACTTCACGATCAGCTCCGCGTACCGGCTGAACGCGACGAACCCGGCCTGGCTCGAGACCGGGCCGCCGAGGGGCTACCTGGAGGCGATCGAGAAGCTGAACGCCTCGTTCGACCCGCGGGAGCGCTGGGCCAGCCTCCGGGCGGCCGTCCGCTACCTCCTCGAGCAGGCGTGGTGCCTGCCGATCGCGCTCCGGCTGCCGACCTTCGGGCTCGCGAAGCCGGTCAAGGGGTTCGAGGTGGATCCTCAGATGATCCTGTCGCTCCGCAACACGTGGCTCGACCGGTGACCGCCGGGGCGAGCGAGCGGAGCGGGTCGTGACCGCGTACCTGCTGCGCCGGGTCGGCGAGGCGATCCTGACGGTGTTCCTGGCCTCCCTGCTGGTGTTCGCGATGGTCGCCGGGCTGCCCGGTGACCCGGCCGAGGTGATCCTGGGCGACCGCGCCACCCCCGAGCAGCTCCAGGCGCTGCGGGCGTACCTCGGGGTCGATGCCCCCATCCCGGTCCAGTACGGGCGGTGGGTGGGCCGGCTCGCCCGCGGCGATCTCGGGTACTCCCTGCTGAGCGGGATCCCGGTCAGCCGCACCCTCGCCCGGGCGGTCCCGGTCACGCTCCAGCTGGCGGCGTGGGCGCTCGCCGTGGTCGTCGCGATCGCGCTCCCGGTGGGGGTCTACGCGGGGACACACCCCCGGACCCGCCTGACCCGGCTGGTGACCGCCTATCACGGCCTCGCGCTGGCGGTCCCCGTGTTCTGGCTCGGCATCCTGCTGTCCTGGTACTTCGGGGTCCGCGTGCGCTGGCTGCCCCCGTCCGGGTTCGTGCCGCTCGGCGTGAACGCCGCCGGATGGGCGCGGAGCCTGATCCTGCCGGCGGTGACGCTGGGCCTGGGCGTGGGGTCGGTGATGGCGCGCTTCGTCCAGGCGGCGCTGGAGGACGTGTTCGGCCGCGAGTACGTCCGCACGGCGCGGGCCAAGGGCCTCCGCGAGCGCGCGGTGGTGTGGCGCCACGCGCTCCGGAACGCGCTGATTCCGATCGTCACGGTGTTCGGGATCCAGGCGGGGTTCTTCATCGGCGGCGCCGTGATCACCGAGGCGGTGTTCGCGATCCCCGGGATGGGCACCGCCCTGTGGCGGTCGATCCTGACGCGCGACTATCTCCTCACCCAGTCCCTGATCCTGGTCAGCATCGTGGGGTTCGTCGCGATCAGCCTCGTGACCGACGCGCTCTACGCGGTGCTCGACCCGCGGATCCGCTACGCCGAGGTGGCCGGGCATTCGTGAGGCGCTGGCGGTCGCCGAGCGTGGCGTTCCTGGCCTGGCTCCTGGTCCTGGCGGCGGGCGCGCCGTGGTTCGCGCGCCACGACCCGACCGAGATGAGCAAGGGCGCGCCCCTGGCCGGGCCGTCCTGGACGAACTGGCTGGGCACCGACCACCTGGGGCGCGACATCTGGAGCCGGCTGGTCTGGGGGTCCCGGGTCGCGCTGGCGATCGGGGTCGGGGCCACCGCGGCCGCCGCGCTCGCCGGCGTGCCGCTCGGGCTGTGGGCGGGGTTCGCGGGGGGGCGGACGGACGGGGTCCTCATGCGGGGCGTCGACACCCTGCTGGCGATCCCGCCGGTCGTGCTCGCGCTGGCGCTGGTCGCGATGACCGGGCCCGGCTCGCTGAACGCGGGGGTCGCCGTGGCGGTGGTCGGGCTCCCGCAGTTCGCGCGGCTCGCCCGGGCCGGCGCGCTCAGCCAGCGCCACATGGAGTACACCGAGGCCGCGGTGGCGGCGGGGGCGGGCGCGGCGCGGATCGTGTTCCGCACCATCCTGCCCAACACGATCTCGCCGCTGATCGTGCAGCTGCCGATCGCGATCGCGCGAGCGGTGCTGCTCGAGGCCAGCCTGAGCTTCCTGGGGCTGGGCACCCAGCCGCCCGCTCCGTCCTGGGGGCTCATGGTCAACGAGAGCCGGAACTACATGTACTCGGCTCCGTGGTACGGCGTCATGCCGGGCGGGGCGATCGCCCTCACCGTGCTGGCGCTGAACGGAGCCTCGGACCTCGCCCGGCGAGGGGGACGGAGCTGACATGCTGCGCGTCGGCCACTATCTGAACCAGTTCTTCGCCGGCATCGGCGCGGAGGAGCACGCCAATCATCCGCCCGAGGTCCGGCCGGGGCCGGTCGGCCCGGGCCGGCTGCTCCAGACCGCGCTCGGGGACGCCGGGGAGGTGGTCTCGACCCTCGTCTGCGGCGACAACTTCTTCAACGAGCGGCGGGAGGAGGCCGACGACGCCGTCCGGCGGTGGCTCGAGTCGACCCGTCCCGACGTGGTGATCGCCGGGCCGGCGTTCGCGGCCGGCCGCTACGGGAGCGCCTGCGCGACCGTGTGCCGGCTCTGCGCCGAGCGCGGGCTCTGGGCGGTCACCGGGATGCACCCGGAGAACCCGGGGGTCCTCGTCTACCGCAAGGCGTACGTGGTGCCGACCGCGGACTCGGCCGCCGACATGGGACGCGCCCTGCCGCGGATGGCCGCGCTCGCGTGCACGCTCGCGGCGGGCCGGGTCGGTCCGGCGGCGGTCGACGGCTACCTGCCGCGCGGGGTCCGCCGGCCCGGGCGCCGGGCCGGCTCGGGCGCGGAGCGCGCGGTGGCCATGCTGGTCGCCAAGCTCCAGGGCCGCCCGTTCGTGACCGAGATCCCGGTCGACGCGTACGAGGCGGTGCCGCCGGCGCCGGCGCTCCCCGACCTCAAGCACGCGACGATCGGGCTCGCGGTGACCAGCGGCATCGTGCCGCGCGGCAACCCCGACCACCTGCGCCGCTGCAGCGAGACCCGGTGGCAGCGGTACGAGGTCGCCGGGCTGGCGGCGCTCTCGCCGGACCGGTTCGAGTGCGTGCACGGCGGCTTCTTCAACCAGATGGCATCCGAGAACCCGAACCTCGCCCTGCCGCTCGACGCGGCCCGGGAGCTCGAGCGCGAGGGCGTGATCGGCCGGCTCCTGGATCACTACTACGCCACCGTGGGGAACGATCAGCGCTTCCTGGACTGCAAGCGGAACGGGGCCGAGATCGCGGCCGCGCTCCGCCGCGACGGCGCGGACGGGGTGCTGCTGGTCGCGACCTGAGGCTCCTGCAATCGTTGCGGCGCAACGATCAGCAAGGAGATCGAGCGGGTGGGGATCCCGGTCGCGGTCATCAGCGCGCTCCCGCCCCTGGCGCTCCAGGCGGGCGCGAACCGGGTCGTGCAGGGAATCAAGATCGAGCACGTGTGCGGCGACCCGGCCCTGCCGCCCGACGCCGACCGGGCGCTGCGCCGGCGGCTGGTCGAGCGGGCGCTGGCCGCCCTGACCACGGCGGTCGCCGCGCCCACGCTCTTCGCGCCGGAGGGCCGGTGATGGCCGGGCCGGCGCCCCGGGGCGGCATGGCGCTCGAGGTCGGCACCTTCCCGGTCGAGACGATCGCGTTCGGACGCCCGGCCGGCTGGCACGATCGCCGGCTGGTGATCGACCGCGATCGGGTCGAGCGCCTGGTCCTGGCCGATCGCCGGCTCCGGCGGGTCGCGGTCGACCTGGTCGCGCCCGGCGAGGCGACCCGGATCGTCCAGGTGCGGGACGTGATCGAGCCGCGCGTCAAGGTCAGCGGGCCGGGGCACGTCTACCCGGCGATCGCCGGCCACCCGCCCGACACCGTCGGGCGGGGGGTCACGCACCGCTACGCCGGGTTCGCGGTGATGCTCTGCTCCGAGGCGCTGCCCCACATCCGCCGGGCGGTGAGCGCGGCGACCGACAGCCTCGTCGACATGTCCGGCCCCGGGGCGGTGACGGTCTACAGCACGCTGCGCTACCTCGTGCTGACCGTGGAGACCGCCCCCGACCTGGAGCTGACCGACTGGAACGAGGCTCTCCAGGGCGCCGCTCACCGGGTGGCCGACGACCTGGCCGCGCTCGTGCGGGACCAGGTCCCGGTCGCGCGCGACCGGTTCGCGCTGCCGGCGGTCGACCCCGCGCTGCCGCGGGTCGTCCACGTCCACACCCTGAACGCCTCGATGGTCCCCGGCATCGGGACCGGGATCTACGGCTACACGCCGCACGCGCTCCCCGTGCTCCTGCATCCGAACGAGATCCTCGACGGCGCGATCACCGGGGACGCCGTGGTCGGGTACCCGGGGAAGTGCACGTGGCTCCACGTCAACAACCCCGTCCTCGCCGCGCTGTACGCGCGCCACGGCCGGGATCTCGCCTGGGTGGGGTCGATCGTCGCCCGCACCCGGTGGGGCGCGCTCGCCGACAAGCGGCGCAGCGCCCACCAGACCGTGAAGCTCGCCGAGATGCTCGGCGCCCGGGGAGCGCTGGTCACCTGGAACCACGGCGGCAACGACCTGATCGAGGTGATGCTGACCATCCAGGGGCTGGAGCAGGCCGGCATCGCGACCGTGTTCCTCACGATCGAGTCGGACATCAAGGTGGTGCGGCTCCGGCCGGAGCTCGCCGAGACCGGCGTCGACGAGCCGCCGCTCCTGTTCAGCGTGCCCGAGGCGGACGCGATCGTGAGCACCGGCACGCTGGCCCCGGCCGACCCCCTGCCGGCCATGCCGCGCGTCGTCGGGGGCCGCGAGCTCGTGTTCGACCAGGAGCGGCCGGAGGTGCGGACGCCGGCCGGCGGGCCGCTCGACCTCGAGGCCCTCTCCGGCGCCTACTCGCCGATCTTCGGGCACTTCGACAGCTACGGGCTCGGCGACCAGAGCTACCTGGACTTCTAGCGTGACCGTGTCCACGAGCCCCGGGGCCCCGCGTCCGGCCGTGCGGGGCGTGCGGTTCGCCATCGCCCACGTCCCGGACCTCGTCCTCTCGGGGTCCAAGCCGCGGCGGGAGCTGGCCCGCGCGCCGGCCGGCGAGCGGGACGCGCTCCGGCGGGAGCTGCGGAAGCACCGCCGCAGCCTGGAGGCGGCGGTCGCCTACCCGCCGCACCAGGTGCTCCTGGCGAACCTCGCCCCGGAGGCGCTCTGGGATCGGCAGCGCCCGTGGCACGGACAGCCGTGCGAGGCCGGGCCGGCCCGCGGACCGGGCGGGGTTCTGGTCGACCAGTCGACCTTCTACGCGTGGCTCGCCCGGGCGGACTCCGCGAGGCTCGTCGCCTTCGACGCCGGCTTCGCCGAGACGCTCCCGCCGCTGCCGGGCGGGCCGGGGCCGGCCGGGACGTCGCCGGACGAGCTGCGGCGGGCGCTGGCGCAGGGCGCCGAGCCGCTCTGGGGGGAGCTCGACGAGCCGGTGGGGCGGGTGGTGGCGGGGCACGAGGCCGACGAGGCGCTCGCCCCGGCCGTGATCCTCGAGAACCTGGCGGCCAAGGTGACCGGCGCCCTGGCGCTCCGCGAGCTCCTTGCCGCGGCGCGGGATCCCGCGCCGGTGGACTTCCTCCTGGGCGCCGGCGAGGAGGCGGTCGGGGACCGCTACCAGCGCGGCGGCGGCAACCTGGCCAAGGCGATCGGCGAGCTCGCCGGGGTCACCGGGGCCGGCGGCGTCGACGTGAAGGCGTTCTGCGCCGGCCCGGTGCACGCGCTCATCCTGGCGGGCGCCCTGGTCCGGAGCGGCCTCCACCGGCGCGTCGTCGTGGTCGCCGGCGGGTCGCTGGCCAAGCTCGGCATGAAGTTCCGCGGCCACCTGGCGGCGGGGTACCCGATCCTGGAGGACGTCCTGGTCGGGGTCGCGATCGAGGTGGGGCCGGACGATGGCCGGAGCCCGCTGATGCGGCTGGACATGGCGGCGACGCATCGCCTGGGGGACGGGGACGCCCCGCACCAGATCGCGACGGCCCTGAGCGCCGCGCCGCTGCGGGCCCACGGCCTCCGGCTGACCGACGTCGACCGGTTCGCGGTGGAGCTCCACAACCCGGACATCACCGAGCCGGCCGGCTCGGGCAACGTCCCGGCGAACAACTACCGGATCCTGGGCGCGCTCGCGGCGCGGGCCGGGGAGCTCGGCCGGGAGGACGTGGCAAGGTTCGAGCGCGCCCACGGCCTCCCGGGGTTCTGCCCGACCCAGGGCCACATCGCCTCGGCGATCCCGTACCTGCCGCACGCCGTGGCGGGGCTGACCGCGGGCGCGCTCCGGCGGGTGCAGCTGGTGGCCAAGGGGAGCCTGTTCCTCGGCCGGATGACGACGATGGGCGACGGCGCGAGCGTGGTGCTCGAGCGCGCCGGGTAGAATGGCCTCGTGCGAGGGAGGTGAGCCGATGGTCGATCTCGAGGGCAAGCTCGTGCTCGCGCTGGGCGAGCGCGACGGGATCCCGGCGCCGGCGATCCGGGCGTGCGCGGAGGCGGTCGGGGCCCAGGTGATCTACGACGTCACCCAGTGCTTCGTCTGAACGTCGGCCGGCGCCATGGACCTCGAGGAGCAAGGGACGATCCAGCGCCTGGTGGAGCGGAGCGACCGTGACCGGCTGGTGGTGGTCCTCGGGACCCCGACCCCCGGCAGCACGATGATGGTCGCGCTCACCCTGACGCAGGGCGACCCGAGCTACGCGGGGCCCCTGGCCGGAGTCCCGTTGGGGCTCCCGGTGTTCCACATCCTGGAGGACCAGGTGAAGCGGGCCATCCCGCCGGAGGTCTACGAGCGGGAAGTGGGGCCCATGGAGCTCGTGCTGGACGCGCCGGCGATCGTCGCCGCGCTCGACCGGGCCCGGCAGCCGGGCGCGAGCCCCTGACGGCCGGCGGCGCGTTCGCCGCCGCGCCGGGGCGCCGCGCCCGCCGCGCGTCCGGCTGACGCGGTCGCGGCGACGCCCGCGTGCCCCCGGCCGAGCTCCTCCTCCTGTTCCTCGTGGTCGTGGCGGGCGTCGTGGCGCTCGCCCGGCAGCTCGGCGCGCCGTACCCCGCGCTCCTCCTCCTGGGCGGGCTCGGACTGGGGCTGCTCCCCGGCCTGCCGGGCCCGCCGATCGCCCCCGAGTCGGTCCTGGGGCTCGTGCTCCCGCCCATCCTCTACTACGCCGCGTTCTTCACGCCGATCCGGAGCTTCCGGGCCAATCTCGGGACCATCGCGTCGCTCGCGATCGGCCTCGTCCTGGCGAGCGCCGCCGCGGCGGGCGCCGTCGGCCTCCTCCTGGTGCCCGGCATGACCGTGCCGATCGCGGTCGCGCTGGGGGCGATCGTCTCGCCGCCGGACGCGGTCGCGGCCACGGCGGTCACCGAGCGTCTGGCCGTCCCCCGCCGGCTCGTGTCGCTCCTCGAGGGCGAGAGCCTTCTCAACGACGCCACCGCCTTGAGCGTCTACCGGGCGGCCCTCGTCGCGGCGGTCGCGGCGAGCGCCGGGCTCGTGCTGGGGCCGGGGAGCCGCTTCGCCATCGTCGCGGTCGGTGGCACCGCGATCGGGCTCGCCGTCGGGTGGCTGATCGCCCAGGTCCGCACCCGGCTGACCGATCTCCCGGTGGAGGTCACCGTCTCGCTCGCGACCCCGTACGCCGCGTACCTCCCGGCCGAGCTCGCGGGGATCTCGGGGGTGCTGGCCGCGGTCACCGCGGGGCTGTACCTCGGGCGGCGGGCGTCCACCATGATGAGCTCGGACGTGCGGCTGGCCGGCCGCGCCGTCTGGGAGATGCTGATCTTCCTCCTGAACGGGTTCGTGTTCGTCCTGATCGGGCTCCAGATCGCCGGGACCGCCCGCGCGCTGGAGCGGGCCGCACTGCTCGCGCTGGTCGGCGCGGGGCTGGCCGTCAGCGGCGCGCTCATCGCCGTGCGCGCGCTGTGGATCGGCGGCATGGCGGGGTGGGAGCGGCTCCGCCGGCGGCGACCCCCGCTCCGGCCGGCCGAGATCGTGGTCCTGTCGTGGGCCGGCATGCGGGGGGTGGTCTCGCTCGCCGCCGCGCTGGCGGTGCCCGCCACCCTGCCGAGCGGGTCGCCGGTCCCGGCGCGCGAGGCCGTCCTCGTGATCACCTTCACGGTCATCGTCGTGACGCTGGTCGGCCAGGGCCTGACGCTCCCGCTCGTGATCCGGTGGGTCGGGCTGGGCGGGGACGACGAGGGGCGCGGGGAGGAGCAGCAGGCGCGCCGCACGAGCTGTACGCCCAGTGGCCGGGCCACCGGCCCCTGCTCGACCAGCTGCGCACGGCCTACTTCCACCGCGCGGAGCACCTCGACCAGCTGGAGCAGCCGGGCAGCGCGGCCGAGCAGGAGCTGGTGGAGCACCGGCAGATCCGGCGCGCGGTCATCGACGCCCAGCGCGAGGCGGTCGCGATGATGCGCGACCGCGGCGTCATCGACGACGACCTCCTCCGGGCCCTCGAGCGCGAGCTCGACCTGGA